>DASYWM010000176.1:0-31097 GCA_035936075.1 Thermomicrobiales bacterium
GTGGACATCCCGGACGTCCATTCCGGCGCGATCACGGCTCAGTCCACCGGGGCCCAGAGCCGAAAGACGACGCTTGTGCGTCAACTCGGCGAGCGGATTCAGCTGGTCCATGAACTGCGAGAGCTGCGAGCCACCAAAGAATTCACGAACTGCAGCCATAACTGGGCGCGTCGTGCTGCCCAGCATCTGCGGCGTGACCGTCTCCGGATCCTGCAGCGTCATGCGCTCACGGATACCGCGCTCCAGGCGTTGGAAACCGGTGCGCACGTGCATCTGGATAAGCTCACCGACTGAACGGATACGACGATTGCCGAGGTGGTCGATATCGTCCGGATGGCTCAGGCCGTTATTCAGGCGAATCATCTCCCGAATAATCGCGACGAGGTCCTCGTTCCGGAGCACGCGCTCATCGGTTCGGGCAGCTTCGTTATCCCTGTGCAGGCGGCCATTGAGCTTGTACCGGCCCACCCGGGCAAGGTCATACCGGCGCTCGTTGAAGAACAGGTTCTCCAGCATCGCGGAGGCATTGTCCTTCGTCGGCGGATCACCAGGACGCAACCGCCGGTAGAGTTCGACCAATGCATCGTCCCGGGTCTTGGTGTTTTCTTTTTCCATCGTCGTGGCGATGTAACGATGGTCTTCCTTGGTATCGACATCCTCGAATGCCGCGAGGAGATCCTCGTCGTTTTCGATACCGATGGCCCGAAGCAGAATGGTCACCGGCATCTTGCGCTTGCGATCAACCTTGACTGAGATGACATCCCGATTGGAGGTTTCAAACTCAAGCCAGGCACCACGGTTCGGGATCAGCTTCGCCGTGGAAAGGTACTTGCCGGTCGCGGGATCCTGCGTGCGTTCGAAATACACGCCCGGAGATCGGACGAGCTGCGAGACAACCACGCGCTCGGCGCCATTGATAATGAACGTTCCGTCCGAGGTCATCACCGGGAAATCACCAAGGAAAATACCGTCCGGTCCGGTTTCCTTAATCTCTCCGGTCTCCTTCATCACCAACTTGGCGGAAACGCGAAGCGGGGCCGCATAGGTGATGTCGCGCTCGCGGCAAAAGACCTCGGCTACCCGCGGATCCGTCTTGGCGCGCTCCTGCTCTTCACCCTTCGGCATGCGCGACCACGGCGGATCAAAGCGCGGCTCGGAGATGTAAAGCTCCATCTTCCGGTGGTGATCGGTGATTGGCGATATCTCGTCGAGCAGCTCACGCAGCCCCTCCTCAACAAACCAGTTGAAGGATTCGACCTGAATCTGAACGAGATTGGGCATCTCCAGAACTGTGGGAATGCTCGAATATGACCGTCGGTTGACGCCCACATTGGACAGCACCTGCCTGGGACCAATATCGGGGACAACCGCGGTGGTTCTTACATCACGATCAACAGCCATTCACCGCTCCTCTAGCGTTGCAGATCACACCGGCAGTCACCGATGAAATCCGCCTCTTGTCAGCGCAATAGATCTCGCCATTAAAAGCCGACCATGCGCGTGATGTATAACGGGGGAATAAAGAATCAGGAACTCGCCGCCGACTGCCGGACAATGGAGTCAAGATCGCGCCTGCCATGCGCAAACTCCTGCGCACGCCGAAACGGGAGGACATACGCTGCCCCTCCCGGTTACCCAGGTTTTTCTGTGTGGTATGCTCAGCCGCACGCGTCGCCCAGTCCAACACTCTACGCTTTCGCCCGCCACTGCCGCAGAATGCAACGGCAGCACCCTTCGGGCGAACGTGTAGTGTACCTGATATTCCGCAAGAAAGTCAATAGCTGTGAACGGGAATTCTCGGCCTGGCTCACGTCACACCCGCGCGGGCCTATCCACCGCCGATGCTATACTAAAGAAACCCGCGATGCACCGGCGCGGTCGTCACCCGCACGACGACTGTGGAGCCTCGTGTGTCTGAACCAGCCGTCTCACCCGACATCATCCTGGACTGTCAATGAACTCTCGCACGCTGCGGATGTGGCTTCGGCCCGGCATGATGATCAAGCGCTGGATCGCCCTCTTCATGCTGGCCACCATCGTCACTAGCCTCGGCCTTGCCATGGCTCTTGCCTGGATTTATGAGAACTACGACTTCCCCTACACAATCCAGCCCTACGTCGAGTGGCTGACTCTGCAGCCCATCCCCCATCCCTGGCGTGAAGTCATCATTATTGTGACTGGTCTCGCCTTCCTTGGGTTCACTATTTGGCGGCTTAGCCGATCCCTTATCGCACCGCTTCTCGCCGGTGACACCTCCGGCCGAGCGTTCTCGGAGATAGTCAATGATCATCGCTTTGGCCCCGCCAAGGCAGAATTCAACGTGGTCGCGATCGGCGGTGGCACGGGCCTGAGCGCGCTCCTCCGAGGTCTCAAGCTCCAGAACGTGAACCTCACTGCCATCGTCACTGTGGCGGATGATGGTGGCAGCACTGGCCGCATCCGTAATGTTTTCAACATGCCTGCGCCCGGCGATATCCGGAACTGTCTGGTCGCCCTGGCCGATAACGAATCATTGATGGGCCGGCTCTTCCACTATCGCTTCGACAAGGAAGGCTCCGAGCTCTCCGGCCATGCGTTCGGCAACCTCTTCATCACTGCCCTCACCCAGGTGACGGGAAGTTTTGAACAGGGAGTGATCGAGTCTGCCAAGGTGTTGAACGTCCGTGGCCGCGTCTTGCCCTCGACCCTCGAAAACATCACCTTGTGTGCCGATCTGGTCGACGGCTCCCGAGTACGGGGCGAATCTGCGATTGCTCATGACAATCCTGCGATCAGTAGAATTTATCTTGATCCTGACGCACCGGACGCCTATCGGCCTGCCCTTGCGGCGATCCTGAACGCGGACCTGATCGTCCTTGGTCCAGGCAGTCTCTACACCAGCGTGCTCCCAAACCTGCTCGTGGGCGGCATCCGGGAGGCGATCCTGTGGTCTCGCGGCACCACGGCGTACGTGTGCAACGTCGCCACCCAACATGGCGAGACCGACGATTTCGGATACGAGGATCACATCGCCGAGGTGGTCGAATATCTGGGCGACCGAAAGCTCGACTTTGCGATTGTGAACAGCAACGCGGCTTCCGACTCCGCAATACGGCCAGAGTGGCAGGTTTCGGCCGTTCACTACGACGGCAAGGAATTCGTTGCCGATGGCGTCAAGATTGTCGCGGGAGATGTCGTCAACGACCGCAACCCCTTACGGCACGATCCTGTGAAGCTTGCCGAGATCCTGATTGGCCTCGCTCGCGATCGTAAGGATGAAACCGCTCCCCTTGAGGTCGCGACAACTTCCTCAACCACCTGACCCTCCCCGGGAACGCCGGCACGCGTGGCACGCCGTTCGCTGTAAACTGCGTGGCATCACGTCATTCCGCGACAGTGACGACACAATCATCTCGAAGAACGGATGGCCAGGAGGCACCAGTGGTTTACAAGATCGGTATTAACGGATTCGGCCGCATCGGCCGTCAAGTATTCAAGGCCGTGACCGAAGGCGGCTTCGGCGATCTCTTTGAGATCGTCGCGGTAAACGATCTCACGAGCAACGACACCCTGGCTCACCTGCTGAAATACGATTCAAACTACGGGTCGTTCGATGCCGACATCTCCTCGAGCGAAGAGGGTATCACCGTCGATGGCAAACTGCTCAGGGTTTTCGAAGAGAAGGAACCTGGAAACCTGCCATGGAGTGACCTCGGGATTCACCTCGTCATTGAGTCGACCGGTCGCTTCACCAAGCCCGAAGCGGCCCGTGCGCACATCGATGAGGCCGGCGCGAAGAAAGTAGTCATCTCCGCCCCGTTGACCACCACGGCTGATTCCTCAGCCGGGGTAGACGATGCCATTACGGTGGTCCTTGGCGTGAACGAGGACAGGTACGACCCAAAGACGCACAACATCATTTCCAACGCATCATGCACAACAAACTGCCTGGCCCCCGTCGCCAAGGTGATCAGCGATACCTTCGGCATCGAGCATGGCATGATGACGACGGTGCACTCCTATACTGCCGATCAAGTATTGCAGGATGGACCCCACAAGGATCTCCGCCGTGCTCGTGGCGCCGCCCAGAATATCGTCCCTACCTCCACCGGCGCGGCTCGCGCGCTCTCGCTGGTCCTTCCGGAGCTGGAAGGTAAGCTCGACGGCTTTGCGCTCCGTGTCCCGACACCGACGGTCTCGATCGTCGATTTCGTTGCAAACACCACAAGGCCGGCGACCGTCGATAGCGTGAACGAGGCATTCAGGTCCGCGTCGCAAAGTGACGAGATGGTCGGCATTCTCGGCTACTCCGAAGAACCACTTGTTTCGACCGACTACAAGGGAGACTCCCGCTCCTCCATCGTTGATGCGCTTTCAACGATGGTCCAAGGCGACAACATGGTTAAAGTTGTCTCCTGGTATGACAACGAGTGGGGATATTCGTGCCGAGTAGCGGATCTTGCTGCCCTCATCTGCGAGCAGGGGTTCGACTCCTAGGCGCACCTTGGTACTCCAACGCATCTCTCCTCAAGTCGCGCATTGGCATTGGCGGCAGGGCATAACCCGGTTACATGCCGGCGTGTCCGCCGCCATGCGAGCTTGATACCCGCGCGCTCATGAGGCAACACTGTCCTGGGAGCGCGTGATCGTTTGGAAGGCAGACCTATTTTGACGAAGCGATCAGTGGCGTCGGCGGACGTGCGGGGCAAGCGCGTGCTCTGCCGGGTTGACCTCAATGTGCCTCTTGAGGGCGGGGCAATCGGTGACGATACCCGTATCCGTTCCGCCCTTCCGACCATCGAGTGGCTGCGCGACCGAGGCGCGCGTGTCGTGCTCTGCAGCCATCTTGGGCGGCCAAAGGGTAAGGTGGTCGAGGATCTCCGGCTTGCACCCGTCGCTGAACACCTCTCCAGACTTCTCGGTCAGGAAGTGATTGCGATTCCGACTATCACAGGCACCGACGCATTCCAGGCGATTGGGTCGATACAGGATGGGGACATCGTCCTGCTCGAGAATCTGCGCTTCGACCCGCGGGAAGAGAAGAACGACCCGGAGTTTGCAGCCGAGCTGGCCGCACTTGCGGACCTTTACATCAATGACGCGTTCGGAGCGGCACACCGCGCTCACGCCTCAACCGAAGGCATCGCTCATCTCCTTCCTGCCTATCTTGGACTGCTGATGCAGGAGGAGATCAATACGCTCGGCAAGCTCCTAACCGATCCCGAACGTCCCTTCACGGCGATCATCGGTGGCGCAAAGGTCTCCGACAAGATCGCGGTATTGCAAAATCTCGTGACCCGGGTTGATGCCCTGCTCATTGGAGGCGGCATGGCGAACACCTTTCTCCTCTCCCAGGGCAAAGAGGTCGGAGCCTCACTGGTCGAAGAGGACCGCGTCGGGACGGCAAAGGACATTCTCGAAACCGCCCGTCAACGAGGCGTCGATGTGTTACTTCCAGATGACGTTGTCGTAGCGCGTGATATCGACGCGCCTGAAGGCACGGTCAAACCCGTAGGGCAAATATCCGCAGATGAGGCGATTTTCGACATTGGCCCCGATACCGCCCAACGCTATGCGGACACCATTTCGACGCAGAAGACCATCTTCTGGAATGGGCCACTGGGCGTCACGGAGAATCCCGCCTTCAGCATGGGAACTCGTGTCGTCGCCGAAGCGGTAGCGAATTCAGTGGGCTTTACCGTCGTCGGCGGTGGGGATTCTGCGGGGGCAATTGAGGACCTTGGATACACCAGCCGCATCGACCACATATCGACTGGCGGCGGGGCTTCGCTTGAGTTCCTGGAGAGCAGAACGCTGCCGGGAATCGCGGCGATCCCCGATGAAGGAGAAGCCGAATGAGCACGCCGCTGATCGTCGGGAACTGGAAGATGAACACGTCGCTCGATGAGGCCATTACGTTGGCCAAGGCTGCGGCCGCAGTTGCGGACGGCGCTGGCGCAGGGACGGATGTCGGCATTTGTCCACCCTTTACGTGGATCGTTCCTGTGCGTGACGCGGTCCGGGGATCGTCCCTCCGTGTTGGTGCCCAGGATTGCTCGGCGCACGATAACGGCGCCTATACCGGGGATATCTCCGCGAAAATGCTCGCGTCGTGTTGCACGTTCACCCTCGTCGGTCATTCCGAGCGACGGTCGGTCCACGGAGAAACCGACGATCTCTTGCAACAGAAATTGCACGAAGCCCTGGAGGCAGGGCTGGACGTCATCCTGTGCGTAGGAGAATCCGCCGAGGAACGGAATACGGGAATTGCCGATCGGGTAGTGCTGCGCCAGATCGATGCGACGCTCGACCGGACAAGGCTTACCGACACGAGTCGCCTCACCATTGCCTACGAGCCAGTCTGGGCGATTGGAACAGGAGTCGCAGCCACGGAGGCAGATGCATCCCAAATGGCGACCCTGATCCGTGAAGATCTCGATGCCCGGTTCGGCTCCAGTGCGGACCACATACGCGTCCTCTATGGAGGCAGTGCGAACGATCGAAACGCGCCGGCATTCCTGGCTGCGAAGAATGTCGATGGGTTACTTGTTGGGAGTGCAAGCCTTTCCGCGGATGTATTCGCATCATTGATTGAGGGCGCCCGCATCACCCCGTAAAGCCGTCCGGCGTCGTGTTGTTGCATTGATGCAAGGGACGCCACAGTGCTACCCTGCGGTCGTGCATATGCTGCCCGAGAGGGCGCGTCACTTATGGTTGCGAAACGAAGGAATGAACTATACGTGGATACAGCGATTAATCTCGTCATGATCATCATCTCGGTGGTGCTCATCTTCATCATCCTGCTCCAGACGAAGGGCTCGTCCTTCAGCGGTGCGTTTGGCGGGGGCGCAGATTCGATCCAGCGCACACGCCGCGGGTTTGAAAAAACCCTCTTCGACTTCACGGTCGCGATCGCCGCGTTCTTCGTGGTTGTGGCAGTCATCAGCAGCTTTGCAATGTCCTGATTAGGGTATCCCAGAGGTTCGAGCGGGTGGCCCGTGCGGTTCACGGGTCGCTATACTGAGCGTGTTCCGTTGAAACAATGGTCGGAACGAGTGGAACATCCACGGCGCTCCCACAGCAGGAGGAATTCGACATATGATGGGTCTTGGCTGGCAGGAACTGGCAATTATCCTTGTTATCGTGATTATTATTTTCGGCGCCGGCAAACTCCCTGAAATTGGCTCGGGGCTCGGCAAGGGCATTCGAGGTTTTAAGGAAGAGTCGGGGCTCCACGATGATCCTAAAAAGGATCAAGCGATTGAGCGGGGCGAGTCCGTCACATCATCCACCATCACTGCATCGGCTCGCGATTCCCGGGAAACGGTCGCCGAACCGGTTGAGCGCGAGCGGCGAGAGAGAAATATCCGCGCCGACGAGATCTAGCTCGTCAGTCCAGATCAGAGTTCTGTGGAGCGCTCTCACTTCAAAGCGGATGTACCGGGACGGAGACCTCTCTCCGTCCCGGTAGTTTGTTAAAGAGCGTCCGCATCGATGAGGTGTATCATCGCCCAGGGACTGTGTCCCCAATTGTCAATCGCCCAGAAGGATGTACCAGCGCATGACCGAGCACGAGCGCCAGCCGACCCCCCTCATCGTCGATTCCAGGAAAGACTCGTCCTCGCCTGTCGATGCTTCTGACCACCAATCCCAGCAGCCAGGCACAGCAAAGGCGACGAAGCAGACATCACTCATCCATGAAGTTATCGAGACCGCAATCCTCGCCCTCCTGATCTTTGTGGCAGTGAGGTCGGTTGTGCTCAATTTCAAGGTTGATGGGCTGAGCATGATGCCGAGCTTCGAGAATGGTGAGATGCTCCTCGTCAACCGCAACTCATATCGATCGGTCGACGCGTGGGATTTTGTCGACTGGCTTCCCCTTGTGGATGAGCACGAAGATGCCGAACCGTTCATCACATTCGGCGAGCCGAGCCGCGGTGATGTCGTCGTCTTTACTCCGCCCTCTCCCGGGCAGGACAAACCGTATATCAAGCGGGTCATCGGGCTTCCCGGTGATACCGTTGAGATTCGTGAGGACGGTGTTTCGGTCAACCGCACCCTTATCAATGAGCCTTATCTCGAGGGAGCGACGACGAGCTGCCAGTCCGGAGGGGCCAGCTACTGCGGCCCGCTCACGGTTCCCGAGGACTCAATCTTTGTGCTTGGGGATAATCGCAACAACAGCGAGGATTCGCGCTTCTTTGGCCCCGTGCCAGAGAGCAACATTATCGGCAAGGCGTGGATCACCTACTGGCCCGCGGACGTGATCGGCGTCGTGCCCCATTACGACTACCCGAAACTCCCAGAGACGTAACCGCATGGGACCGAGCATATGACGACGATCGGCGGGCGGCAGCCCGGCCTACTGCCCCTCGCCGTTGTAAACTTGTGAGGTCACCGGAGCATCGGTGTCTGCATCAATACTCCACCGAAACGGGCTGGTTCCAGTGATGCTGCGTGCGAAACCCGGTCGAACCCAATCGCGGAAAGGGCCTGATGATGATCGAAGCGACGGTTGAGAGCATCCGGGTCAGTCTTGTGACCCAAAACCGTGTTGTGATCCTGAAAGAAGTTGATGGAACCCGCCACCTGCCCATCTGGATCGGCGCGTACGAGGCTGAAGCGATCGCTCTTGAGCTGCAGGGCATTGTCGCAACACGCCCCCTGCCATACGACTTGATCCGAACGATGCTCATGGAACTCGGCGCCACCATCGACCGGATCGTCATTGCCGATCTCACCGACGCGGTCTTCTACGCGCGTATCATCCTCTCTGTCGCCGACCGTACCATTGAGATTGACGCACGGCCGAGCGATGCAATTGCCATCGCCGTCCGCACGGAGTCGAGAATCCTTGTCGAGGATTCGGTGATGGCAAGCGCCGGAGTTTCGCTGGATGACGATGATTTCAATCCTACCGCGATGCAGTCGGACACGGGAGAGAACATTTCCCTCTCTGACCTCAGCGGAGCCACCTCGGCGGCGGATGAGACCGCGGGAGCGGGCGATCAGCTAGGCGTCTTCCGCGACTTCATCAACTCGCTTGACCTGGACGACTTCGACAAGGGCAACAAGGCCAATTAGCAACGAACGAAAACGTAGGCGCACATCTTGCATCTTTACACACCAGTACGATCGATCTGCGCCTGACACCAGAGAAAGACATCATGGATTCCGAAGTTCAGATCAAGAATATCGTCCTCAAGCAGATGAATCGGTGCGTGGTCTGCCATCGCGAGTTCGACACCGACGACATTCGTGTGCTGTCCCGCAAGCCGGATATCTGGACCATGCTCGTCGAATGTGACGATTGCCACGCGCGGAACTTCGTTGCCGCGGTCCTCAATGATGGCGACCCGAAGGAGGCCCAGCTGGCCCTTCGGCGACTCACCGCCGACGCTCTTGCCGTCGACGAGACAGAAGAGGCTATCGCGCCAGAAGGACCGACAAGCGGCGAGCGCGTCTCCGCCGGTGACGTAGTTGATATGCACCAGTTCCTGGACGAGTTCGATGGTGACTTCATCCGGCTCTTCCGGAGCTAAAGAGAGAATCTGGCTTACCAGGCAAACCCGGGCGCGATTGCGCCCGGGTTTTTGTTTCCCGTCCACGGACGCGCATCACATTCCAAGCGTGTGCCCATTACCAGTCCTCGTATCCCGGGGAAGCTTTCCGGCGCTGCTATACTTTGCCACGGTAGGAATTGGCGAAATGCGCACACTGCCACGCTGACTTTGCAATTTGAAAGGCGTGACAGGGAGGAGTGCCGAGTGACTCAACCCGATCAGACCCATACAGCAGTGCGGCCGGTCCCGGCCCCGTATACAGGGCGACAGGACATCGACCTGGACGTCGTACGCGAAATGCTCTCGCACTTCAAGTACGACGACTTCGAAGAGGCCCAGGAGTTGATTCTCTCTGCTCTCCAGGAAGTGAACGAGCATTTTGGCTGGGTGTCCCCTGAGGCGGCGGAGGTTGTAGCTGAGCAGCTGGGAACAACGTCGACACGGGTCTTCGCCCTGCTCACCTTTTATGCCGACTTCCGGACCGCTCCACGGGGTCATCACCACTTGCTCGTCTGCCATGGGATGTCGTGCTATGTCATGGGCTCCCAAAACCTCGTGCAAACCCTGCAGGACGATTATGGGATTGTCGATGGTGACACCACGCGTGATGCCCAATTGAGCGTCCAGGTTGTCAACGGTTGCCTCGGCGTCTGCGATCTTTCCCCGGTCGTAAAACTCGATGACGAGTTCGCTGGTCCCGTTAGCCCCGAGTCACTCAACCAGCTGATCCAGCGCGCTCTCGCAGGGCGCGAAGCCATGAGAGCAAACGAGGAAACCCATGGTTAACACAACGCCCAGCGAACATCTGTCACGATTAGGTTCCAAAGAAGAATTCCAGGCATTCCAGCAAGGGGTTGTCGACCGCTGGACCGAGATGTGGGATGGCAATTCCACCGTAGTTAGCGTCGGTGTTGGATCGAGCTCTGTCGCCAAGGGCGCGCTTGAAATTTTCGAACGAGTCCGATCCGAGCTTGGGGACTGTGCAACGATCCGCGAAGTCAGCGGAAACGGCGCATTCTGGATGGAGCCCTGGATTGAAGTGAAGCGTCCCGGGTTCATGCCGGTGATCTACGGGCCACTGACCTTGTCCGATGTTGCCGGTGTGCTCGCGGGGGCGCGAGAGGATCTTGCGGTGGGCGTGCGGTCGGAGGAGGCCCAGGGAGACGTCCCGCCCTTGGCAGATCACCCCTACTTCAAGGATCAGCTTCAACTTCTCACCCGTAATGCCGGTGTGATCGAGCCCGACTCCATCGAGGATGCCATCGCGCGTGGTGCCTATCAGGGGTACTTCAAGGTCCTCTTCGAGCTGAGCCAGGAAGAAGCGATCGCCGAGGTAACGACCGCAAACGTCCGGGGACGTGGGGGCGGAGGCTTCCCGGCCGGCATCAAGTGGGAGTCTGGACGCAAGGCGAAGAACTCACCGAAGTTCGTCGTCTGCAACAGCCACGAAGGTGAGCCGAACGTCTACAAGGACCGTCACCTGCATGAGGCAGACCCGCACCGGATTCTCGAAGGCATCCTGATCGCGTGCATTGCCTGCGGCGCTGACCGTGGGTACAACTACATTGGTGGTGAGTATCCGCTTGGTATCCGCCGCTTCCGGAAAGCGGTTGCCGACGCAGAACGGCTTGGCCTCATTGGGAAGAATATTCTCGGAACAGGCAAGAACGTTGCGTTCCGTGTTCGCACCGGCGGCGGCGCCTACATTTGTGGCGAAGCCTCAGCCCTGATGTATTCGGTCATGGGCGTCCGGGGCATGCCGCGCACAAAGCCGCCTCGCTCCGTTGAGGAAGGACTCTGGAAGCGCCCGACGGTCGCCAACAACACTGAAACTCTCGCAAACATCCCTGACATCATCGTCAATGGCGGTGAGTGGTACGCCAAGATCGGTACCGAAAAGAGCAAAGGCACCAAGCTCATGACGGTCCAGGGCCCGATGCACCATCATGGTGTCGTCGAGGTCGAGATGGGCATGACCATGAACACCCTCTTCTACGACGTTTACGGCGGCATGCGTGAGGGCTACGAGCTCAAGGGTATCCAGACCGGAGGCGTCTCCGCAGGCCCGATCACCAAAGAGCACTTCGATCGCCCAATCGACTTTGACTCCTACACCGACATCAATGGCATGTTGGGCTCAGGTGGATGGGTGATCTTCGACGAAAAGGTCTGTGTCGTCGATTTCGCGCGCTACATGACGGCATTCAGCCGGTATGAGTCGTGCTCCAAGTGCGTCCCATGCCGGCTCGGCAATCCGGCCCTCGTCGAGATTTTGGACCGTATCCGGTTCGGGCGCGGCACGCTGGAAGACCTCGCGCTCATTCGCCGAACGTCAAAACACATTATCGAACTCTCGCTCTGCGGTCTCGGCCAGGTTGCACCGGTGCCACTGATTGGAATGCTCGATACATATGAGGAAGAGTTCCGTAGACACATCGTCGACGGGGTATGCCCTACTGGTACCTGCCCGATCTCAGTTGGGCGACCGGTGCTGGCTGCGGCCGATTAGCAGTCCCCGTCACGAAATCACAGAGCGAGGCCGTGGCGTCATGCCCCGGCCTCGCTACTTCAATACCGAACGGAGAACCTCCGGGCTTCCTATGCTAACAAGGGGGCCGAGTTGCTCCATGGCACGAGGGCTGTTGCAAGCAGGGGTGTGCTCAAGTCAAACCTGAACGGCCTCGTTTAACCGAGATCGATCTGCTGACCCACGCCCTGTTCCTGTGCACGGAGCACAGCAGCATTGGCAACAGCCATATCCTGTACCGCGTTACCAACGGACTTGAAGAACGTGACATCCATGTCGTTCTCTCGGGGCATCAGCGTTCCCGCCACCACATCGCCCAACTCGCCGACAATCTGGTCCTCAGAGATGACGCCATCCCGGAGAGGGATGATCAGGTCCCCTGCCTCCTCAAGTGCATGCTCTTTCATATCGAGGACCACACGCGACCGTGCTACGAAGTCAGAGGGGACCTCCTGCATATACGGAGTGAAGGAACCTACACCACTTACATGTGTTCCTTTCTTGATCCACGCATCCTCAAACACGGGTGTCCTGGATGTCGTTGCCAGGCATACGATGTCCGCCTCGCGTACCGCTTTCTCGACATCGTCCGTACCGGACAACCGGTCCCTGAGATGGGGCCAATCTTCCACAATCGCGTCTCGATATGACTTCCAGGAGGCCTCCCGACGATAGACCACGGTGATCTTGTCGATGTCACGAACCTCGCAAACGGCGGCGGCCTGTGTCACACCCTGTGCTCCCGCGCCTATAACGACGAGGTTCTTGGCGTCCTCTCGCGCCATGAGCTGGGCCGAAGCACCGGAGACCGCTCCAGTACGCAGGGCAGTCAGGTACGCTCCGTTGAGCACTGCCGCTGGCACCCCTGTCTGCGGATCGATCATGCACACCATCGCATTCGCAGTTGGCACGTTTCGCCTTCCATTCTCCTGAAAGATGGAAACGGCCTTGAACCCGAGCGCAGGCAGCCCGGGCATGTACGCCGGCATAAGCAGAAGCATCGCTGAACCGGGGGCGATCTCTACTGAGCTCCTCAATGGAACGACTGCCCGACCCTCGCGCAACTCGTAAAATGCAGTCTTTACCAGCTCAATCGCATCTCCCATAGATATCAGGTTCTGAATGTCACGCTTTGAGAGCGCCAGCATCTCGTAGTCCTCTCTCGTGGTCGGTTCCTCGTCCACTTCGGGCCACCAAGTTCCGAGTGTACGCTTGGGAAGCCACCAACACCACACGAGCAATGATTGCCGCATGGTGACAGAGCGACACCGCTGATCTCTCTATTGTCCAAGGAATCACTCCTTAGCAAACTTCTACAATCAGCGATACGACCCATCTTTGCCGCCCGAACGTACTCGTTCGTACAACAAGTACGGTCGTTCTGAACGTACTTGTTGTGTCTTGTAGACAAGCTCGAAGGGGCACTGTACAATCGGATAAACGGGGTCAACCCTTCTCTAACGACCAAGGAAACGACCAAGGACACTGCCTTTCGAATTGTGGGGATTCGGCAGGTTGTGGGACGGTGTTGACCAAAAAACCTCTCCGGCGTAGCAAAAGGTCTCAAATATGTCAGGAAAGAAACGGCAATGTCTTACCTGCCGGTACTTCCAGGATGCAGGCATGGCGGGGGCCGGATGGTGCACCCATCCCAAACGTCAACTTTCCAGCGATGTACGCATCCTGGTGCGTCCTGCTGAACTTGCCTGCCGGAACGCGTGGGGCGTGGACATGTGGATGGATAAGGACGGCATTGCACCGGATGCTCCAGCGGCAGTCGACCAGCCCACTGCAGCCCCTGCTCCTGAGGTTCCCGCTCCTACTCCGGTTGCACAAGTGTCCTTCGATGATGAGATCACATCGGTCGTCAGTTCGGAGATTCATCGCTCACTTACGGATCAGGATCTGAACGATCGACTCGTGGAGCAGACGACCATCCTGCCGGAGGAGCGTTTGAGCAGCCACGAAGCGGACGATCGATTCCATCTCCTGGCACGAGGTGGACGAGACTCTGTTGGACAGGCACGACAGCGCCATCTGCGGCGGCGTCAGGCAGACGCGCCGATCCTTGGGGGCGATGACAATCCTCAAACAGAGGAATCGGGATCCACGCTCGAGACCAGCGCCACCAGCGGCTTCACACCGGACGACTACGTTGAACAGGAGACACCTGCGTCGAAGGCAGTGGAGGAGGAACCGGAGGAACCGGACCAACCCGACGAGGATGTTCTGCTCAGTCAAGACAGCAGGCCGGGGTCTCCTCGCAGCCGCCGGCTTCGACGGTCGCGGGAGTTACCCCAAAGCCCAAAATTCGGCACCGGCGTCGCGATGGAACTTGACGCGCACGCCCTGACCGACTTGCCCGAAACCGGCGTACGCGACACGAGCGACTCTGAGGCCATGTCGCAGTCCTCCACCGACATCGATCCATTACCACCACGATGCGAATCCTCTCCTTCCGACACGGAGCAGCCAGGAACTGGTGAGGTGGAGCATATGCTGTCGCATGGCACCGAGGAAAACGCCTATGACCACGTGATGAAGCGCACCCAGGGCATCAGGGCTGCCGCACGCGTTGAGCGTGAGGAGCGGGTGCGTCACGAACAGCGCAGAACCGTTGCCCCACTTGGCATGGACGACCGAGTAGAACGTCCCAGCACGCGTCTCGGCGCACCGATAGCGCGACGCGTACCGGCAGGTGGCGAGGATCTGCCCCTGAAGAAGGCGTTCCAGGAAAACAAGGAGCCTGCGACGTTGCTTCCCGATCCCGCCGTCGAGGATCGAGGTCATGTACGCCAGCGACCGACTGCACACGAATACCAGTCAGGGGCCCGAAAAGCCAATGACGATCGAAGAACCTCGACCGAGCGCTGGTCTCCAACATCGCACAGGCAGGAAGCACGGAGCAGCTGGTGGCGAGGCCTCTTCAACCGCTCCGACCGCTCAACTACTGATGATACTGAGGGCTGGGAAGAGAGCATCGACGAGCCATACCTTTCATCCGCTTCGAAGGATTGGGAGACAGGCGAGACCGACTCCTGGCTCAATGAGCACGAGAGCCAGGCTGCGGCTCAATATGAGTTCCCTCCCAATGCTTCAACGGACGAGGATGGGGAGCGGAATGCGGCCGCCTATGAAGACGACCCTGGACCTACCTCCGGTCGCGTTGGTGCTGAATATGAACGCCTCGATCTCCAGAACGAAGGAGATATGGTCGCCTTTCGCCAACGGCTCTTCACGTCACACTGTGAACCGGGGGCATCTGGCGTCGCTACCCACACAGAGGAGCCCGTTGCTCGTGCTCCCGTCGCGCTATCACGCCAACGCCCGGCACCCGCTGAACCTACGCCACCACAGAACCCTGCCAACGGCTTTGTGAAGCAGCCTATGCGAGGCGCAGGACAGGGGGGATTTCGTGAGACGCAGCATGACCAGGAATTGATACGCGGACGCGTGTCCGATCAATTCGTCACGAGGCGGCGATCCGGGTATCAGCCGCAACGGGAGCCGGAAAGAGCTAGTACCAATGTGCTCCCCGTGAACAGTCTCCTCGGTGCGCCGGCCGACGAGGGATTCGAGCCGGAGGTGACGCCGGAGTTCGACATACGTGCAATTGTCGAGCAGCGTACCGAGCTGCTCGATATGGCAATCACTATTGCACCGGACGTCCCACGCGAATGCTCAACTTGCCGAAGCTATCGAATGTCGGAGCAAGGTGAACGGGGCTGGTGTACGAATAATTGGGCGTTTACCCATCGGCAAATGGTGAACGCAACAGATCTCGCCTGTCAATCCACCATTGGATGTTGGTGGCTCCCGGCAGACGAAGAGGTGGGACTCATCACGGATGAATCCGGTTATGTCGCAACGCCGCGCGTGGACCGGTTGATAGCCCAGCTCGATCCGCTCAAACGTGCGGTTGGCAGATAGCCCTCGCCGTCTATGTACGGACGGGAAATATCTTTTTTCTGTGCCAAATTGGCGCAAATGGGAGTGGGTTCACGGTAGACTATTGGCTGCAAGTATCGCGCGTCTTTTATTAGACACGCAAGGTTGAGTATCACACTCTTGTGAATTATTGCAGGGTACATGGCTGGAGCCCTGCCGCCTGACATGCTTGCTCGCACACCGATCGATTGAACGACGTGAGAGGGAGCCAGGGGACCACCTATGGCTGGATTCGGGGAAACGCTACGGCAGGCACGCGCCCAGAAGGGTGTGACGCTTCGCGAGGCTGAACAGGCGACGCGGATTAATCGCCATCATCTCGCTGGTTTGGAAGAAGAGAATTTTGGCGCCCTCCCACCGCTGATTTATCAGCGGGGTATTGTGCGCAACTACGCATCCTATCTTGACCTTGACCCAAGCAAGATGCTTGCCATGTTCGAGGAGGCCCACGGCATCACGGCCACCGGCGACAGCAAGGGGGTCACTCCGCCTCCGATCGACATGCCAAGTCACTGGGCACCGAACTTCGCGATCATCGCATTCGCGGTCGTTCTCAGTGCAATCGTGTTCGCCTGGGGTTACAGCATATACGTCACCCCTCCGAGCGAAGACCCCGTGGCTACCTTGGTGGCCTCTACCACCACTCCTCTCACCAACAATATCGATATCGCTACACAGCTTCCCGACGCCCCGGTTCAACCCACCGTCCTCCCGACCCAGCCCCCAGCCCCCACAGCAACCACCGAGGAAGTTGCCGAGGTGAGCGGTCGCCAGAATGACCAGCCTGTACCCGAGGCACCGGTTTCCGAGAACGCCTATGTCACAGGGATCACCGTCGTGGCAGAGAACGACATCCAGTTGACAGTCGTCGTCGATGACCAGGTTGTCTATGATGGTGTCCTTCCAGCCGGCCAGATGACGGATCAATTCGTGGGTTCCAGCTTCTCGTTCACCACCTCGTCCGGCGCGAGCACCAGCTTCATCAACGCGTGTGGTGATTCCTTCGAGATGGGAAATGAGGAATCGGGAGTCACCTACGACATTCAGGCGACGGAGAACTCGTGTAGGCCCTAGCAGGGAACAGAAATAGAGACAGATGAGTGAGACCCGACAGTAAACTGTCGGGTCTCACTCATCAGATCACTTAGTGACTCTGCTGCCTGGCAGGAACGATAAACTCAATCGCTGCAGGCACAATACCAAATGTCGCCGGAGTGGTCTCCAGCACATCTCCGTCCAACTCTACGGGTATCTCTCTCGACGACACCAGCGAAAGAGTTCGGACGCGCCGGTGAACAACAAGCGGTGACTTCTCGAACTGGAGTGTCGCGAGCCGTGCCAGCACGCTCGCCAACTCATGCGGCTTGGTCGCAGTGACCACAATGAGGTCCAGCCAGCCATCATCCGACCGTATATCAGGGGAGAGCTTGAGCATTGGCGTGATGATCGACGCGCCATTCGCAACGAGGACCATCGGCGACTTGGCAGTGATCATCTCACCTTCCGCCTCAATCCGGTAAGTCGCAGGCTGGACCAGCAGTGCCTGAGCGGCAGCTGGTAAGTACGCCATCCACCCGATTCTTCGTTTGAGCGCCGGATCCGTCATATTGAAGAAAAGGCTGTCGAACCCTGCTCCTGCCATATGGAGAAAGGGCCGTTCGTTGCAGAGCGCCACGTCCGCCGGGGCCAGCACATGCCTGCCGAAGATCAGCCTCGCTGCCTCGAACATGTCCTTTGGGACGCCGTGTTCGCGCGCCACGATATTGGTCGAGCCACCGGGCAGAACGCCCAAGGGCATGCCTGTACCCAGTAACGCCGAGGCGACATCGGAAACCGTGCCGTCACCGCCCACGGCGATGACGCCGTCGACAGCCGCTTGCAGAGCCTCTGCAGCCAAGTCTTTGGCACCACCGGGAGCACGCGTCCACTGAAGGTCCAGCGACACCCCATCCGGCACGGTTCGCTCAAGGATCGTTACTACAGTGCGGGTGTTGACACGGGTTGCAGGGTTGGCAATCACGACGACCCGGTCGCCCCTGGTAAATCGGTGTGCCTTCCCGCTCTCAAGGGTCACATGTGCCCCTATTTACCTCTGGGCATCGACAGGGACGTATCTCCCTGTCGATGCCCAGACTCCAGGACGCGCATACGTGAAGAGACGCTTATGCCGATTCTTCGTCGGGACCAAACACCTTGTCGACCAGATAATTGGCCAGCCATGTGGCCGCAGCCGTCAATACCAATCCGAGGATGCCGCGCGTCGTGTTCTTCAACATACAGTCCGTTCCTCCCAAATTGCGTGTTTCAATTCAAATGCGTCCCCCGAGGCTACCTCGATGGCACATCCGGTCCAGTGTGCCCCACGAACTGCCTCGCCCGCTAGCGGGACGCTCGCCCCCCGGTCGCAACGATCCCAAGTGGGAACAGCACGACCAGCGCCAGCAAGATAATGTCGACCATCGTTAGCGGCCCAAGAAGGGCGCGACTGAAACCAGGCACTACTGCCAGGGCATCCGTTACAGGAGAGGTCAGACCATAGATAAAGGACCCAACCCAGATGCGCTCGCTGATGTGCAACAGCACCAGTACAGTCCGAATGAGCACGATGGTTGCCAGCACCGCATACAGCACGAGAAGGACTTCAAGTGCGACTTGCGATCGCTGCTCCTGCACACGGCGGCGTGCTTGCGGATGCTGGATCACGGCGAGTGACCCTCGAGTAACGCGGGTAGTTCGTCGACGACGCAGCGTGCAGCTTCATCCTTGCTCAACTCGGGAAGTTGAAGAGGATCTCGACCGTCCCGGAAGAGCAATGTCGCCCTCACCCGATCGTGCCCGATCGTTGACACCGCATCATTGGCAACAATCATTGTCAGGTCTTTCGCCTCAAGCTTCTCCGCCGCGTTGTGGAGCAGATTTTCTGTCTCGGCTGCGAAACCTATCTTCAGGACTGAAGCCCCATTGACACCAGCAATGATGTCGGGATTCTTGACGAGTTCGAGCGTCAGACGATCCTCACCGGCGCGTTTCTTCAACTTCTGATCGTGCTGTTCTTCCGGGCGAAAGTCCGTTACGGCGGCGGCCATGATCAGCACATCTGCCACCGAAGCCGCCGCCTGCACCGCCGCGTCCATGTCGCGGGCCGATTCTACGCGCTGCATGTCGATATCGCGGGGCACCTGCTCAAGGGTGGGGCCTGCGATCAACGTGACCTGCGCACCGGCGTCGATCGCTGCATGGGCAAGGGCGACGCCCATTCGACCCGACGAGCGATTCCCCAAATAGCGCACGGGATCAATTGCCTCCCGCGTTCCACCGGCGGTTACAACGACCGAACGTCCTGTCAGAGGGCCGCCAGCACCCAACCGTAACCTTATCGCCGCCAGCAATCGATCCAGGCCCGCGAGGCGCCCATCGCCAAAGGCACCGGAGGCAAGATGCCCGCTCTCCGGCTCGACGATATGCACGCCGCGGGCGCCCAGGGTCTCAATGTTGTGACGCGTGGCCGGATGGTGCCACATGTGATGCTCCATAGCGGGCGCCACAATGATGGGTGCCTCGGTTGCCAGCAGCACCGCACCCAGCATGTCATCGACCCGGCCGTGGGCCATCTTTGCGATCGTGTTCGCTGACGCTGGTGCGACCAACACCACATCGGCATTACGAGCGAGGGTGACATGGCCGGCTGAATCCTCGTACCAGCCCTCGAAGACAGACGTGTACACGCGGTTTCGGGTGAGCGCTTCGAAGGTCAGCGGTTGCACAAACCGCGTGCCCCCGTCTGTCATCACTACATGGACATCTGCACCCGCCTGCACGAGGTTGCTGGTCAAGTCCGCCGCCTTGTAGGCGGCGATACCACCCGTTACGCCGAGAACAATCGTCGCCCCCCGGAACCCCGCCGAAGGTTCACGCCGGGACACGCGCCGGTTCCCCTACCATGCCAGACGCCACCCGGGAGACGATCTCAAGCGTGCTCCTCACATCCTCATCCGAGATCTCATAGTGCGTGACCATGCGAAGTCCACGAAGGCCGTAGTCGGATACCAAGACACCGGCATCCTTCAATGCCATGGCAAACGTTACCTTGTCGAGTGAGGGGCCTGTCTTGGTGACAACGATGTTGCTCTGTACAGTCGCGAGGTCGACAGTGAGCCCGGGAACGGCATCAAGCCCCTCGGCCAACATCCGGGCCCTCCGATGATCCTCCGGCAGCCTGTCAACCATCGTCTCAAGAGCCACCAGGCCGGCCGCGGCGATCACTCCGGATTGCCGCATGTCCCCGCCCAGCACCTTGCGCTGCCGCCGCACCCGCTGGATAAAGGCTTGTTCGCCCGCCACGATGGAACCAACCGGAGCTGCCAATGCCTTGGAAAGACAGAACTGCACGGAGTTCACCGTGCTGGCGATCTCTGCCGGAGTAACACCGAGAGCAACAGCCGCATTGAAGATACGTGCACCATCCATATGCACCGGAATCCCGTGGCGGTCCGCAATATCTCTCAGTACACGCAAATGCTCCAGTGGTACCGCGACACCACCGCAACGGTTGTAGGTCGTCTCGACACAGAGCAAACCGGTCCTCGGATATCCAGGACGGGGCTCCCGGATAGCGTGCACGACTTCCTCCAGATCGTAGGTCCCCAACCGGGAGGTTCGAACCGTCCGGGGAGAGACACCCCCCACTGTCGCTGGACCAGCGCTCTCGTACCAGAAGATGTGGGATTCGTCACCAATAACAATCTCGTCGCCGCGGTCACAGTGGGCCAACACTGAGGTGAGGTTGCCCATTGTACCGCTTGGCACGTACACCGCCGCTTCCTTGCCCACAAGCTCGGCCGCCCGTTGCTCAAGGCGCTTCACCGTTGGGTCTTCACCATACTGGTCGTCGCCGACAACCGCTTTGGCCATCGCCTCGCGCATTTGGGGCGTCGGCCGCGTCACGGTATCAGAGCGGAGATCGATCACCTTCCGTCCGTTCTGATGTGGCGTTGTCTCTCCAAAAGCCATGATCTCTCTCCATGATGGGGTATCGATACGAACCTGACGAGCGGAAGGAATTATCAGCTAATGCTCTTCGTATCGTCCTTGATGTCTTTCATCCTATCCCTCTCGTCCTGACCATTATCTTCGCTGTCACCACTAGCGCCTACTCTGTCCATCGTTCGTTATCGTGAAGGGCGTGCCGTCGATGGGCTCGATCAGGACTGGCTCATCTGTCGCGGTCGGTTCCTGCGTCACCGTCGGCGCGTCTGTCGGTGTTGATTGCGGCGTCTCCGTCGGTAGTGGGATGTCGGTTGATATCGGGGGCAGGATCACTGCATCGGTCGCTTCCGGTGCCAGCGTCGCCGTCGGTGCCACCACCGCCGGCACTGTCGCTGTCGGAGGGATGGTCTCCGTCGCCTGCGTATCCCTCCAGGCATCATAGGCGAACCAGGCGGCGCCACCGGCCACGGCCAGAAGAATCACCAAGAGCAATCCGACGACTGCCCCACCGAGCCCTACTCCCTCCCGTTCAGCCGTTCCTGGACCAACCGGCCGGGCTTGCACACGGCTATAGGTCGATCCCTGTGGAGGCCGGGTCGAGCCCCTCTGGTGCGGGAGCTGCCTGGTCCCGTGAGCGGCAGGGATGGCAACCGTGGGTTGCTGTCCATCGTAAGCACCGCCCTGAAATGCTCGGGTCACCGCTTGCTTCATGGCTCGCGCGGAGCGAAACCGGTCCTCAGGGACCTTGGCTAATGCTTGCAGAACGACGGCATCCATCGACGATGTGATCCCCCGCCCCGGCATTCTCCGGGATGGTGGGACAGGCGGTGTCCTGATGTGCTCCAGCATGATCGCGACGGGGGTCGGCGCATTGAATGGCAAGAAACCGGTAAGCATCTCGTAAAGCACGACTCCAACCGCATAGAGATCGGTCGCCTCCATGATGCGGCCCGCCTGCGCCTGCTCAGGTGCCATGTATGCTGCAGTCCCGAGGGTGGTCCCGGCGGTCGTCATGCCAGAATCTTCTTCCGCCTGCGCAATGCCGAAATCCGTCACCCGGGCGATACCGTCGCGGCCGATCAAGACGTTCTGCGGCTTGATATCCCTGTGGATGATCCCCGCTTCGTGGATGGCCTGGAGCCCGTCCAGCACTTGGCCGATGATCGGCTGAACACGCGACGAATCGAGCGGCGCCTCACGCTCGATCAAGTGCTTGAGATCCTCGCCTTCGATAAGCTGCATAACGATATAGAGCGCATCCTCGTGCTGCCCGAAGTCATAGACATCGACCACGTTTCCGTGGGAAACGGAGGCCGCCGTCCGCGCCTCCCGCCCGAATCGCCGAACGAACGTTTCGTCCTGGGCGTAGTGAGATCGCAGGATCTTGATTGCGACCGGGCGGTCCAGGCGTTCATCCCTTCCCCGGTACGTGATCGCGCTGCCGCCGGAACCAATAACCTCCTGGACCTGATACCGATCGGCCAGCCGCTCGGGCGGACGTCTGCGAGAAGGCTGATCAAACGACACACTACTCCCCTTCGGGTTTGGTTCCCGCGAGACCCGCGAACACGCCCCGGCACTTGCTTCATGTCGCTCATGATACGAGACCACGGCATCTTGCGCGGTTCATGAGCCGATGCGATGCTGCACCCGAGGGGGATTGGTGTGGCGGTAGTCGGCAATCTTGGGCTGGATCGATCCGGGCGACACATTCTGGTCTGGATGTGCATCCTGATCGCCGTAAATCAATTCGGGTTCGGCGCGATCGTGCCCGTCGTTGCCCTCTATGCCGAGGATTTTGATGTTAGCAAGACGGCCATCGGCCTGACGATCGCTATCTATGGGCTCGCACGCTTTCTGGTCAATGTCCCGGCCGGACGCCTCGCGGATCTCTCGGGACGCCGCTCTACTCTGGCAGCCGGTGGCGCCATTACGGTTGTCGGGGCGGTTCTCTGTGCTGTCTCCCCTAACTACACATTCTTCCTCGTCGCCCGGTTTATCGCTGGGGCAGGTGCCGCCTTTGTCCTCACTGGTGGCCAGATTGTCCTTGCAGATATCGCTTCACCCCAAAATCGCGGCCGCGTCATGGCGATCTACCAGGGCGTCTTCATCGTTGCGGTCGGAGCGGGAGCGTGGCCGGGGGGATGGTTAGCCACCAACTTCGGCCTGGCCGCACCCTTCTGGGCGAATGCCATCCTTGCAGGTGCCCTAACCGTAGTGGCCTGGTTCTTCGTGCCGGAAACCCGCCCACGTGCCACCACCGCATCTGGAACAGTCTCGTTTGTGCCAACCGCGACGATGTTCCAGCAACTTCACACGCTAAGCGCGTCTTCCGGCTTGATGATGATTGGCGCCGTCAGCCTTGCTGCTGCCTTCGCCCGGACTGGCGGCCTGTTCAACGTCATCCCGCTTCTTGCAGAGGACGAGATGGGACTCACGCCGAGCCAGATAGGCTTGGGCCTCGGCATGATTTCAATCCTGGGTTTGGTTCTGGTCTATCCATCGGGTGCACTTGTCGACCATTTCGGTCGCAAAGCGGTGATCGTCCCGTCGATGATCCTCTCCGGCGTAGCCATGATCTCTTTCGCCTGGGCGGATACCTTCGTGACATTCATGGTCGCATCTACCTTTTGGGCAGCGGCGACCGGGATTGCCGGGGCAGCCCCCGCAGCCTACGCCGCGGATGTCGCCCCACCAGGGATGACCGCGAGCGCTATGGGCATGTACAGGACGCTTTCAGATTTGGGGTATGTGATCGGCCCCCTGGCGCTTGGAGCAATCGCCGATCTGGTTTCACCCGACGCGGCGCTCGTCGTCACTGCTGCACTCCTCGCCAGCATCGGTGTGCTCTTCGCCATGAACGCGCTGGAAACCCTGCAGCGAGCGTGACGGACAGTACTCTTGGAAGGGCACCCGTCGTCTCAGGCGAGCCCAATCGCATGGCGGCGGGCCCTCTTCCGGGCCCTCTTCCGGCGAATGGGAAGGGTGAACGTGAAGGTAGAACCTTCTCCAGGTGCGCTTGAGACGGTGATCTCGCCGCCGTGCAGCTGGACGATGTTCTTCGCGATCGCCAGCCCCAAACCTGTTCCCACAGAGTGCCGTGCCCGGTCAGACTTGTAGAACCGCTCGAACAGGCGATCGAGTTCCTCGGGGGCAATGCCGATGCCAGTATCCCGCACTTCCACGGCAATCTCCCCTTTCTTGCGCCAGACCGATATCACAATTTCTCCACCCGCCGGGGTGAATTTGATGGCGTTGTGGATCAGGTTGAGCAGGACCTGCTCCATGCGCCTGGCATCGATCTCAACCTGCGGCAGGTCGTCCTCGACATTGACAACGAACGACAGCTCGGCCCGATCGATCTGCGTCCGCAATCGATCAGCTCCTGCCCGCACCACCTCACCGAGATCGACTGTTTCCAACTGCAGTGGCGACCGCCCGGCTTCCAGACGGGCGAAATCCAGGAGATCCTCCACAAGGGCGTTCAGCCGGTTGACCTCACCGACGATCCTGCCCAGGAAATCCCTGGCCATCTCCTCTTCCTCGACCACGCCACCTTCCAGCGTTTCCACCAGGGCGCGGATGGACGTCAGCGGTGTCCGCAGTTCATGCGAGACGTTCGCGACAAACTCCCGGCGCACCGTCTCCAGCCGCCTCAACTCTGAGACATCGCGAAGCACCACGAGCCCGAGCCGCTCGTGTGCACCTTCCACCGTCCGCGCGGACACAAGAATGACGAGGCGTTCCATCCCAAAAACGACCGTCGAGCTGGGATTTTTCTTGCCCCTCAGCGCAGATCCCAACACCCGCGCCATCTCATGATCCCGTGTGACTTGGACAAAGGGCCGGCCCTGAGCGGACCGCTCATCTGTTCCCAAGAGAGCTTGCGCGGAACGGTTCATGCGAAGCACGAGCCCATTCTCGTCGGTGAGCACGACACCATCCGCCAACCCCTCCATGATCGCCTGGAGTCTGACACTCGTCTTCTCTTGTTCCTGGAGCGATAGCTCGAGACCGGCAGTCATCGTGTTGAAGGCATCCGCAACAGCATCGATCTCCACCGATCCCGTCAGTGCGACCCTCGAGGAGAAATCTCCTGTGGCAACACCCTTTGCCTGGTCGCGTAGCTGCTGCAGTGGGCGGGCAAGCCGGCCGGCAATGATCCATGCGGCGATGATGCTTGCAACAATGACGAACGCGACCGCCGCCAGGATGGAGCGTTGCGCTGCTGATACTGTTGCCTCGACATCGTCCAGGGGCACTGCAAGTCGCAGCACCTGGCCATTGGACTCCGGCACCAACACTGCCACGTAAAGAAAGCGTTCCTCCACGGTGGAACTGACACGAGCAGCATCACCTGAACCGGAGCGCCGCGCCTGTATGACCTCGGGCCGGGAGTTGTGATTCTCCATCAGGGAGGCATCCGCCTGGGAGTCCGCGATTACGTCGCCATCGGGCCCAATCACAGTTAGACGGGCATCGCTCAGCCGGCTCAGATTATCGATTAGCGCGGAAAGCTCCGTCGTCGAGCCGCCAACCTCGGGAGCGCGGGTAATACTGAACGCCACGAGATTCGCCTGGCTGACAAGCTCGTCATGCAGGCGGTCGATGTAGATTCGCTCGGTGCTCTCGCTGATCACCAAGTAGAGGACGATCAGCACCAATGTGGTGAGGGCTATGAAGGGAAGGGCGAGCCGAACCCGGAGTAGGTGCAGCCATTCCGGCCTCCGGTGCAGAGGTTTCGGCACCACCGACCGTGCCGTCTCTCGTGGCGTCTCCCCGGACCGGTCAGGTGAATTCATCGGTCACGACAAGTCGGTATCCGTGCCCCCGCACCGTCAGCAGCCGGGTTGGCAAAGCGGCATCGTTCTCCAGTTTCTGACGGAGCCAGCGAATATGCACGTCGACGGTGCGTGTATCGACCCGGTGCTGGTACCCCCATACCTCGCGCAGGAGGGCCTCACGTGTCATTACGATCCCCGGATGGCGGGCGAGGTAGAGCAGGAGATCGAACTCCTTGGGTTTGAGGGAAAGGGCCCGGCCACCAAGAAATGCTTGCCGGGCCGCCACATCGATGGACAGGTCACCCGCGACGACAGTAGGTGTGGCCTGAGTCGCCAATGAGTCATGCTCGCTGCGACCAATGTATTCCAAATTCTGGGCCATCTTCGCCCGGCGGAGCATTGCTCGCACCCGTGCGACCAGCTCCCGCATGGCGAACGGCTTGGTCAGGTAGTCGTCTGCACCAAGCTCCAGCCCAAGCACCCGATCGATCTCCTCGCCACGGGCCGACAGCAACAAGATTGGAACAGACGAACGCTCCCGGATCTTCCGGCAGACATCGAGTCCGTCCATACCGGGTAGCATGATGTCAAGCACTACGGCATCGGGACGGTCCTCCGTCATCCTCGCCAACGCGTCGGGGCCGGTGGCAGCCTGGACGACCCGCATCCCCTCACGCTGCAGGTTAAGGGTCACGGTGTCGCGAATGATGGCTTCATCGTCCACCACGAGGACACAGGCAGATTGAGGAGACTCCGCAGCATCATTCACGGGTGTACCCCCGCATCGGGAATATCTATGCAGGAAGAGGTCTTGCCGTCGGGCCGATGCGGCAAAGTATAGCGGGATGCCGCCCCCTCACCTGCCCCCGGACGCGTGGACGAACTCAGTGAGACGCTGAAGCTGGTCAGGGTCTGTCTCGGGAAGGATGCCATGGCCGAGGTTGAAGACGTGCCCGGGGCGATTTCCAGCCTGCTCCAGAATATCGCCCGCTGCTCGTTCAACGACAGACCAGGGAGCCATCAGCATCGTCGGGTCCAGATTGCCCTGAATGCCCTTGTCCCGTCCGATTACTTCCCATGCCGCGTCGAGGCGAATCCGCCAGTCCACGCTTACCATATCCGGGTTCGTGTCGCGGATAACGGGCAGGAGATGCGAGGTGCCGGTGCTGAAGTGGATCGAGCGGGTCTTTCCCTTCAGGGCCGAAAAGATGCGCGTGGTGTAGGGCTGGACGAACTCACGGTAGGCATCCGCACCAAGCAGACCGAGCCACGAATCAAAAAGCTGCACGGCGTCGGCACCAGCCTCTACCTGGCCGTGGAGGTAGAGTTCCGTGACACTCGTCAGCTTGTCCATAAGCCCATGCCAGACGTCTGGCTGCCCGTACATCATGGCCTTCGTCGCCGGGTACTCGCGGCCCGAGCGCCCATCCACGAGATAGCAGGCAAGCGTGAACGGCGCACCAGCAAATCCCAACGCGGCCGCACGTCCATCAAGCTCCCGTCGCAGAAGCCGTAGTGCATCCAGCACATACGGGGTGCCTTCCTCTGGCCCGACCACCCGCAGCTTTTCAACGTCCTCCATCGTCCGGATCGGATGCTCGATCACGGGGCCGACACCAGGCTTGATCTCGAACGGCACTCCGAGGCTCTCGAGTGGCAGCATGATGTCGGCGAAGAGCACGGCGCCATCGACACCGAAGCGATCCACCGGCATGAGCGTGGCCTCGACCGCCAGCTCCGGCGTACGGGCTACCTCGAGAAAAGCGTATTTCATGCGCAGCTCCCGGTACTCGGGCAGGCATCGTCCCGCCTGCCGCATGAACCAGACGGGAGTCGTGTCGACCGACTGCATATTCGCCGCGGCCAGAAATCGTTCGCGGCCAGTCATAACCTGAATCGTGCTAGACAAAGCGAATTCCTCGTTTCAGGATTGCTCCAACCTGCGGCATTACGCCTCGTCCTGGAGCCATCGGGCCACATCCCTGGCGTGATAGGTGATAATTCTGTCGGCACCGGCGCGCTTCATCGAGAGCATCGTTTCCAGCGTCAAACGCCGCTCGTCGATCCACCCAAGCTGGGCGGCTGCCTTGATCATCGCGTATTCGCCGGAAACGTTGTAGGCGACGACCGGCACATCGACCCGCTCACGTGCCGCGCGCAACACGTCAAGGTAGGAGAGCGCGGGCTTTACGATGATCGCGTCTGCTCCCTCCCGCATATCGATCTCGATCTCTCGCATCGCCTCGCGGATGTTACCGGCGTCCATCTGGTGCGTTCGCCGGTCCCCGAACGTCGGGGTACTCTCGGCCGCCTCGCGAAACGGGCCGTAATAGGCCGAAGCGTACTTGGCGGCGTAGGACATGATTGGGGTATTCACAAACCCGGTATCATCCAGTGCCTGCCGAATGATTGCCACACGGCCATCCATCATGTCTGACGGTGCAACGATGTCCGCGCCCGCTTCCGCATGGCTCACCGCCGTCCTCGCGAGGAGTGGCAGCGTTTGGTCGTTATCGACCACGCCACTCACAATGATTCCGCAATGGCCATGACTCGTGTATTCACACGCGCAGACGTCTGTGACGATCAGCATCTCGGGCGCATGGTCTCGAATCAGTCTCACGGCCCTCTGAACGATACCATCGGCTGCGAATGCCCCAGAGCCGATCTCGTCCTTCTCTGATGGGATGCCAAAGAGGAGCACCCCCGGAATACCGAGCTCCTTGAGGTCGTTGAGTTCTCCGGCCAACGAATCCAGCGAGAGCTGGAACTGTCCCGGCATCGAGGAGATCTCGTTGCGGATGTCCTCCCCCTCCACGACGAAGATGGGATAGATGAAGTCGCTTGCAGAGAGGGTGGTCTCCCTCGCAAAGGCACGCAACGCATTGTTCTGCCGAAGCCGGCGTGTGCGCTGAAACACCGGCAGTGGGATTGGAGACGTTGTGGAAAGAGTCATACGTGTACTCCGGGGGCAGAAACCGCGGCGGCGTGGCCGAAGTAGTGCTGCAGGGCATGGATGAAACCTTCAGCGTCCTGGGTCGGAGCCTCTCCATGCATTGGTAAACCGGCGACACGCAGAGCCGCCGAGGTTGTCGGCCCGATTGAGAAAAACGCTGCCCCGGAGAGCGCCGGAAGATCAGCACCGGCGAGGTGACGGAAACCGTCGATAGCCGACGGTGATGCGAAGGTGACAGCATCAATCTTGCCGCAGTGGATAAGGCTCCGCACCTCGCCGTCAACCTCGGAAACCGGCACATTTCGGTAGGCCTCAATCGCCTCAACATCAGCGCCTGCTGCCCGCAGCCCATCCGCGAGAACCGGCCGCGCCTTGTCGGAGACCAGGCACACCACCTTGTTGCCGTAGACACCAACATGGACCATCTCCCGGACCAACTGCTCCGCACCCGGTCCAGCGGCAACGAGATGTGCCTTGAGCCCTGCCCGTTCTAGTGCTTCCTGAGTGCGTGTACCGACGACCGCGATCCGAGCCGCCACATCCCTTCCATGCAGGTGCACGGCAAGTGGCTCCACCGCATGAGCGCTTGTCAGCACAAGCCAATCAATCTCTCCACCAACAGCCCGTTCGACGGCATTTTCAACTGGCGAGGTGTCAGCAACCGGCTGGATCGTGATGGTGGGCATTCTCACCGCCTGCGCACCTCTCGCTGTCAATGCATCCATCAAGGGCTGCCCCTGGGCCTCGGAGCCCGTCACGAGCACCGTCACACCGGCGAGCGGATTCAGATGATCTGTGCCGATCCACTTGGGCGCCACTGTGCGGACAAGCCGGTTGGCCACGGCAAACGCTCCTGTTTCCGCGTCATCAAGGGAAAACTCCTCGTACACTCGCTCCAGGCGTCGCCCATCGTCCGACGCAAGCATCCCCCAGAACCGAACCACCGGGATTGCACGGTCCCTTTCGACCCGTGCATGCGCCCCGATCGGGGTGGTGCATCCGCCGCCTACACCACGGAGAAAAGCTCGCTCGGTCCCTACCGCCAGCCGGATGTCGGCATCGTCGAGGCGTGCGCCGATCTCCTGGGCGGGATCGGGAGCAATTCGTGTCTCCACCGCAAGCGCTCCCTGACCAGGCGCCGGGACGAACTGGTCGACCGGCATGAGCGCAGTAATGGGGTCATCCCAGCCCATCCGGCGCAGACCTGCCGCCGCAAGAATGACCGCGTCGTAAATCTCGGACAGCCCTTTTCGCAATCGTGTGTCAATGTTTCCACGGAGCTCGCGGATCTCGGCATCCGGACGGATCGCAAGCACCTGCACCGCCCGCCGGCGTGAAGACGTGCCGATCACAGGATTCCGGGGCAGCTCATTCAGTGATACGCCGTGCCTGGAGACGAGGGCGTCACGTGCGTCCTCCCGCTCCGGGAATGCGGCAATTGTCACGCCGTTCGGCGCGAGGCTGGGGAGATCCTTCGTGGAATGCACGGCGAGATCGACACGGCCGTCAAGGAGCTGAACCTGAAGCGCCGAGGTGAAGACGCCGCGCCCGCCGATCTTCATCAATGAGGAATGCTTGTCGATATCACCCTCGGGCCGAATGATCTCCAATTCGAAGGCGTGTTCCCGCGACGCCTTCTGCAGCAGTGCTTGCACGGCATGCGCCTGCCACAGGGCGAGCGCACTTCCTCTGGTTCCAACACGAAAACTTTTCGGTTCACTGGATACGGACACGCAATTGCCTGACACAAGGAAACACGGGGAGGAGGGAGGCAGCGGGGGAAATGGATCCCGGCTCAATAATCCTTCCTATTCTAGAGATGCCCGGACTACCGGTTCAAGCCATTGTGCGACACTGCCGGAGTTACTGCCCTCCTGCAACACCTTGAAGAGCACTTTCTGTTAGGGAACGGAGGTTCACCGAAAGCGGATTCTTGAACGAAAGCGAGGGGCAGGACATCGCCTGTCTCATCGGGAAGGCGGAGCCGTGCTCAGCACACTGTGTTACAATACAGTGTCTTGGGTGCTTCGGGCGCCCGCTTTTGCGTGCAACAGTGCGATAATGCATAAGGTGGTTGATCCGGACGGCGCAATGTTGAGCGGATGATTGCGTGCTTGAGATGCGCTGGAACGATTGTATTTCGCGCACTGGTCAGAACCAATTGGGCAGGATATACGTACAATGACCGATGTAGAAAAGGTAACGGCAACCCTGGCAGAGTCTACTGAAGATTCTGCCCCGGCGACCGCTCCCTCCAAAAAGAAGTCTAAAACCGCGCCGGAGCTCTCCCCCTATGCAGTAGTGGAGACGGGTGGCAAGCAGTACCGCGTGTCAGTAGGTGATCACATTACGAT
>DASYWM010000177.1:0-5734 GCA_035936075.1 Thermomicrobiales bacterium
AGGCTGATGTGGCGAGCTGGATCAAGTCGTCGTGATCGGCGACCCGGGCGACAAGCGCATCGACATACCGGCTAAGAATCTGGGCCGTATCGCCAATGCTCTCGCCGCGCTTCATCTGCAGGTCGTTCACGCCGAGAAAGACCGCCTGCCCGCCAAGCTGGGCCATACCGGCCTCGAGCGACACACGTGTCCGCGTGCTTGGATGCTGGAAGATGAGGCCAAGCGTCTTGCCCGCCAGATAGCCGTGCGGCTGGCCAGTCTTCGCGAGCCGCTTGATCCGCGTGGCCGTATCGAGGAGCTCGTTGATCTCATCGGGAGTGAGGTCGGTGTCGACCAGAACATGGCGACCCCGCAAGCGCGTGCTGACAGAGAAAGCAGGAAGCGAGGTGACCTGAGGACCGCCGAGCAGCGATGTGCGCTCCGATGCGGGACCGGAGAGCTTCTGGTTCACAGACGGCACCGGCTTCAGATCCGGTGTAGCATGCGGCAACGAAACGGGTTCCGCGGACGTGTTAACAGACGGATTTCGCATCGAAAGCTCCCTTCGATCCTGGCTCGCAAACGGTTGCGGACGCCAGTCCACGCCGCGGTGACTCCACCGGACGGAACCGAAGGGGCGGGAGACGTCGAATCCCGCGGTACCACCCTCCTTGCGCAACAATCCTGTCACCACCTGAGGACGCATCCGCTCTAATCCAGCGGATTTGCCCCTCAACGGAAGTGAAGGATTCCCCGGCGCTAGAGCGCCGGCCTCAGGAATGCAGGGTTCCCACCCTGCTTCCAGTTGCGTATCTCTCGGCTGTTGTATCCATGGGAGCCACCCATCCGGTCCTACTTGCGAGAGGATGCCCTCCACGCTTTCTTCGGCCGGCCACTCCTGAGCGCGTTCGGCGGGGCGACGCAGATCCCGGGCTTTCACCATCTCCGGGTCGCTGATGCGCGCGTGCCGCGTACTGGTCTCGTTCGTCGCGGGGAGTGTTCCAACTCCGGAACACCAAATCTCTTCGCTTGTAACACGGTACTGGGTCTGGAAAAGCGCTAATGGACTGCGTTGGCCACTAGCGCGTCGTACGGTCGCGACGCACCAGCGGCCTGGCGGGAGAGCGGGGAAGCACTCCCTGTCCGGACCTCATACAGAATGGTGTCATACCTGCACCTCCTGGACGGACCGGGCGCGCTGGTTGGCCACCTTCTGGCCAAGACCGAAGAGCCGGATAAAGCCCTCTGCGTCCGCCTGCTCGTAGACCTCGTCCTCCCCAAAGGTCGCCAAATCTTCCTGATAGAGGCTGTAGGGACTCCTGAAACCGACCCCCTCACAGCTGCCCTTGTAGAGCTTCAGGCGAACGTCGCCGGTCACGACCTCTTGGGTCTTCCCGACGAAGGCATCGAGTGCTTCCCGCGCAGGCGTGAACCACTGGCCGTTGTAGACGAGGTCAGCGTACTGCGTCGCAAGTTGATCCTTGAGCCGCATGGTCATCTTGTCGAGGGTCAGGTGCTCAAGCTCATTGTGAGCTGTGACGAGGATGGTTCCACCTGGTGTCTCATAGACGCCCCGGCTCTTCATGCCGACAAGCCGATTCTCCAGCATCACCGTCCGGCCAACGCCGTGCTTGCCACCGAGCTCATTCAGGTGCTCGACCAGCGGTACCGGGTCCATCCGCTGGCCATCGATCGCTACAGGATACCCTTCCTCGAACGAGATGGTGACGTATTCCGGTGCCTCCGGGGCTTCCTCCGGAGAGACTGTCATGGTGTATGCCGCCGGTGACGGTTCTGCCCAGGGGTCCTCGATCTCGCCGCCCTCATGGGAGAGGTGCCACAGATTGCCGTCGAGCGAATAGATCTTCTTCGCTGTCGCGGTTACAGGAATGTCGTGCTCCGCGGCGTAGTCGAGCGCATCCTCGCGGGACCTGATCTCCCACTGCCGCCATGGAGCAATGATCTCCAGCTCGGGCGCGAGCGACATGAACGTCAGCTCAAACCGGACCTGGTCGTTGCCCTTGCCGGTGCAGCCGTGCGCGACGGCTCCTGCATTCTCCAGCTTTGCGATCTCAACCTGATGTTTGGCAATCAGGGGGCGCGCCATGGACGTGCCAAGCAGATACTTCCGCTCGTAGATGGCGCCGGCTCGCAGCGTTGGGAAGACATACTCCCGGATGAACTCGTCCTTGAGATCGGCTACATACGCCCTGGATGCACCGGAGGCGATGGCTTTCTCCTCGATGCCCGAGAGATCGTCCGGCTGCCCAACATCGGCGGCAAAGGCGATTACCTCACACTCATAGTGCTCTTTCAACCAAGGAATGATGACGGACGTGTCGAGACCGCCAGAATAGGCGAGCACGACCTTGCCCAGGTTCTGCTTTGAAGTTGATGAATCGGACATGAAGTCAGTTGCTCCGGAAGAGGGAAGAGTCGAAACGCGGATTGCCGACGTACACCCCGTGGCGGGGTCCGTTATACCGAACGAGGGTCTCCCGTTCGGCAGGTACGTGCGCGGCTGTCGTTTCGACGGAGCATCTTCATGTTTGCTGATGACTTTCTTGAGTGCCGTTCGAATTCCACAAACAGCAAATCGGCGTCCAGGAGACACCCCACCCCGCGCACGTGATGTTTCTCACGAGCACGGGATTAGCCTACCGGGTGCGGGCGCATCCTGTCAAGTCGATCAGGGATTCCCATCCAGCGCCAGCGACCACAGCCGGGCATTGTCAGCTTCTGAGAGCTGTGCCGGACGGAGGACGAGCCCACCCCCGGCAGTGATGGCAACTGGTACGGTGGACTCGCGGAGGATGTCCTCCACAACACCCGCGTAGGCCCACTCCGCCTGCAGGCGCTCGCGGTCGACCACGACCCATGCGTCAGGGTGTTGCCGCAGGAAGACCTGCAATCGGGTGGAGCTGACCAGCGCGTCCGCGCCGACCCAGTAGTCGATCAGCACGCCCTCTCCGGTGTACCGGGTATAGCGCCGGGCCCGGGATTGATCCTGCTCACCAGCGAGGAAATAGAGATCATCCCGATCCTCCTCGTCGATAGCCAGGTATGCGATTGCTGGCAGGGAAGAGATTATCGGCTCACCCGCAACATGATGTTCCGTGATGTATTCCATGGCGGCATGATGATCCGGGTGCACCACAGGGTTCTGCAAGCGCCAGGTGGCACCGGAAATCAGGGTCACCGCGATGGCGACCGAGAAGACCTGCGCGAAGACGGGGGGGATCCCCGGTGTCTCCGCCCGGGCGTCCTGCCAGCGGCGGATCACACTCACGATAATGACTGCCGCGAAGAGATAGCCCAGCAGGTGGGAGTGGAGGACGTAGCGCTCCTTGGGGGAGCTGGTGAAGAGCCCAACCGCCGCCATGGGAAACCAGTACATCGTCAGGACCACAACCGCCCCCGTCCGGGCGATCAAGGAGCGCTTCCGAAGCAGCAGCCGGCCTCCCGCAACCGTCGCTATGGCGACGAGCACACCGGGGATTAGCCAGAACAGGTTGCCGCCACGGGTCAGTGCCATCCAATCGAATTCATCAGGGGAGTTGGCAAACGGCGTGAGCAGATTATCACCGACAAAGGACAACAGCTTGCTGGAGGATTTCTGTTGCGGATCACCCACGCTCGCTGACCCAAGCACCCGGTTCAACACCATCAACGTGCCCGCGCCCACAGCGGACAGCGCCAGGGCAAGCCCTACTCTTCCTTGATGGATCAATGCACGCCGATGTACGACGACCGCGGCAATGAACATGGCGGGACCAAGCAATGCCGCGCCCACGTGGGTGAACACCGCGGCCCAGAAGAGGACGACCACGGCTGCCAGGCGCGGCCATGTGGCGCCCCGCGCCAGCACCAGCGCCCATGCCAGTGCCAGCGCGATAGTAAGAACCTGGAGCAAGCCGTACATGCGGAGGTGCCCGCTCCACTGAATGCTCAACGGGTCGAATGCCACCAGCATCGCCATCACGACGCCTGTTCGCACGCTCCCGGTGATAGTGGATGCCAGCCGGTAACTGAACCAGACCGCCGCAATCCCGGCAACCACGATAACCAGCCGCAGGAGCCAGAGATCGGCGAGGTCACCGTAGCCCAGCCAAATGAAGGGTGCCAGCAGGTAGGAGAGCGTTGCGCCCTGCAGGTAGACGGTCCCGGACGGAAGAATGGGCAGTCCACGCTCGGCCACGGCGTGCGCCGCCAACAGGCTGGATGCCTCATCCACGTGGGGAGTGAGTGAGAGTGCGGCAACCAGGCGAAGAAGCCCACCGGATGCAAGCACAATCAGCATCAGGAGAATCGCCAGGATACTGGAAGAACGGGTCAACGATGCAGGGACGCCTCCGGGCAGCGTAGCCATGCCGGCAGCTGTTCTTTCGGAGGTCAGATGTGATGCTGACCGGTTGACGTACTCTGACACGAAACGTTGGACTCCTTGACAATATTGCTTACCATGCCAAGGGTACCCTATACCACGCCGGAAGCCATCGTCACATTTCCGGCTCACCACCGGCGTTCATTCAGAAGCTTGCAAGTCGCAGGTTCCCCGGCGTGATCCCCACCTGCGGCCCCCGGGCGGCGGCACTACCTTTGTCCAGACAACTGCGCTCCTGGCTGACACTCCCTCCGGTGGGAAAAGGCCGTCCAACCGGCGTAGCCGACCACGCCGAGCGAACCGACAGCGGTGAGGCCGCTGATCCAGAGACCGAGCGTGAGCGCATCGGGGTCGTAGCGCACTTCGACCGTGTGCTGGCCGGGACCTACCGGAATCCCCAGCAAGGCGTGATCCGTCTGCAACACCTCAACCGCCTCACCATCGACCGTGGCCTCCCAGCCCTCGGCGTAGACCTGGCTGACGACGAGCAGCCCCTCGCCCGAATGCGAAACGTCGAGGGTCATTCCATCCGGTCTCCAGTCTGCCACCGTCACCTGCGGCTCTTCGCCGTCTTCTGGAGGAGAGACGCTCGGGAGATCCTCTTGCACGAACGCGACCTCTGCGCCATCCACGTCTCCATTTGCCAACCGGGCGAGGCCTATTTGACTGTGTCCCGGCTGTACTTCGTAGACCATCCACGCGCGGGGTTGCACCGTTGGGTTCTCGTAGATGATGACGTCCTGGTCCTGGTAAACCACAGGCCGACCGGCAGCGAGTGCCCGATGGTCATCGCGGAACCGTGGGATGTTCCGATCCACGACGATATACCGCACATTCAGCAAATCCAGCAGCGGCGAATCGACCCCGGTATGGAGCAGGTTCGCATAGTGGTAATCCTGCTGTTGCCCGTTGAGCGCCCGGATGAACTGCTGGTAGAGCAGTGGCTGCAACGGGTTGTATCCCTGCGTCGTTTCCAGGTTGAGACGCATTGCCCGCGCGTTCTGGAGAATCGCGACCATTGCCGGTTCCAGACGGCGGTCCGGATAGGTGCGCCGGACCGTGTCCGGGTGATACATGCCACCATAAGCGATAAAACGGAAAGGCGGCTGGGTATCCTGCTGCCGCTGAAGAAACTCCCCCGCTCCACCGGGATCATCCCGCCGAAGCGATTCATGAATGATATTCTGCATCCAGGGGTCGTTTCCCCACATGACCAACTCACCTGGAGGGGGATCGTCCTGCGAGAGGGATCTCACGATATCCAGCCCGTTGGGCAGCAGGAACGTCAGGGCGATCAGCATGACGATTGCACCCTGCACGATACGATTGCGGGTGTGGCTTGCGAGCCGCGACGGCACCGCTGCAATAGTC
>DASYWM010000178.1:0-6700 GCA_035936075.1 Thermomicrobiales bacterium
GTCGGCGACAAGTTCGGCGCCGGCGAGCTGATCCTGCCGTTCGTGCTGCAATCCGCCGAGACAATGAAGAAGGCCGTCGCCCAGCTCGAGACCTACCTTGAGAAGGTCGAGGGGTCGACCAAGGGTACGGTCGTCCTCGCCACGGTCTACGGCGATGTCCATGACATTGGCAAGAACCTCGTCAACACGATCCTTACCAACAACGGCTACACCGTGCACGACCTCGGCAAGCAGGTGCCGATCAGCAGGATCATCGACAAGGCCGTGGAAGTGAACGCGACCGCCATCGGCCTCTCCGCCCTCCTCGTCTCGACCAGCAAGCAGATGCCGCTGGCCGTGAAGGAGCTGCACCATCAGGGAATCGCCATCCCCGTCATGATCGGCGGCGCGGCGATCAATCCGGCCTACGCGCACCGAGCCCTCTTCGTGGAGCCGGACACGAGCTACGAGCCGGGCGTCTTCTACGCGAAGGATGCGTTCGAAGGGCTCTCGATCATGGACCGCATCGTCGTGCCGGAAGAACGGACCGCACTGCTGGAGACGACGCTCGAGCGAGCGCGCAAGACGCTGAACAAGCCGACGCGTGAATCATTCCTGAATGCCGCCGATCCGAACGATACCAGGCGGTCGGAGACGCGCATCCTCGACGAGGTCCCGACGCCGCCGTTCTGGGGTGTGCGCGAAATGACCGACTTCATGCTGGACGATATCTGGCCACAGATGGACATGAAGACGCTGTTCCGCCTGCACTGGGGCGGCAAGGGCGTGAAGGGCGAGGAATGGGAGGCTCTCCTCGAGAACGAGTTCTACCCGCGCCTGAAGCGAATGCAGGAGAGTGCGAAGGAGAACGGCTGGCTTCAGCCGCGCGTTCGCTACGGCTTCTTTCCGTGCAATAGCGAGAATAACGACCTGATCATCTACGACCCGGAGGACCAGGACCGCGAGATCGAGCGGATGACGTATCCCCGGCAGCCCGCGCGTGAGCGCCTCTGCCTGGCGGACTACTTCCTGCCGGTTGAGTCAGGAAAGAAGGATGTCGTTCAGTTCCAGGTCGTGACGATGGGCTCTGTGGCGACCGAGCAGACCGACCGGCTGCAGGCCGCCGGCGACTATAGCGAGAGCTACTTCACGCACGGTCTCAGCGTGTCGGCCGCCGAGGGCCTGGCGGAGCTTGTCCACCAGCGCTCCCGGGAAATGCTCGGGATCGGCGAGGACGGCGGCAAGCGGTACTCGTGGGGCTATCCGTCCTGTCCGGACCTGGAGCATCACCTCATCGTCAACCGGCTGCTGGACATGGAATCGATCGGCGTCGAGGTGACCGAGGGTTACCAGTTCAACCCGGAGCAGACGACTGCCGCGATCGTTGTCCACCACCCGGACGCGAAGTATTTTGCGCTCCTTCGCACCGGTGGAAGCCCGGAGGCGGTTCAGGAGCCAGTCGCTGCCGCGGGCGATTAGATCGCGCGCCTCCAGAGGGAGGGCTGTACACCCATGTACAGCCCTCCCTCTTTTTGCGTCCAAGACTGCCACATACATCTATTTGGCCGCTGCCCAGCAGTGCCCGCATCATCTTTATATCTATCCAGAAGACGTCGATGAACTGAAGGATCTCTTCAAGTTCCTCGGCGAGGAGTTGATGGTCATGATCTAGCAAGCTTGGCAGACGGCCAAGCTATTTCAGTGAATTGAGACCGAGTAATGGAGCCTAGGCAGCATTGCGACGATCGGCCGTTACCCATGCACGGCTGGCCTCGTCCATCACGTAGGGGATGTAGTCAAAAGTCAGAAGACGCAAAAGGCTTGAGAACCTGAAAGAGTCTGAAAAGCAATCGACCACTAGGGCCGCGGGATGCTCCACTCATTGTGACGGTTGCCTACAGGTGGTCCAAACACTCGCCGCTTCTTTGCCCACGCTGAGCGAGCATCCCGACGCAACTGTTCTCCCTCGTTCTCGATAACGTCGAGGAAGGCGTGGTCATAACTCTCGGGTGACCCGCCCAGGTCAGCAGCAAGACCAATAATGATGCGGGAATCAGGTATATCTACCAGTGACGCAAGCATCATTTCCTGAAGGAGCCCTCTCCTCTTGCCTCTGAACACCCCATCCGGTTCGTTCTGAAAGTTGCTGACATTGAGAAAGACGTAGGTTGTCCAGTCGTTCGCCGAGTGAGGCAATGTCCTGATGTTGGCCGCCATGTCCGGACCTTTAATCCGGCAGGCTTCCAGCCATCGCTTGCCTAGAATCCGTCTATTCAGTCGGTTCTCCAGCGCCATGTATCGAACGACGCGCTCTCCCTCATCGACTGTCTGAACGGTGGTAAAGGCGAAACTCTGATCCTCGATCATTCTCGCTTGTCTTTCAACAAGGGCATCCCAGACACGACTGTCGACATTCGCCTCCCGTCTATAGACCATGTCGCGTCGGAATTGGTTGTTGTCCCATTCGGCACGGGTTAGTTGAGTGGCACCGGGGGCTTGGAAATCCATTGGTTGAGGTTCGCCTTCGTCGTCATAGGACAGCATGAATCGCGCCAGTAGGCTCCCATTCACTGTCAGCCGAATTCGCTGGCTTGCCTCGGATGAAAGATTCTCTAGCGTCAAGGTACTCGGCCAAATCGGATACCGTGTCGAGTTCGGTCAAAACCATTCTCAACCCTGCAACGTCCATCACATGCACGAACTGCCGATCCGGCACTACATCACCTATAACGAAAGGTACTGCGGTGTCCTGTAGCGCCTCACCTACGACACCTGAATCTATCGAGATGATCGGGACAAACGCCTCAGGGTCATTGAGCTCTTTCGCCCTACTTGCAACTGCTACCCGATAGTGCCGCTCATGCTCAGGATCGGGAATAGGAATGCCAAGAGGAACGGTGCACTCCTTGTCCTTGAAAACCGGTACTCGATCGCGCAGCAGGTTCCTCGTGGCGCCATTAAGTTGATTCACGGACTTGGTCACAGCGGATCTGTACCATCGCCTCCAGCCTACCCACTGATCTTCCGTCGACTTGAACTCATTATTTTTGTCAGAGAAAGTGATCACGAAGTCTCCACAAACTACCAGGAGGTCACAGAGCTCTTCTTTACGATTTATGTGTGGGTTGGCATGGCTCCAGAACCGCAGGAAGGAGCGCTCACCGAGCTGCGTCAGCAGTTCTTCAGTCGGCGTGAGTCCATTCCCGTCGTTGATGCGAATGGGGGATTCACTGGTTGGCACTTCGGACACCGGTTGTTCCTCCGTTGTTAGTTTCCCGTTCACGCCTTGCCATGATCTGATATTGCGTCCATATCTGCAGAGTAAAGCAGCCAAAGACGATCCCAATAAAACGAGTGACAGCGACCTCCCTCGGCTCAAACAAGCATACGGCCAGAGTCGGAGCTTTTGACCACTTCAAGTCCACCGCTCTCTACGCCCGGTTCATGTGGCACCTGTTTCGCACCCGCACCAGTAACTTCGAGGCCCACTACTTCTCCTACGGTCAGGATACGTCTGGCTACCACATCGAGAAGATCAAGAGGCTGATCCTGCCGAACCCCTACTTTCCCCCTACGCCACGGGCTTTGCCGCCATCATTCGGAAGCAATAATCCCTTTCCAATGCGGGTGGTAGCACTTGGGACGACCACGTGTATGACACATCGTGATAACGTCGCACATGATACGATGTCGTCATACAACCAAAGGGGGGGTCGCACATGACAACTCGAGTAATCAACGTCCGGGCAAAGGGTCAAATGACACTCCCCGCTGATATACGCGAGGAACTTGGCCTGCAGGATGGGGGAGTCATCTATCTGGAACGTCGCGGCAAGGAATTCGTGTTGACGCCAGCGGATGCGATTGAAGATCCGACGGCGGGCATCTTCAAGGAGTTCGCATACACGCATAACCCGGACATCGAGGAGGAGAAGGTGTGGATTGCGAGGCATATAGCTGAAACAGCAGATACTTACGAGAAATGACCGACCGCACACCAATCGCAATTGACAGCAACATCTTGCTACGTCATTTGTTGCAAGATCACAGCGATCATTCACCACGGGCATCGCAATTGATGCTGTCAGTACGCAAGGGTCAACAGAGGATTTTCTGTCCATCCACTGTGATATTCGAAGCCATTCACATCCTTCACGGACGGTCGCGAATCCCCAAGCCTCCCATCGCGACGGTCCTCAAAGAGCTTATCCAGCTGCCTTCCTTCCTGGTGGCGGAAGAGCATGCCGTTGTCGATGCTCTCGGCTTCTGGGCCGGTCAGCCTGCCCTTGACTACGCTGACTGTTACCATCTTGCCCTCACCAAACACCTCGGTATGACGGAGATCTACTCCTTCGACAAGAAGATGGATCGCTATCCCGGCGTCGAGCGGATCGAGCCATAGCTCGGTCAGGGAGAGGGATCCAATCAAACCGCTGCCGATGCCTGAGGACACCGACGGCTACCAGCTCGACCCTGAGCAGCCGACAGCGCCTATCCTCATTCAACACCCCGACATGAAGTCTTTTGCGCTGTTCCGCACCGGAGGAAGCCCGGACGCGGTTCAGGAGCCAGCCGCCGCCGCGGGCGACGAGTTTTGTGTCCCAGGCTGCCAAATACATCTATTTGGCCGCTGGCCATGTGGCAGCCTGTGGGCGGTGCAAGATGGCCACACTGCCAAGTTCTACATTCACGAGGCATGTGGCCGGATACATCATTGGTCCTACCAGCGACACTGCATGCGACTCTGTGACGGGAGCCGTGCGCAACCACTGAGCGGATAGCTCACCATCTATGTGCATCTACCAGATCATTACGCGATTAGATTCTGCACTGTGGACTGAAACGGAATCACTGAATGGCTTGCAATATCGACTTCCCAGGAGTCGCCGAGCTCGATCGGCTCGATGGTGACCTGGACGATATCGAAGTCGTACCAGCCACCGTCATCTCCTATGAGCAGCAAGTGACCGGGATCACCCTTGAGCTCACCGATCACCTGAAACGAAATGGCATCAATCAGCAGGCTTGCCATGGTGTAACTCCTTGCGAGATCCTCCCTCCAAAGGATTCATCCGCTCTCAACCAAGCCACCAGCCATGGCAATATCGAATGGTCGATGGCCGGTCTGCGGCCGGTGTCGTGATACTGGTGCCCCCTACCCCTTCATGCGGGAGCGCTCGTCGGTTGCTTCCCCTGTCTCTTTGTAGCGCACCCAGTTTTCGTCGAGCTTGACGCGAACGAGGCGGTTCCGACGTAGGTGGTAGCCGTAATACTCGCCGTCTGTGCCAACCACCAGCAGCCACTGGTCGTTGGCTCGCGACTCGCCTACCACAGTGAATTCTTACCCATGACTTGCCCTGTTTGTGATCTTCCGGCACCATCCTGCCGGTGCATCAATACAAACGAGGCATCCACGTGATCCGTTTCAGTAGATGTCGAAACTCCCTGAACCGCCGCTTGATGCAATGGCTAGAGAACCCTCACCCCTGGTCTTATGTGGACGCGCCCATAAACGGCTTGGCGGCATCACGGGTGCTGGCTGGCACATCACGACGATGGATTCGGAGGCTCAGCTCACGACTGCCCTCGAGAAGCAAATCCAGGACATCGAGCCCGGGAGAATCTCAACCCCCGAAGCTGTTTGAACCAATGCTGTATGAGGTGGTCCAGCATTCCGGCATTGTTGGCGACGCCTGGGGCTAAGATGGGGCCAAGGGGCCGCTGCCGCTTTTCGCCTGCCCAGCGGCCTGACCCTGCAACCCTGCGGGGGCAGCCCTACGCCCTTGACACGCATTTCCATCAAGCTAGGGGACGACATTGCCTGCGACAATGTCGTCCCCTACTCCCCGCAACCAGTTTTTTCGATGTCAGGAAGGATCCTGTGTCACGGATGGAGCTCCGGTCAGGATGGCCGCCTCAATCGTTGCAGCGAAGCGTCAATGTCAGCTCCACCCGCTTCCGTATCCTCCATATAGAGCCGGCCCCATGCAATGAGGTCATCCTGAACCCCATAGACGAGGACCCCCCGCATCTCCTGCCGGGAACCGTCATGGAGCATTCCAAGCCAGTGCCATTCCGACCAGATGGTGTCATCTTGTTGGGCCGAACGCAAAACCTCTACTTGAAGATCTGGCATTGACCGGAACATGGTTGCCCAGTTCTTTCGTACCTGGTCGTTACCTAGAAACGCGCGGTTGGGATGGTTTGGCTGTTCGCTCCTGAAGTCGGGAGCAAAGCACACGACGAGTGCCTCGAGATCGTGGACATTCATTGCATGTTGCAGCCGCTCCAGCACAGTGACCGGACGTGATGGCACGATTATGCTCCTACGTTACGATCCCCTATAGCTTCCTCCGCAACCATTGAATGGCTTTACCAATCAACACTCCCTTGATAATTCGCCCCAAACATCCCATGACTCACCCCCTGCTAAAACTCTTGCCAGGATCAGCTTCCGTGCAAGACCTGTGCCTATTAGCGGCCGGTTGATTCTTGCTGCCCCGGTTATTGAGCCACCTACGGTGATTTGCAATGAGATTGATGTCCCAAGTCGGCCAGGTGGGGGTGTAGCGGACGACGTATAGGTGGGCACGTCGTGACTGAGCGAGTTCGGCTCGCAGTACCTTTGATGTGGAACCCGAAGAGTTCGATCAGCTGCAGAAGCTTTCACGTTCCAGGGCAAGGAACTGGTGCTGGTTGAAACAAGAAGCGTGGGGGGGGG
>DASYWM010000179.1:0-15398 GCA_035936075.1 Thermomicrobiales bacterium
GTCCTCCGGTAGAAAATTTCGATGACATGGGAGCGGTTTCTCCTGGCAAAGAAGGAGCGCCCGCGGACACGATCCATAGCAATAAAAATTCTATTGCGCCGTGAGAGAGATTGCAAATCATTTCACGAACACTGTTCGGAAGCTGGGCGGATCGAAAGGCCTCGCTGTATGTCGCGGTATGCTGCGCACAAGGTTCGCAGCGATAGGAAGAGGAAGCCATGAATGAACCACAAACGCCACAAGGTGGTGATATGGGCGAACAGGACAAAATTGTCGTTCTCACCACGGACCTCTTTTTCGGCATGCGGGTGCGCACGACGGTAAAGCAACTTGGATACAGCGTCACTATCACCAAGGACGAAGCCGGAACTATTGACGCTCTCGCCCAACAGACGCCGGTCCTCGTCCTTGTTGATTTCAATCAACCTGTGGATTGGCCGGCACTGGCTCCACTCGAGACCGCCGGCGTGCCGGTGATCGCCTTCGGTTCCCATACTGATGTCGAGGGGTTTCGGGCGGCTAAGGCAGCAAGTGTCAGCCGGGTAGTTTCCAACGGGGAGTTCAGCAGGACCCTGCCGGCTCTGATCGCGAAGTACCGGAACTCATGACTCCCTGGCTCCAGTTCACCGGCAGCCGTTGGAGGAAGTCGTGCGCATGAACCTGCATGTGGAAATGCCTGCCTCGCTCCTGTCGCAATGTTGTCGCGGAAGCGATCTCCCTTGATCGCTCGCAAGAACCACTCTATGCGTATAATTGTGTACGTACGGTCTTGTACCAAAGCGACAGGATAGTCCCATGAGCATAGCTTCTCCAGCAGGATCACCGCTCACGATTGAAACGGCCGTCGAGGTCTTTTTCGGCGATCTGCGGTTGGCCCCTCGCTCCAAGAAAACCTACCGTCAGGGAATCCGCAAGTTCGTCGAGCACATGGAGACGCACGAGGGGATTGACCCGAAAACGGCTCCAGTGACGGCGATCAGTGCCGACCATGTAACAGGTTTCGCCTCGATCCTCGTACCCCCAGACATCCGGACGCCGCAAGAGGTTTCGCAGATGCGTACGGCGCAGAATAATCTGGCCGCCGTCCGGAAGTTCTGCTCCTGGCTCTCCGCATACGACCATCACCCTACCCTGTCCACTGACCGGCTCAAAGTCCGGATAGCGGCGATGATGCCGCGTTTTACGCCTCCTCCACCGGATGTCATACTCTCCGACCTGGATCGGATCGTCGAGCATGTCCTGACTGGCCCAAGGGAGGAGAAACCTCACCTTGAGCTCCGGCGTCTAAAGGTACGGGCGATGATCCTGTTCATGTTCCGGACCGGTGTTCGGGTCTCTGAGCTCTGCGCGCTCCGGCGGCGTGATATCAACTTGCAGGACGGCACCGCCAGCATCTACCGGGCAAAAGGCGGCAAGAGCCGGACCGTACACTTCGATGAACAAACCGGCGAAGTACTGGTCGCTTACTGGAGGGCGCGAGGCGACGAGATTCGGGGTTCGGGATCGTTGCCGGCGTTCAGTGGCCGGGACAAAACCGGCGTCCCAGGCAACGCGATCAGTCCCCGGACCGTTGAGCACATCGTGGCTGATCTCTGCACAACTCTTGGTATCGAGAGCGAAGTCACGCCCCACTCCTTTCGCCATGGATTGGCCACGGAGCTGGTCAGGCGGAGGGTGCGGGAATCGACGGTCCAGACCATTCTCGGCCACGCGTCACCTCAGACCACGCGAATTTACGTGCATAAATCGGCCCTTGAGGTCGCGGAAGAGTATCAGGATGCATTTGGAAGATATCGATCGCCGGGGTCGCACGAGGGCGACTAGGAAGGCACTTACACGTCGGCATTTGCTTTTTTGGGGAAGCGCATTGGGTGTCGGAACAGCACTCGCTGGTTGTGCGGATGGCACCAGCCGAGAGGCGGCACGGGGGCGCGAAGAGGACAGCAGCAACGAGTCAGTCGTGAAGGACTTGCAGGCGACCGAGACCTGGAACCTGGTCAATGCAACCACTCCACCCGGGACACAGGTACCCGATGGAGAGTAGGAAGAGTGATATCACAGGACCCGTTGGCGTATGCTGACGGGTCCTGTGATATCACTCTATCCCTGCAGGGCTACTAATTGCCGAGCCCGGCGGAAACATTCGGCGTCTCGCACGTTGAACCTGTCTGGCAGGCAATTTGTGCCAACGCGAGCTGTGTTGCAGTTTCGGCAGCAGCGATGTCGGAGCCTGCACCCTGCACGTCAATAACACTCAAGCTGGTCCCCGTAGAAAAGACCAGGCGATAGCTGTCCAACGCATCACCCTCTGCATTTTCGCTTGAATACCGGTATGCCTGAACAGCATCGGCCCCCTCGAGTGAAACATCCTCGACGGCCTGCTGGTTTGCCAGAGGGGTGAAGAGCTCGGCGGATTGTTCGACCGCGGCGGCGGCATCTTCGGGTGTACCGAAGGTCGTCGTCCCAACCGCGATGATCGAGGCATTCGTGGCGGGATCACCCACCATAACCGATTCCACCCAGGAAACGTCGATGCCGGAGAGAACCGATCCCTGGACTCCGTAGATATTCTCGACCTCGGCAGGACCAAGAAATCCGGCCTGAAGAACCTGGCCTTGATTGGTCAGCGAGATCACCTGCGACGGCAATTCCAGGTTGGTATGGGCGGGAGATTCACCATTCTTGACTGTCTCGATCCGCTCATCCAGTCGTGTCGCCAGCTCCGTCGCCATTTCTGCATCGGCGGCGCTACCGTCGGCGGTCTCCACAGCGACCCCAGCCAGCAGGTTGTCACGCCGGAACGTCACGTCCACCGATCCGACGGAGGTGCCGTCCTCCAGCGTGTAGGTACCGATCGTTGTCTCACGCGGATCCTCGCCGACTCCCGCCTCGCTATCTTGCAACGCGGCGTTCGGTGCGACCATGGCCTCATCCTCCACCAGCGCAAACCCGGCTTCGGCGGCGGAGGCATCGTTCCATGCGGAGACATACGCGCGGATGCGCGATCTGCTCTCGGGGTTTTCGTACACACTGACATACTGGGTGATGAAGCCTGCACTCGTGAGGGCGCCGGCGTCGAGCGTGCCGGAGGCAACCTCGTCGGCGGCTAGGAAGGTTTCTCCCACGAACTGGTATCCAACGGGAAGATCTTCTGCGCCTGGCACCATCGCGGCAAGCTGCGCTCGAGTCTCAACATCGACCGGGATCGAGGGGCCAGGGGTCGGTTGCGCGAGGGCCGTCAGTCCGGAGCCGAGCATCGTCGCGCTCAGTACGAGGACCAGGACGGATTTGGTGATTCGACTCATTCCATACCTCTTTCGGGCGGTATTACTGCAACGCACATCTCACCGACCTGCGGTCAACATGGCGTAAAGTGCTTTTCCTACTTTACTTTAGCGCTCGTTGGCTCATTTCCGTTTCAGTTGCCATGAATCATGTCCGATGTCGATGCCCGAACGGTCAACGTTACGCAACGTTGTCGTCGGCTCTTTGGTGCGGCCCACGACGGCGAACGTGCCATCCGTTTCAAGGACGACAGCCTGCACATTGTCGAGCGCCGGAATACCCTGATTACGGACGGCCGTCAGGACTTCATCTTCCGTAACCCGTGCGGCTTTCATTGCCCGGGAGAGAATCCGACCCTCATAGACGAGCAACACAGGCACTGATTTAACTAGCCGGTCGACTATAGGAAATCGAACTGACAGCCACGTTACGATGAACTGCATGCCGATCAGGACAAAAAAGGCGACAGCACCTTCGGACAGCGAGACCGAGTTGTCGAGCAGGACGGTGGCAAGCACGGAACCGAGTGCAATCGTAACGATGAAGTCAAAGGCGTTCATCTTGGAGAGAGTGCGGTTCCCGGTTACCCTGAGCATTACGATAAGCGAAAGGTAGGCGAGACTGCCGACAAGAAGAATCCGACCCAGCTCCATGAAACTGTGAAAAAACACAAATACCTCCGAAGTGCAGCAAAAAGGAATCCTCACTCCACTCCAACCGCAGTTGATCGCGTGTGGTTGGGTCCTCGTCGCACGCCATGTGCCGGAAGAAGTATTTCTGCAGGAAAAGGGGCTCAGGCTTCTTCTGGTGTTGCGATGGGATTAAGGAGCCAATCCTCGAACTGGGCCGTGAGCATCTCACGATGGTCTCGCCAGTAGCTCCAGTTCTCAAAGAACTGCTTGTCGAAATGGTCCTCGTGGTTCGGTGTACTTGCGGCCACATCCGGGCGAAGCAGTATCAGTGCATCCTTGTTCGCGGGTCCAAATGGCTGCAGCCGCGAAAAGTTGGCGGTTGGCACGGCACGCGTGGCGAAGTTGATAAAACTCATCGCGATGTCTGGGTTGCTGGACCCGCGCGGCGTCACCCAGGAGTCGGCCGATATCATCCCCCCGTTCCACTCCGTATTGACGAGGGACGCCACGTCCGGCAAGGTTGCGCGCACGCTCCAGGCACTGGCAAGGCCGACCTGTCCTGTCCGGACCAGTTCCACTGGCTGCTTGCTGTCTTCGTAGAAGAGTGTCGCCTCTCTCAGTTTCTCGAGGGAGAGGAATGCTCTCTCGACATCAAGCGGATAAAGGTCGGCCATGGCAACGCCATCTGCGAGCAGTGCGAATTCCAGCGTCCCCACAGGTGTCCGGCGGAGCGCGCGAGTGCCGTCGAATCGGGTGAGATCCCAAAATGCTGACCAGTCCTCTGGCCCCTCAACTAACGATACGGAGTAAACCATCGTGGTGGAATACAGCTGTGCGCCAACACCATGTTGCATTGTCAGCTCTGGATAGAGCGCTGCCGGGTCGACAACGTTGTAGTCGATCGCGGCTAGATACCCCTTTGCGGAGAGTTGGAGTACCTCGTTGGTTGGAATGAGCATCACGTCCCAGAGAACGTCGCCAGCCTCGACCTGCGAGATGAGGTTTTCGATGCCGTCGCGTCCAAACTGCTCATGGCGCACGATGGCACCAGTGTCAGTCTCAAACGCGCGGAAGAACGCTTTCGCCAACGCATCGAGATATTCACCTACCCCTGCCGTGGCGATGGTCAGGGTGCGCCCTGCCCATCGGGCAGGGTCCTGATAACCGGCGACGGGTGATGCGATCGGTGGCTGCGTCGGCGTGGGCGGCAGCTGGGTGGGTTCCGGGGTGGGCGTGTCCAGGATTTCCTCGAGTTGTTCATCTGGCTCGTTACCACATGCGGTCAGGCCAAGGGCAAGCGGCGCGGCGCTCGCGACAAAGTCACGCCGTGTGAGCCGGCGATTCCTGAGTCTATGTCCTTGTCGATCAATCGATGTCATGGTTTGGACATACTCGCCGGGTTCTCAGGGCTTCACATGGCGCATCAAGGCGTGTCGGGCAGCGGCGTCACGGGTCTGCAAAGAATAAGCGAAAAGGGTTGTAATGCGCTTCTGACGTGCAGACCCCGTCCCGTCGTGCAGAAATCTTCACTTCCGGATATCCTAGAAGGAGCCCCGGAAGACGACTGTGAGGGACCCTGGTTCTTTACTCCGCGACCCGGGCAATACGACATCATCGTGGCCGGGGACATTCGTCGGGATGCCCGATGTGTCAGGATGCGCCGGGAGTCTGGTGCGTGTATCGGATTGATCGCACTCGCGATACGGAGGCGGCGTGGAAACATACAACATCTATATGGATGAGCTCCCAACGGGAGAGGAGTTCGACGGCGACGAAATGGTCGAAGTCGAATTTCGCGTGGTTCCGGGTTCCGACGACGATGGCGATCCCGAGAGTAATGCCGTCATTGCCGGTCTTGATCTGGTCGATCTTATTAACCTCCGTGATGCCCTCCAGCAAGAAATCGACAACTATGCCCTGACCGCGCTGGAAGCCCAGGCTGGCAGCCTCGCGGAGGGATAGAGCAACACGCGGCCGGTTGCGAAACCGTGTCCGGTGCGCTATTGTCGTGCGCGGAGCGAGCCCATCGGGCTTGCTCCGCATTTGCGTTTCGATTGATTCCCCACAATGCGAGTGGAGGGATCCCCTCAGGAGCACAGGACGTTGACGGACTAGCACTCTCGTGAGCAGGCAGACGCCTCCTCACCTTTCCCTTCCCTTCGGGCCAGTACCATGGTCGAATGCAGTCCCTTCAGGGGCATGCTGACCGGTACGCGGCGGAGCGACGGACAGGAGTGCATATGTTTACCGTCAACGATTTATCAAAGCGCTTCGGCGAATCCTTCATCTTTGAACACGTTTCTTTCTCCATTAATCCGGGTGACCGTATCGGTCTCGTCGGTCCCAACGGCAGCGGGAAGACAACTCTCCTGCGCATCCTCGTCGGAGAGGAGTCTCAGGAGACCGGCTCTCTGTCGGTTGCTCCGGGGGTGACTCTCGGTTATCTCAGGCAGGGATTCTCGGATATTCCTGACGGTACGCTGGGCGACCTTGTCGATGTTCCCTTGCGCGGGCTCATTGCCAGCCACCGGGCGCTCGACGAGATTATGGGACGGTTAGCCGACCCGAACGCTGATCCTGCATCGGTCGCACGGATATTCGAGCGAGCCAATGACCTCTTCGAGTCGCTCGGGGGGTATGCCGCCCTCGACGAGCTCGAAGCGCTGCTCGACAGATTCGGACTGGGTGAAATGGCTATGGACCGCCCGCTCGACCAGCTCTCGGGCGGACAAAAGACCCGGGCCGGACTCGCGGCCCTCCTCGCGTCCCGTCCCGATCTGCTGGTCCTCGACGAACCGACCAACCATCTTGATGCCGACGCCATGGCATGGCTTGCCGAATTCCTTGATTCATGGCGGGGCGCCATGTTGATCGTGTCGCACGACCGGGGCTTTCTCGATGATGTTGTGACGAAGATCTTTGCCCTCGATCCCCTTACAGGGGCGCTTTCTATCTACGCTGGCGACTACAGCGACTACGTCGAAGCCAGGCGCCATGAGGAGGACGAAGCGGAGGCCGCGTGGAGCCGGCAGCAGGCTGAAGTGACGAGGATCAAGCGGGATATCAGGGCAGCGGAGAGCAAGGCTCGCTCTATAGAGGCGTCATCAATCGACTATGCCGTGCTCAAGAAGGCTGCGAAGATTGCCCGTCCGGCTGTGGTAAGAAAGAGGAAGCTCGAGCGTATGCTTGATGCGGAAGACGCTGCCTCAATGCCGGTACGCCGGTGGGGCATGTCGCTCAACTTCGCCGAGAATAACGGTGGGGCAAGGGACGCTATCCGTTTGACCGATGTCCACGTCTCTCTTGGTAACCAGGTCATCCTCAAGGGAATCAATCTGCTTGTTCGGCATGGCGACCGGGTGGCATTGTTGGGACCGAACGGGAGTGGCAAGACGACCCTGATGCGTACGATAAGCGGCGAGCTGGAACCCGAGTCCGGAACTGTTCGGATTGGCTCCGGCGTGCAGGTGGGATATTTTGCCCAGGAGCAGCAAACGCTTGATCCGGGGAAAACGGTTCTGGAGCAAGCCTATGCCGCCGCACAGATGCCGGAAAGTGAACTCAGAACGTTCCTGCACAAGTTCCTCTTCGATGGCGAGACTGTCCATCGGCGAGTCGCCGAACTCTCCTATGGTGAACGGGCTAGGCTGATGCTTGCCACACTCGTCTTGAAGGAGACAAGCGTCCTGCTGCTGGACGAACCGTTGAATCATCTGGACATCGACGCACGGGAAGAATTTGAGCAGGCTTTGGCAGGGTTTAACGGTACGACGGTCATGGTTTTGCATGACCGGTACGCGATCGATCGGCTCGCAAATCGGGTCGTCCACATGCTTGACGGCGGGCTCGTTGAGATAACATCAGAGACTATCGCATGATACTGAACGAGCAAGACAGGGGTTGGGGACTCTAGCCCAGTTATCGGCGAATGGTCGATGGTTGGTGTAGGAGTGCGACATATCCCGGAATAGACAACCACATTACATTAGGTTGGTGAACTTAAGGGATATGTCGCCTTTCGCTGGACCTTAAGAGAGTAGCCGCCCCCTCACACGGCATAGATCTGTGCTCCAGGCTGTCGGATTCCCCTACTCCGGCGAGCCCACTGGAGACATGCTCTTGTACTGATCGAGGAACCAGCGTTGAACGTCGAAGGGCTCGTCTCCCGTTTCCGGTTCCACCCGTACCCATGATCCATCTGATTGCAGACAGCGAGCATTCACCGTGTCCTTCAGGTAGGATTCGAGGACCTTGTGTCGCAGATGCTCGATCAGTTCAGGTGACTCCACGGGCGCGATGACCTCCACCCGCCGATCAAAATTGCGCTCCATCGCGTCTGCGCTGCCGATATAGAGTTTGGGATGCCCAATGTTCTCGAAGTAGAAGATCCGGCTATGCTCCAGGAACCGCCCCACGACACTCACTATGCGAATGGTCTCACTCCACCCCGGGACGCCTGGCCGGAGGCAGCAGATACCACGGATGATAAGGTCGATTTTCACCCCTTCCCGGGATGCCGCATAGAGTGCCCGGATCGTCTCACGATCTACCAGGGAGTTCATCTTCAAGATGATATGGCCGTTGCCATGGGCGCGGTGGGACTCGGTCTCTATCCGGATGGCATCGATCAGCTTTTCTCGTATGAACTCAGGAGCGACCCAGAGCGTCTCGTAGCTCACCTGCTCAGCGTAGCCAGTCAGCACATTGAAAAGATTCGTCACGTCCGCCGCAATGTTCTCGCGACACGTGAGGAGGCCTATATCCTCATAGGTTCTGGCAGTATTGGCGTTGTAGTTTCCAGTCGCGATGTGGCAATACCGGCGAAGTCCATCCGCCTCCCGGCGGACAACCATGGTGATCTTGCAGTGTGTCTTCAGACCCGATAACCCATACGCGACGTGAACGCCGTGAGTTTCTAGAGTCTGGGCCCAGGAGATGTTGTTCTCCTCGTCAAACCGCGCCTTGAGCTCCACCAATACCGCAACCTGCGTGTCGTCGTCCCGGGCTTCAATCAGCGCGGGGATGAGTGGCGAATCCCTGCCAACCCGGTAGAGGGTCTGTTTGATCGCCACCACGTCGGCATCCTGGGATGCCGCCCGCACGAAATCAACGACACCGCTGAACGATTGGTAGGGAAGGTGCAGGAGGATATCGTTCTCCCTGACCGCATCGAATACGTCCTGCGGCTCATGCCTCCCGTCGGTGTCTTTCCACGGGAAATGAGTAGCCGGTACAAAGGATGGGTCCTTCAGGTCTGGTCGGTCGATCCTGGATAGCTCGAAGAGGTCGTCCAGGCCAACAGGGCCGCCAACGACATACAGCTCGTCCTCTTCAGCATGGACCTGGTCCATCAACCATCGGCGCACTGGCTTTGGCATCGACTCGTCGATGTCGATTCGCACGACGGTACCAAAGGGACGCTGCGAAAGCGTTTCCCGCATTATTTCAAGCAAATCCTGCCGGTCATCATCCTCCTCATCAGGTTCGACATCCGAATCGCGCAGCAGATGAAACGCATAGGAAGCGACAACCTCGCTACCAGGGAAGAGGCGGTCCATGTGCGCCGCAATCACCTGCTCGAGGAGGGTGAATCTCATCGTCTCGTGCTTGACGTCATTCAGCCCACCAACGAGCACCTTGCCCGATTCCCCCTCTGGCGAAGACGCTGGAACAGGAACAAAACGTGGCAGCAACGCCGGCACCTTGACCCGGGCAAAGCGCGACTCGCCCTTGCTCTTGAGGACCACGATCAGATTGACACTGTCGTTCGATACATGAGGAAAACGGCGCCCTCGATCAACAGCTTGAGGTGTCAAAACGGGAAAGACCTCGCGCTCAAAAACATGGCCAAGGGCGTCCCGCTCTGATCGCTTGAGCTCGTCATAGGGGACAATCTCTATACCGGCATCCTTCAGCGCCGGGAAGAGTTCTCCCTTAACAGCCACGACCTGCTGGGTCAGCAACTCCTGCGCAAGATCGTGGATCGCCCGATGTGCCTGAACTGGTGTTCGACCATCAGGACCACGATCGGTGATACCCGCGACGACCTTCCGTTTCGCGCCGGCGACACGAATCATGAAAAATTCGTCGAGATTGGAGGAGAAAATCGCCGCGAATTTCACGCGCTCCAACAATGGCGTAGAGGTCTTGCGCATCTCTTCAAGCACGCGGCGGTTGAACTCAAGCCAGCTCAGCTCCCGGTTAATATAGAGATCAGGCTTCAAAGGGGGGAGCTTCCACCCCTTTTTCCCTTCGGACCGGGAGGGACGCTTCTTCGTCGTCCCGGATTGCAGTGTCGAGCTCATTCCGTACCGCATCCCTTTCCGCAGCCCACTCGTCTCACAGCTCACTCCGGACCACCGCATGCCGGATCCTCATCAAGTATCGGCGATAACCCCCTATCCGTCGCGCATTCCGAAGTGAGAACATAGTGCCCTACGCAGACGGCGCAAATACATGGAGGATCGGAGATTCACTATGCACCCACTTACCAAGATTGTGGCCACCATTGGGCCCGCTACATCCAGCCGTGAACAACTCGAAGCTCTCATTGATGGCGGCGTGAGCGTGATCCGTCTCAACTTTTCCCACGGCTCCCAAGATGACCATGAAGCAGTGTACGCAGCCGTCCGGGAGATCTCCCACGCCAAGGGCCGACCGGTAGCGATCCTTCAGGATCTTCAGGGCCCAAAGCTCCGTATCGGGGACCTCGTCGATGGAGGACCAGTCGTGCTCGAGCGCGGCGGGATATTCCGCCTCTGCACTGCCCAGGTCCAGGGCACGGCAATACGCGCGTCGGTCAGCTATGCGGATCTCGGGAGGGATGTACGACCGGGAGATACGATCCTCCTTGACGACGGACACCTGGAGCTCCTCGTGGAGGACGTGGAGAGGGACACGCCCTACGGCGATGAGGTGATCACGACCGTCGTTCACGGCGGTAAGCTGAAACCACAGAAGGGAATGAACCTTCCTGGCACCGTTGTCTCCTCCCCTTCCATGACCGAGAAGGATCTGGAAGACCTCGAGTTTGGCGTTCGCCTCGGTGTCGACATGATCGCCCTCTCATTTGTCCGCGAGGTGGAGGATGTACGGTCGGCACAGGAAAAGATCCGGTCGCTTGGCGGTTCCCAACCCTTGATTGCCAAGATCGAAAAACCGCAAGCAGTGAAGAACCTGGAGGCGATCGTCCGCGAGGTAGAAGGCGTGATGGTCGCACGTGGGGATCTTGGAGTCGAGATGCGTCCGGAGATGGTGCCGCTGATACAGAAGCGCCTGATTGCATTGGCCAACCGCGAAGGCATCCCTGTCATCACCGCCACGCAGATGCTGGAGTCGATGATCGTCTCGCCTCGTCCAACCCGCGCCGAAGCGAGTGATGTTGCCAACGCAGTCTTCGATGGCACCGATGCAGTGATGCTTTCTGGTGAAACGGCGGTCGGCGCTTACCCGCTCGAAGCGGTACGCATCATGGGGCGCATAGCGAAAACGGTGGAACAGGATTCGACGTGGAGAGCAAGCTTGCGACATGAGGCGCCGGAGGTGCCCGTTTCCCGCGATGCGGTGGCGGCGGCGAAGGCCGCGACGTCACTGGCAGAGTCAATCGGGGCAGCAGCCATTGCCGTCCTTACGGAGACTGGCCGCACCGCCCAACGCATTTCCCAGGCACGTCCCGGCATACCGATTGCGGCATTCACCGAGCACGAGTTCGTTGCCAATCGCCTGGCACTCTGGCACGGTGTGGTACCGGTTATCGACCCCCTCGACGACACGATCGAAGGACTGGTGACAAGGGTTGACCGACGGATGCAGGCCATGGAGATCGCCAACGCTGGAGAAACGATCGTCGTGATCGGCGCCGTCCCCCGCTCCAACGGCGCGCAATCGGTGTTCCTGGAAATCCATCACATGGACGAACAATAGCCACAGGAATAAAGACCGGCCGACAGAAAGAGCGGGTTCCTCCTTGGAACCCGCTCTTTCACCTATGCTCTTCGGCCGGTACTGCGTCTAATCGTTCGCCAGCTCGACAGCACCCGGAGTGCGGCGATGCATTCCCGCCTCATGATCCTCAGGCGTTCCAGGACCGAAGATCTCCCTGACCGCCGGACCATCCAGCGTCTCCTTCTCCAGGAGCGCCGCGACAAGGGCCTCGAGGCGATCACGATGTCGCCGGTTCAGCTCAATGGCTTCGCGCAGCGCGTTCTCGACGATTTCCCGCACAGCCGCGTCAACCCGCTGTGCCGTGGCGTCCGAAAACGACTTGTCCTGGGTAATCTCCCGACCGAGGAAGACATGCTCCTCACCGGTGCCAAGATAGATCGGCCCAATTTCAGGGCTCATTCCCCACAGGCCAACCATTCGCTTGGCAAGGCTCGTCGCCTGCTTGAGATCGTTCTCCGCGCCTGTCGTGATCTCGTCAAAGACCACCACTTCGGCGGCGCGACCGCCAAGCATACCCACGAGGCGGCCCAAGAGATAGGTGCGACTGTAGAGACCACGGTCCTCTTCTGGCATCTGGATCGTCACGCCGCCGGCCGAACCACGCGGCACGATACTGACCTTGCGCAGGGGATCGGAGCCAGGCGTGTAATGAGCGGCAAGCGCATGCCCCGCTTCGTGGTACGCCACAACCTCACGCTCCTTCGGATCGATAAGGCCACTCCGCGCCACACCGAGAAGGATCTTGTCGAGTGCCTCGTCAAAGTCGTCGGGCAGGATCTCCTTGCGATTGTGACGGGCGGCGTTTAGGGCCGCCTCGTTTACAAGATTCGCGAGATCGGCACCCGCGAAGCCGGTAGTGCCGCGAGCGATATGCTCAAGGTCGACTCGCGGGCTCAGCGGCACACCACGAGTGTGGATGCCAAGAATGGCCTCGCGCCCCTTGCGGTCCGGCAATCCGACCGTGACCTGGCGATCGAAGCGACCGGGCCGAAGCAACGCCGGGTCAAGGACATCAGGACGGTTTGTCGCCGCCATGACGATGACTTCCTGGTTGGTCTCAAACCCGTCCATCTCGACGAGCAGCTGATTGAGTGTTTGCTCACGCTCGTCATTGGACCCGCCAAGACCCGCGAACCGTTGGCGGCCAACCGCGTCCAGCTCATCGACGAAGATGATGGCCGGCGACGCCGTCTTGGCCTTCTCGAAGAGATCGCGGACACGGCTCGCGCCCACGCCGACAAACATTTCAACGAACTCGGATGCGGAGACGCTAAAGAACGGCACGCCGGCCTCACCCGCGACGGCCCGAGCGGTCAACGTCTTGCCGGTACCTGGAGGGCCCACGAGGAGCACGCCGCGCGGCAAACGGGCGCCCAGGGCGTGATACTTGCCCGGATTTCGAAGGAAGTCCACGACCTCCATCAGTTCCTGTTTCGCCTCATCCTCGCCAGCGACGTCCGCGAACGTCACCTGCGGCCGCTCCGGGTCATTCTGGCGAGCCTTGCTCCGGCCAAAGCCGAAGACATTCTGCTGTCCACGCCCCATCTGCCGGCTCATGAAGATGATGAGGCCGAGGAAGAGGAGGAAGGGCAGGAAGCTAAAGAGAACGCTTGTCCAGATCGAGCCGCCAGTCGTCTTTCCTACAATCGTGGCACCAGTCGCCTCAAGGTTGGCGAGAAGCTCGGTATTCTCCACGCCCTGGGGCAGCGTCGCCTCAATCTCGCTGGCCTGCTCGATCGAGGCCTGGGTGGTCGGAGCATTTGGATCCACGACCTCCCTTTCGGAGTCGTACTTGACAGGCTCCGTTAGCTCAACCCGAATTTCGGTTTCAGAAAGTACAACCCTACTGATGTTGTCAGCCTCGATTTGCTCGGTGACGACGCTATACGGAACTTCAGTAACATTCGGATCGTCCTGGGGTCCGAAGAATTCCCATATGTACCAGCCGACGAGGGCGATGATGACGGTCGCTACTACCCACGTAGGAATCTTGGGTGTGCGACGAGGTGGCTGCGACCCATTCGGGTCGTCTCCTCCCTGCCGCTGTCGCTGCTGACGGTTCCGATCCTGATCGGGACGCATCAGCGGGAACTGCGGTTTCTTGGGGTCCTGCTGACTCATGCGTTCTGTCTCTCTTGACTAGGGAATGGTGATCACAGCGAATGACAGCTCACATGAAGTGTCACTGCGGCACGCGTGTATGGAACGATACACTCCTGCAGCGTCAACTTTAGACTAAATCGGCATGGGATTACACGGAAACCGGCCGGTCTGCACCAGGACTGCACGAGTTCGGCGACGAAACGTCACGTCTGCTTCCCGGCTTGGACCTCTTCAGGATCTTCCGCAGGTGGGAGCTCATCAATGTGGCCACCGTCCACGAGTAGCGCCGGGGTTCTCGACATGGCCATACCCACGATCGTGAGGGCAAGCCTGGTGGCCGCTCGAAACGCATCCGCGGCGGGAACGCCGCTGGTCACCACCACCGAGATGCCGATCCGAGCTGCTGCCTCGATCAGGCGCCGCTCCACAACGCCACGAATCAGCAACACTGACACATCGCGCTCCGAAGCATCCAGTATTGTCCAGCCAAGGACTTTGGCAGCGGCCAGACCCGAAGTCAGGTCTCTCGCGATACAGTGAACGGATTCTGCCGACGCCACGGCTGCGTGCACATAGCCGTCGGCGGCGCCATCCCGCCGCGATGCATCCCAGGTCGCTTCGATAAGCTTGGTCAGCGCTGGCTCATCGATGCGAAAATGCTCGCCGACCGGGTGGTCCGGGAGCGGTCGCGGCGGCGCCCAGCCGACAGCTTCAAGTCGCCGGACATCGATGTCCTGACCACTCTCAACCATGACGGAGATCCTGTTCCCATGCAAGGTAACCCGGTCCAGATGGTCGGTCAACTCGTAAAAGCCGTGCATAAACGACCATCCCGCCGCTAACTCACGTGGCGCATCAGGAAGAGCGAGGACGGTTCCGGCGAGGCAACCATTGACGTCTATGCGGACCAGACATGGCTCAGGCAGCTCATCAACAATTTCCGGGGCGCAGCGTACCAGCCGACGCGAAGGTCTGGCGGCAGCACGGTCTGGAGGCAAAGTGGCAGAGGCTTCAGGTACCGGCTTTGCTTGGGATTCCCGAGGAAGTGAGATTGGTTTCATACAGCGAGCGCTTTCCGTCGGTGCGAGCGGACCATGGCCGTGCACCTAGTGTACTCGTTGTACGTACATCAAAGTCTCTCTATACCGGTTAGGAGGGTGCTTTGAGGCGCCACCAGGCCGGAACTGAGAATTCGTCGGCCTCACCGTGCGCAAAGCCGTTCCACTGCACCATATCTGATTTGCGGAGAGCACCCGGGATAATCTGTCCATGCAGGACCATCTTGGACTGCCGCCGGTTCTCGCCCCACGCGCGCATTCCCGCCTCATACGCAGCAGCGGTTTCCGGTACTTGCAGCATGAGTCCGATAAAGTCGTTGGTCGTGAACTCCTCGCCGTCAATCCGTCGAAGAAGTCCTTCCACAAAGGGAAGCAT
>DASYWM010000180.1:0-4401 GCA_035936075.1 Thermomicrobiales bacterium
AGTCGCAGCCAATCACGGGCACCCCGGTTGACGTGCCGGTTCCCAGAAATTCCAGTTCAATCACAAAGGCTTGCTTTCACCAAGTGCGGCAAGAAGAACGATGAGAGGGACCGCCGCGTTCCTCTTCGGATGAGTATACGACCGGGTTTCGCGCCTGATACACTGGCCCGAAAGACGTTACGGGCGCATCGATGTGCACATTTCGACTCCCGATGTCTCACGTAGAATGCTTCCGATGCAGATTGTCGGCACAGGACGTCCCGGATGCGATGCAACTCGTGCCACCGTGATGGCATGCTAACCGACTGGATTCCGTTCTACGGATAACCGCCGCTGCCTCCTCCTTTCGGCGCATCAGGGCAGCGGGATCAGGCGCCTCCTGACCTCCCGCCTCTTCGGGAGTCCTTTCTGTGTTCACGAAATTCTTTCGCAACCGCCAGCGCTCTGCGCTGTGGCGGAACCACGATTTTCTCAACCTCTGGTCGGCAGAAACCATTGCCCAGTTCGGTTCCCAGCTCAGCCTGGTTGCCGTTCCACTCATTGCTGCACTGACGTTAGATGCAAGCCCCTTGGAGATGGGTATTCTCGCGGCCAGCGGCAGCGCCGCAGGTTTAATCCTCGGCTTCATCGCCGGTGTCTGGGTCGATCGGCTGCCCCGCAAGCCGATCATGATCGCAATGGACGTCGGACGGGCGCTCACTTTCGCCGCGATCCCGATCGCCGCGCTCATGGATATCCTCACATTTCAGCTGCTGCTTGTGGTGGCCATCCTTGGTGGCTGCCAAACGGTCTTCTTCAACGCGGCATGGTCGGCGATCATTCCGAACCTGGTCGACCGCAAGCACCTAAGCGACGCGAACGGGAAACTCTTCGCCAGCCTGTCGCTGGCCCAGGTCATCGGCCCTGCCCTTGCCGGCTCGCTGATCGGTTGGTTCAGTGGCCCAATGGTGATGGGCATCACCTCAGGCACATTTGCCTGGTCAGGCTGGTTCCTGACCCGCATCAGACATCCTGAACCGCCGAGGAATCGATCGACTCCTGGATCCCGTCCCGTGCTCCGGGAGATCCGGGAGGGCCTAGACGAACTCTTGGGATCGAAGCTCGTCCGGCCGCTCACGACGAGCGCGGCGGTTCTGAATTTCGGTGGATTCATCTTCCTGGCCGTCTACGTCCTCTACCTAACAGACGACCTCGGTCTTTCCACAAGCGGTGTCGGGCTGGTCTTTGCGGCAGGCGGTATCGGATCACTGGTCGGCAGCATAGTGGCCCCAACCCTGGCCCGAACCTTTGGTGTTGGCCGTACAGTTCTCTGGAGCGCGACGATCTTTGGCGTGGGTAACATGCTCGTACCGCTGGCGATTCTCGTCCCGGCGTATGCGCTGCCCCTGATTGTGGCATCAGAAACTATCGCCTGGATGTCCCTGATCGTCTTCAACATCAACCGCTTCAGCCTGCGCCAGGCGCTGACGCCAGATCATCTCCAGGGACGTGTCTCGTCATCGACGATCGCGATTATCAGCGGGGTGCAGATGCTCGGTTCACTGATGGGCGGGGTCATCGGCCAAGTATTCTCGGTGCACACTGCACTTATCGTTGGCACGGTCGGCATGTTGGTCGCCGCATGGTGGATCTGGGATTCACCCATCCCTGGCATACGGGACATGCCGGAGCATCCGGAGGAAGTGTTCGTTGAGGCCGGGACGGTCGCAGCATAAGGGCATCTATCAACGACGCCCGCAGTGGACAAGGATTTTTCGCTCCCTGACCGGCTCCAACGAACAGGAAAAGAGCGCCTCAAAGGAGGCGCCCTTTCAAGACGACGACTTATGTCGATTCGATCGGACGCTTGGCGTCGCGCGCGGCTACGGCAGGGTTCTCCGCATGCCGGATCCATTCCTCACGAAACCACTGCACCGTCCAGGGAATTGCGGCCTTGTTGTCGTGTCCCCGGAAATCGACGAGATACTGCGGTGCCCCTTGTGGGCCATCGGGGTCAACCTCGGTGATCGTCCCGACCGCGCCATCGAACTTTGCTTCCGGCAAGGTCGTGTACATGACATGGACGCCCATTAACCCGCGCTTGTTCTTCGCATGCGGCATAGTCACCCGAACGGCATCGCCAACCTCAAACCAGGCCATGACTCGACCTTTCCTTCCCTGAATTCCGCTCCATTGCACCCGGATTCGCTGTATCGGGGGCTGCCCGTGTCCTGCCCGAGTATAGCCGCTTCGGTATGGAAACGATCCCCTGTCCGTCTATCGCGGGCGATGGGCATCCCGATTCTGCTTCGCGGCGTGCAATCAAGGTCGATATTAATTTTATCAATATGCCTATTGACATTATTGATTCCTGCCTTTAGGATGCATGCATCGGGCTGGTCGCTGACCCCCACTGGCCCGGTGAAGGACATGGTCTGGCCCGGTGCGCATCGGGCCGGACCACACACAAGGGAAAGATGCAATGAACTACGTAGCACGTCCGGATAGCAATCAGCACCCTCGGCATGTCGTTCGCGGCGAATGCCCTGTCTGCAATGCCTTGCTCCATGTCACCCGGCTGGAGTGTGGATCCTGTGGGACCGCCATCGAAGGGCATTTCCTCCTCGATCGGCTGTCGCGGCTGTCGCCTGACCAGATGGCCTTCCTGGAAACCTTTATCAAGAACCGGGGTGTTATCAAGGACATCGAGGTTGACCTCGGTATCTCCTATCCCACGGTGAAGGCGCGGCTGGACGAGGTCGTCCGCTCGCTCGGCTACTCCACCAGTGATTCGTCGCTGCGACCAAGTCAGGTGCGGGAGGAGCGCCGGTCCATTCTGGAAGCGCTCCAGAACAAGCGCATCTCCGCTGAAGACGCCGCGAGACGCCTCGCCGCACTCGGCGAAAGGAAGGGTTGATGACAGAACCCTCACGGGATCCTGGCGGTATCTCGGCCGAACGTCTGGAGGTCCTCCGCATGGTGGAATCGAAGACGATCACCCCCGATGAAGGTGCCCGCCTGCTTGAGTCGCTCGACCGGTCCGACCGTGCGCAGGCCAGCTCGAGCCAGACACCTGTCGGTCCGCGAAATGTGCGCATCCAGATCAGGGAATCGGGAAAGCGTAATGCTGACATCGACATCGTTCTTCCGCTCGGCCTGGTCGAGGTGGGCCTCAAGATGGCCCAGCGCTTCGCGCCCGGTCGCGTACCGGACTCACGAATCATTCGCGAATCCATCGAATCCGGATACGTCGGCAAACTCGTCGACCTCCACGACGGCGAAGACCACATCGTGATCGCGGTCGAGCCACGCAGCTGATCTTCCTTCAAACGGGTGTTCCGCGGGACCGCCCTACGAATCGGGACAAGATGTTCACTAGAAAGGGTAACAACACCATGACCAATGATTCGCTCATGACCAGGGACGACTCGGGAACCACACGGCAGCAGGTGCGTGTCCTCCCCGACCAGCCACTCGTGCTATCCGTCAGCAACACCAGCGGTTGCATCTCAATCACAACCAGCAGTCGCACCGATGTGGAGATCATTACCGAACGCACGGATTCAAAGCGTGGTGATGACGAGACGCACATGGAACTTGAGGTGGATGGCAACAGGATCTCGGTCCACCCCAACTGGCAGATCGCCAATACCGTGGGTGATCTCGCCAAGAAGGTCAGGAACCATCTCAAGGAGGGTTTCAATCCGGACGAGTGGGACTTCAAGAAGCTCAAGTTCAGCACGCACGCTGCCTTTGACATCCAGATCGACTTGCCACGCGAGCTCCCTGACGGATCCTCGGTCGCGGTAAGAACGGCAAGCGGGGATGTCCAGGCCGCCGATATCTCGGCACGAGTCTCGGTAACGACTGCAAATGGCGATGTTCGTCTCGACCGCATCAACGGCAAGCTCTCGGCCCATAGCGCAAGCGGCGATGTCAGTCTTGCCAATATCACCGGCAGCATCGAAGCCAATACCGCCAACGGCGACATCCATGTCGAGGGCGGTGAGGCCTGGACTGCCCTTCGCGCGGTCAATGGCGATATCCGTGTGGATGGCCTGACCATGAAGAACGCCCGGGTGACCACCGTGAGTGGCGATGTCCATGCAGATGTCACGCTCAACAACCGCACCAGCTACACGTTCGACACCGTGAGCGGCGATATCACGCTGAACACGACCCTGCCAATGACCGGAGCCAGCCTGAACTTTCGGGCAGTGAGTGGTGACACGAAAGTTTCTGGTGCATGGACGCCTGCCACGGGCAAGCGAACCTGGCAGCTCGCGGCAGGCACCGAGGGTCCCGAGATCCGCGTCAAGGCGGTCAGCGGCGATCTCAGGGCGACGGCCACCACGGATCCGACAGTCACGATGGTCAAGGAAGCAGTTCCCCAGGATGCCCAAAAAGAGAAGGAGGGTGGAG
>DASYWM010000181.1:0-18928 GCA_035936075.1 Thermomicrobiales bacterium
AGATGACAGCGGTCCTGCGATCCGGTCCGAGAGAGTCCGGAGGCACCGTGCCCTGCGCGATCTCGCCAGCGAAGAGATGCCGCGCCCCTCCGATATGATCGTCCCTCCACTCGGCATCAGAGCGGACATCGAGCACCGCCAATCCCTTATCAAGCTGCTGCCAAAGCTCCCCGACGGTCATTTGCTCCAGCGTCTCCGTCTCGCCGGTCCAGGCCTTCATACCGCCGTCGAGGTAGCCGACGACGCGGTCAAGCCCAATCTGCCGCAAGGCCGTAACGGCTTCATCCACGCTTCCGTTATCACCGGTGACGAGCACGATATCGCGGTCGTAGGGTGCTACCCAACCCATCCATGTATGGAAGTTGGGACCAAACCCCGCGAAGAGTGATCCGGGGATATGCCCCTGACCGAAATCGGCCTTGTCTCGCGTGTCGACCACCAGTGCGCCCTTGCCGATCAGCTCCTCGACCTTGTTGGAGTCAAATGCTCGCGGATCCATAAGCTCGTCGATCAGCACGGCGTCCTGCGTGTTGACCCGCTTCAGGACGGGGTAATACGCGGGCGGGATTGGCATATCGTTCATCACTGTATTGACGAAGGCATCCCGCTCCTTTTCCTGGAACGCATAGTTGTCCATCTTCTCCTGCCCGATGGACGTATGCGGCGCTTCGCCGATCTTCTTGCCACAGGCGGAGCCCGCGGTGTGCCCGGGGTAGACAATGAGTTCGTCGGGCAATGTCGCGAGGCGCCGCGTTACCGTTTCAAACAGCTGATGACTAAGCCGCTCCGTCGCGTCCTTTCCCAGCAGATCCGGCCGCCCCACGTCCCCCACAAAGAGCGCATCACCGGAGAAGAGAGCCACCGACGCTGCTCCATCCCCTTCATACAGCAGGTATGCCATGTGCTCCGGTGTATGGCCGGGCGTGAAGTAAGCCTGTAGCCGAAGTTGTCCAACCTTGACCTGGTCTCCGTCATCCAGTGGCCGATGCGGGAATTCCTGGTCGCCTAACCGGCTGGCATAGATTGGTGCGCCTGTACGGATTTCCAACTCCCGCGCCCCTGAGACGAAATCGGCATGCACGTGCATCTCCAGGATTGCGGTAATCCGCAGATGTCGCTGATCGGCCCACGAAATATAGACGTCGGCATCGCGACATGGATCGATGACCGCCACTTCACCTGCAGCCTCATCGGCTACAAGATAGGCAACCTGGGCGAGACCGGGGGTAAAAATGCGATCGACGATCATCACAGCTCCTGTGGAACATATTTGGCTGCGGCCCTATTGACGACACGAATGGAGCATTTCACCATGCGCGGCAGCCTGCCGCGGCGACATTGTCGGGCGTTTGGAGCAGGGCATCAACGGCATGGCGATATCCGTTCCCCGACTAACCAGCTCCTCCAAGAATTCGGTTTAGCTCTAATACAGATCCACTTGCTGCCGTTGTCCCGTGCCTCGCTACCGAAGCCTGGAACCTTTCATGACACAGGCATGTTCCCCCGGGTACACCACGGAAACTGGACCAGGAACTCCGACGCCAATTCTTTGGATCTCAGCGGGTGTTTCATACTGGAATGGCTCCATTTTGCCCTACGCAAGTATCCGGCACAAGAGGGCGACTGCCCCAAAATTTCATCGGGAAATGGCGCTTCAACGTGCGGCACGTTCGGTGGAAACTGGCGGAGTATAATAAACGCGCATGAACAACTTGGTCACGGACAGCGAGCAATCGGCAGGTCTTGCCGATGCTGCCGAACCTGAAGGAGAGGGAAACCATGGCTCAGATTCTCTGGATCATCCTGGTCGTTATCGTGGCGATCTGGCTGATCGGACTCTTGGCAGACATTGCAGGAAGCCTCATTCACCTGCTGCTTGTTGTCGCCTTGATCATCCTCATCTACAACCTGGTGGTAGGACGCCGGGCGTAGAGGATCGCCGTGGAGCGAGAACAACAGAAGGGCGCGGCTTATGCCACGCCCCTCTGTTGTTTGCTACGGGTACGTTCCGGATCCTGTTACTGTTGCTGGTTGCCCCGGCCAGTCTCTTTCTGCAATTCATCGATCATCTCGGAAGCCCGCGCCTTGGTCATCGACTCGTCCAGGTCCGCGTCGGACTTGCCCGCCTGTTGCAGGAGCGTCCGTAGATACGACGCCTGTGGACCGGTCATTGGCTCGTCACCGGTTGTCCAGTCCTCAGGGTCCTTCACGGGATTCTGCTGCAGATTCTGATCCTGCTCGTTGTTGTTATCAGACATGATGACCTTGTACTCCTTGCTGCGTACGTGCCGTTTGCCTCTCCTGTCAGGCAAAATCCCTGCCATTACTTTTGCCGCAACTACGATGAGGGCAAGGATGGAGGGAGGTCAACGATTGGATCCTCTTGGGACTTTGGAGAACCGCGCCCCATGGGCAAGTCCCGGATCAACCATCGCTGCTTATCCAGGCCACGGTGATCGAGAAATTGGCCACAGATATACCGTGGACCTCATGTATCTTGGGCCATTTCTGGATTGCGCTTTTGAAGACGGGCGATAGCGGCTGGCACCGCCCGTTACCGTCGTGAACGGCCTCCATGCCAGGGTGAACTCCGCCTGCTGCATCGGCACCAATGCACCTCATTGGCAAAATGTCGTATACTTGGGTTCAGACGCACGTTCATTTCGATATGATCGGCTGATACGGCGTTTCATCACGCTTGGGTCAAAGGACACCGGGCTTCGCTATCTGGCGCAGAGCGCCACAGTACAAGTACAGGAAACATCACATGCCAACAGGAACAGTCAAGTGGTTCAACGCCGAGAAGGGCTTCGGCTTCATCGCACGCGATGAGGGTGGCGACGATCTCTTCGTTCATCGCTCCGTTCTCGGTCTCGAGCCACTAGGCGAAGGCGATCGCGTCGAGTTTGTCGAAGGAATGGGTCCGAAGGGTCCGAGCGCCGCATCCGTAACGGTTCTTGAGGCCAACCCGAATCCGCCGGCTCCGAGCGAGGGTTCTTCCCGCGCACCGGTCGATGTCTCCAACCTCCCGGTCGCAACCGGTACGGTCGATCGCTTCGACGAAATGCGTGGCTTCGGCTTCATTCGCCCGACCGCCGGTGGTGGCGACGTCTTCTTCCACCAATCAGCGGTCAACGGCCTTCGCCCACGAGTTGGCGAAGAGGTCGAGTACCGTCTCGGTGAGGGCCCGAAGGGTCCCCGTGCCGAGAGCGTCAGGGCGCTGATCGATCAGGACGAGTTCTACTAGCCTCCGCTGGTGGCGCTTGCCAGAACCTGAACAACCACCCTGCGGGTAACCCTGCAGGGTGGTTTTCTATTGCAGCCGGACAGTGCAGGGCTTCTTCATTCCGGGATGTCGATACAGTATTGCGATGAATTAGAACGCATCTCCCCCACCCCACCTTCGGCCTGGCACCGGTGGACGAAACGGCAATGCGCCACCTCATATCGTCACTGGTATGCGACGGACTCCATCAGCTTGTTGCCATTGACGATCGTCCACCATCCGCCCAGGTCGTGCGGACCCGTGGAGCGGCCTAACCTGGACCTGAATAAGGAATTCCCACATGCCACGACCCCTCTCTGTCCTGGATCTCACGCGAGTGATGGAGGGCGAATCCTCCTCGGAGGCTATCGGCACCACCGTTGCCATGGCCCATCTTGCCGAGGAACTCGGTTACACTCGCATCTGGTTCGCCGAGCATCACAACGCGCCCGGCTTGGCCAGCGGTGCGCCCGAAATCCTGATTTCGCATGTTGCGAGCCGGACCTCGCATATCCGTGTGGGGTCGGGCGGCGTCATGCTGCCAAACCACGCGCCGCTCAAGATCGCTGAGGTCTTCCGTCTGCTGGAAGCGCTGCACCCGGGACGGATCGATCTCGGGCTCGGGCGTGCACCTGGCACGGACCAGAAAACCGCCTATGCACTCCGCCGTAACCCGGAGGCCATGTCGGCCGATGACTATCCCCAGAACTTGGCCGAACTACTGGCGTACGAGGACCGGAGCTTCCCGCCGAATCATCTCTTCGCCACGATTCAGGCCATCCCCGTCGATGTCCCTCTGCCACCGATCTGGTTACTGGGATCCAGCGCATTCAGCGGCATCCTCGCCGCGCAGACCGGTCTCGGCTTCTCATTCGCATCACACATCAATCGCCCGGCCGCCGTGCAGGTGATGCGAGCCTATCGCGAACAGTTCCAGCCATCGGTTCATTTCGAAGCGCCGAACGCTATCCTCGCGGCCAGCGTGGTCATCGGCGAAACAATGGAGCAGGCAGAGGACTTGTCGACCATCGTGAAGGTAGGCATTTACCGATTGGTGTCCGGCCAAATGGGCCCGGCTCCCTCTCTTGAGGACGCCCGCAAGGTCGAGATCCCGCCGCACATGCAAATCCAGATGGGCAGCATGCTCGGCAACCAGTTTGTCGGCACACCTGACTCAGTGGCACGTGAGCTAAAGGAGTTTGCCGACCAAGCGGGCGCAGACGAGCTCATGCTCACAACCTGGATCCCCATGCGCGAGAACCGGGAGTACGTCCTTCGGGAATTGAAACGCGCATGGGATAGTGTCGACGATCGCGGAGTAACGGCAAACTGACGTGCGAAGCACACCTGATGTTGTGCATTGCACGAACTGACCGGGAAGCAGGTTACCAGGTAGTCTCCGCACCTGCCGCCCCGAAATCTTTGAGAGAACCAGGCGGCCAAAGGCCACCGGTGCGGCCTGAATCGCACCCTCTGGCCGCGTTCGATTCCACGCTCCACTTTCTGGACGGCACGGTAGGCCGGGACACGCGCCCGCTCACGCCCCTCGGTGGCAGCCGGGGCATTTCTTGACTCAGGCTAATCTGGAAACACTTCCGCGCTTCATCAGAGCCGCCTGACACGAGTACTACAGCGTTAAGAGGCTGACCAATCAATACATGCGATATCGGCGAGTCGCATGAACATGCTGGTCGTTCGTCCATTTGTCCTCCGGGTCCTCTGACTTTGGTCTGATTTGGAAATGCGCATTTGGACGGATGTTCCTGGCTTTCATGAAGGGCACACTCCAGATACGTTCAGGGACCAGAGCTAAGAACAGACGGGCGTTGCTCCTACGGCACGCACGCGTACGAAAGGACAGGCCATGCTTCCCTCGACTGCAGATACATTCGACGCGTCCGGGGGCATGCACGCCGCTCACGGAGACCCCGGAGCGACACGATCGACCGGGTCAATCGTCGGTCAATACTCGCTGAGCCAGATCCTTGGAATATGGGCAGCTGCCGTAGTGCCAATGGTTCTTCTTGCTTGGGTGGCAACCCCCCTTGTCGGGGACCGCCTCAACCTGGGTGTGGGGGATGCGAACCGGGAGGCCTTCACACGTGCAGGCTTTATCACACTCGGCCTGGTCTGGCAGTTCGTGCTGGTGATGATCATCGTCAAGCGTGAAGAAGGCGATCTGGGCTGGTCCACAATCCGCAGACGGTGCTGGCTCAACACCCCGCACGACCCCCACACTGGAGAAACGCGCCGGAAGCTGTGGTGGTGGTTGGCGCCATTCATTGTGGGCGTGTTGGCGATTCAGCTCATTCCGCTCCAGGCGGTTTGGGAGTGGATGTTCCCCTTCCTCGCCGAGCCCGACAAGTACAGCTTTGCCGAGCTCCTGCAGTCGGAGGAGCGAAAAGAGGCGCTCGAAGGTGCCTGGCAGGTGTTAGGGCTCTTCCTCGTGCTGGGGCTCTTCAACACGGTTATCGGTGAAGAGTTCCTCTTCCGCGGGATCCTGCTTCCGAAGATGCATGGCGTCTTTGGGAAACACGACTGGATCGCGAACGGGCTGCTCTTCGGCCTCTACCACCTGCATCAGCCGTGGTCGATCCTCTCATCGATGGTACGGGGCGTCTTACTCTATGCCCTGCCCTCCAGGCGGTTCAGGAGCGCCTGGTTCGGCATCATCGTCCACTCGATGCAGACGGTGTTCTTCATCTTTGTGGCACTTGGGCTCGTCCTCGGTTTGGCATAGGCGCGAAAAACCGGGTTACGTCCCAAGGCCGGGGGCGGGTGGGCCTGGCACGGGGAGGCTCCCCTCCATTTGCCGGCACCGAACTTCCCTTGGCTTGTTATGGAACTGACACACGCGCCATAGTCGTAGACGTTCAGCCCGTGCAGGTGAACCAGAGGTTCACCTGCACGGGCGATGACGCTACACGGTGAATCTTCCCTCTGCGTCATTCCAGCCCTTGAACGCCCCCAGCGCGGCACCGACCCCGGCACCAAGGTTCACCTTTATCCCCAGATCATCCAGAGCGCGCTCCAGCATACCGACCTGGGCCACCAGCGTCGTTGGGTGCGCGGACATTCCCATATGCCCGAGACGGAAGAGCTTGCCCGACAGCTCCCCGTAGCCACCCGAGATCATCACCCCATACCGCTGTCGCATCGTCTCGCGCAAGGCATCGTCCGTGATCCCCTCCGGAATCCGAACCGCCGTGCAACACGATGTCGCGATCTCCGGCGACTCGGGCCAGAGGTCCAGACCAAGTGCGTTCACTGCGGCTCGCGCTGCTTTCGCGCTCGTCTGGTGCCGGTCCACAACCGTCTCCATTCCCTCTCGTAGCGCTTGCCCCAGCACAGATTCAAGCGCATAGATATCGCTTACGGATGGCGTATATGGAAACCGGCGCTGCTCAAGCCAGGTCGTCTTCCAGTCGAGCATCGAGAGGAAGCTCCCGCGCAGCGGCTCCTTCTTCCGTTCCATTGCTGCCCACGCATCCGCGCTGACCGCGACAAGGGAGAGTCCGGGGACACCGCCGAGGCACTTTTGGGGTCCGGCAACCGCGATATCCATCCCCCACTCTTCCGGCGAGAACAGCTCCGATCCGAGGCCTGAGACAGTGTCCACGATCGTGACGACGCCGAACTCCTTCGCAATCCTGCAGATCTCACCCACCGGATTGATCGTGCCCGAAGGTGTCTCTGAATGCACTACTGAGAGCACAGAGATATCTGGCTGGGTCTGCAGGAGACGACGAACGTCCTCAGGGTCGATGGCGGCGTTGTACGGGACGGCCAGCTCAATTGGTTCGCCGCCATAACGGCGGATGAAATCCTCGTACCACTTCCCAAACACGCCGGAGACGAGATTTAGGACCCTCGTACCCGGCTCAATCACCGATGCAGCGGCCGCTTCAAGGCCGAGAATAGCCTCCGCCTGTAAGATGATGACGTCGTTCGACGTTCGGAATACCTGCTTCAGGAGCTCCGAAGTCCGTGCGAATGTTTCGATGAAGACAGGGTCATAGTGGTAGACCACCGGCTGCTGCATGGCACGGAGTGTCTCCGTTGTCACATCCACAGGTCCAGAAGCAAGGTTCAAACGCGGCCATTGGGTCATGAGAGTTCTCCTTCAAGCTCGAACCGAGCATCGTCTGCTGGAAGTATGATCCACGGAGCGATTGAAACTGGAGCATCGCCACAAGAGCGTATCTGTCAAAATAGCGTGGAAGTACCCGTCTAGCTTTTCACCACGGAAGGAAACCGCCTGATGCCAAGGATTGCCGCGAACCTCACGATGCTCTTCTCCGAATCCCCTTTTCTGGAGCGCTTCGACCGTGCGGCCGCGGCGGGCTTCACCGCTGTCGAGTTCCAATTACCCTACGAACATGATCCGAACGACATCGCCGACAGGTTGAGCCGAAACAACCTTGAGCTCGTGCTCTTCAATCTTCCTGCTGGCGACTGGGGTGCCGGTGATCGCGGCGTTGCCGCGATCTACTCGCGACTGGCTGAATTCCAGGAGGGCGTCGGCAAGGCACTCGAGTACGCCGCCGTCCTGCACCCCCCGCTTCTCAACTGCCTGGCCGGCATCGCCGCTCCCACGCCCGAGAACGACCTCGCGCTCCTCCAGAACGTCCGCTTCGCAGCCGAACAGCTCGAGGAGCATGGGATCCGCCTCACGTTGGAACCCGTCAATACCCACGACGTCGAGAGCTTTGCACTGCCTACCAGCCGCTCCGTGATCGAGCTCATTGCCGAGTTGGAGCATCCGAATGTCGGTTTGCAACTGGACGTTTACCATTCGATCAGGATGGGCGAGGATCCGTTTGCATTGATCACTGACCTCGGGAATGAGATTGCCCACATCCAGGTTGCCGATGTCCCTGGACGCCACCAGCTTGGGACTGGCGAGGTGGACTTCCGTAAGCTGTTCGACACCATCGATGCAAGCGGCTATGAGGGTTGGGTCGCCCTGGAATATATCCCGGAAGGTCCTACCGAGGAGGGATTCGGGCTGCTGCGTGAGATTGGGTTGCTGCCGCAATAACGCAGCACGCCGCCGCGCTGTTACGGAGCCGCTAGACGAGGGATCCAGACGTGGACGCAGCACAACGATTGGCCGAGTTTCCAACCCTGCACGTCAGCAACCATCCGCTGATCCGGCACAAGCAGACCCTCCTTTCGGACGAGCGGACCGATACGCGCATGTTCCGGGAACTCGTGCGGGAGCTCACGTCGCTTCTCGTCTACGAGGCGATGGCCGATGTTCCGCTCACCACCTTCCGCTATCGCACGCCGCTCGAGGAGACGACCGGCTTTGAGCTGGAGCCCCGCATTGGTCTCGTGCCGATCATCCGCGCCGGTCTCGGTATGGTCGAAGCTGCCGCGGATATCATCCCTCACTCAGAGGTCTGGCACCTTGGCATGTATCGGGACGAGCAAACGCACGAGCCGGTCTCTTACTACAACAAGCTCCCCAAGACATGCCCGGATGACCTGATCGTCGTGCTTGATCCGATGCTCGCGACCGGTGGCTCCGCTCGCGATGCCATAAGAGTGCTCAAGGCATGGGGGGCGAAATGGATCAAGTTTGTCGGGATCATCGCTGCACCGGAGGGCGTTCACGAGCTGCAGCAAAGCCATCCCGATGTCGATGTTTATGTTTCCGTGCTGGACCGCGAGCTGGATGAGAATCGCTTCATTCTTCCCGGCCTCGGCGATGCCGGTGACCGGCTCTTCGGAACGGTAAGGCAGGAGCAGGAGTGATCCACTCACTTCCCTTGATCGTTATCATCACGACCGGCGGCACCATTGGTAGCCGGCTCGACCTGACCACCGGTGCTGTCTCGGCTGCCGAGACAGCAGAGGATTTGATTGCCCTGGTCCCGGATTTGCCAGCCATCGCTCGCATTGAACTCAAGCCGTGGATCTCGGTCAATAGCTGGAACATATCGCCGGCAATGATGTTCGACCTGTTGCAGGAGGTCCGTGCCACACTGGACAGGCCAGAGGTCGCCGGTGTGGTTATCACGCATGGCACGGACACCGTCGAGGAGACGGGCGTCATGGCCGAGTTACTGGTCGAGTCGGAAAAACCGGTGGTCTTTGTCGCGGCGATGAGGAATCTCTCCGAGCTGGGTTCAGAGGGTCCCCGCAATTTGCTCGACGCCGTGTCGGTTGCAGCAGATCCCGATTCAATCGGTCGTGGGGCGCTCCTGGTCGCGAACGAAACCATCCATGCGGCGCGTTACCTCGTCAAGACGAACACCACCAACCCTGCCTCCTTTCTCTCGCCCGACTACGGGCCGATGGGGCTGATCCCGGCGACCGGCCTTCGTTACTTACACGCCGCGCCAAAGCGCCGGATCCTCAATGTACCAATGCTCGGCGGGCCAGTTCATGTGGTTAAAGCCGTCTCCGGTTCTGACTCGTCGCTTCTGGACTGGCTGATCGATCAGGGGACAAAGGGCATCGTGCTTGAGGGCTCTGGAGCGGGGAATGTGCCGGCCGGGATGCTGCCGGGCGTTGAGCGAGCGATTGATGCGGACATTCCCGTCGTTCTCACCACACGTGTGCTCTGGGGCTTTTTGGCGGCAACGTACGGATCGGGCGGAGCACGGGGAGGTGGATTTGACCTTCAGCAGATGGGCGTCATTCCGGCGCCACATCTTCCCTCGCCCAAGGCCCGTATCGTTCTCATGCTTGCGCTGGGCGCCATACTCTCGCTGGACGAGATCCGGGATCTGCTGGCGGATCCCTAGCGAAGCGATTCGGGCCGATGCAGTAGCTCAACCGCCCCGGCTATCGAGCAGTCGCTCGATATGGCCGCCATCGTCCCCGGCAAAGATCTGGTCCAGGTCGATCTCATCCTTGAGGAAGAGATCCACGCCTGCCTCCTCCAGCGCTGCCCGAAATCGACCAACGAGCGAGAGCTCTCTCTCGTTCAGGTCATACCCGTGGCGCTCCAGCGCACCATCGAGATCGGCGCCCGCCTCCGCCCGGAATGCCTGATCGCTCATAGCCTGCTCAGCCAACCGCTTTAGCAGCGGCATTCTAATCTCGTCGTGTGCCATCTCGTGCCTTTATCGTGTTTCAGTCGGGATCCGCCTCCAACTGGCGACGGGACCATCCCTGTTCGTACAGACACGCATCGCAGGGAGTGTACCGCGCACCCTGTGCGGGGAAGGTCGCTATATGCTCCGGGCCTGAGTAACTGCATCGACCAGCGCACGCGCACGCTCCGTCAGCAGGGACCAGTCCTTGTCGGTGACGGTCTTTGCATGGACTAAATTGCTTCCGATGGCGACGCCAGCAGCACCTGCCTTGATAAACTCTGCACAGTTCTCGAGCGAGACGCCGCCTGTGGGTATGATCGGGATCTGCGGCAACGGTCCATGCACATCCTTGATGTATGTTGGTCCGACAGCGCTCGCCGGGAAAAGCTTTACGAATGTCGCGCCACCCTCCCATGCCGTCAGCATCTCCGTCGGAGTAAACGCACCGATCACCGTCGGCACATCGTAGCGCTGGCACATCCGGATCGTCTCGATGTTAGTCGTTGGGGTCACGACGAACGACGCGCCCTGCAGCATCGCTGCTCTCGCCGTCTCGGGATCGAGCACAGTTCCTGCCCCCACCGCCACAGCGTCTCCCATCACATCGACAACCGAGGAGATCGCATTACCTGCTCGCGGATTGGTATAGGTGAACTCCACCGCGCGAATCCCACCCTCGTACAGCGCCCGGACCATCTCCACAGCTGCGGAATAGTCGTCCAGACGGACAATGGCGACCACTCCGGGATGACTCAGCTGGTCCAACACTCGCTTCATTTGAATCCCCTCGGCGATAGGCCAACCCGGGCTGGTAGGTAGGGGCCACTCCCCTGTTGTCTGAAATCCTGAGGGAATACCATGCCAGTCTCCCTCAGGATGTGGTCGACACAAAGCACTATGCCTGTTCTGCCTCGAGCGCCGCCGCCGCTTTCTCGAGCACACCTTCCTCCGCGAGTGACTCAAGCTCGGAGACGACGCGATCGAACTCGGCTACACCAGACTGGATTGGCGCGGGTGTCTCCAGATCGACGCCCGCAGTATTAAGCACATTCATCGCGTAATCCGACGATCCGGCCGACAGCATTGCCAGGTAACGCTCGCGGGCTGGATCGCCCTCGTCGCGCACGGCTGTCGCGATATTGATCGCCGAAGAGAGCCCGGTGGCGTACTGATAAACGTAGAACGCGTTATAGAAGTGAGGAATCCGTCCCCACTCGATCCTGATTCCCTCGTCGATATCGACACCCGGTGTATAGCTCCCACTCAGGTCGCTGTAAAACGCGCTGAGCACGTCGGGTGTCAGGGCGTTGCCTGCCTCCACTACCGCGTGCGTCATCTGCTCGAACTCGGCGAACATCGTCTGCCGAATCACTGTGCCAACATAGGTATCGGCAAACCTGTTGAGCAGGCTGAACCGCTGCACCGGGTCCCGACCCTCGTCCTGTGCGAGCAGATGCCAAGACAGCAGGACCTCGTTCACAGTCGACGCAATCTCCGCCAGGAAGATGCTGTAGCCCGCGTACTGAATGGGCTGTGCCTTCTCCGCATAGAAACTATGCATTGCGTGCCCAGCCTCATGGGCGAGCGTAAAGACATCAGACAGCGTTGAGTTCCAGTTCATCAACATCACCGGCGGCGCACCGTACGCACCCCAGGAGTACGCGCCCGACCGCTTGCCCTTTGTCTCGTGAACATCGACCCAGCGGGATTCGAACCCCTGCCGCAGGTCGCTCACATACTGCTCACCGAGTGCTCCGACACCCTTCAGCACGATTTCCACCGCATCCCGGTAGCCATACTGCTTGCGGGATTCCGGGGCCAGGGGGACCCGAAGATCGTATCGCTTGAGTTCATCAACGCCCAGTGCCCGCCGCCGCAGTTCCATGTAACGGGCGACTATCGGAAGTGCAGAGTCACGAACGGTGTTGATCAGGTTGGAGTAAACGGTTACCGGTACGTTGTCATCGAACAGCGCCTGCTGCTGGGCGGACTCGTAGCCACGAAGACGCGCTCCAACGACATCCTTACGCACGGATGAGCCATGCAGCGTCGCCAGGGTATACGTGTGGTCCAGATAAGGCTTGGCGAACTTCTCAGCCGCCTTCCGCCGAACCTCACGGTCACGGCTCTCCATCAGCTGCCCGTACCGACCCTTGGTCAGCGTCACCTCGTTGCCGTCCTCGTCGACGACGGTCCCGTATTCGATATCGGCATTATCCAACGCCGAGAACGCCTCGCTTGGCGCCCTCGTTACATCCGCCATCTGGGCCAAAATTTCTTCGATCTCGGCTGACAGGACGTGCGCCCGTTGTCGCTCCAGATCCTCAAGTAGGTGCCTGTACCCGACCAGCTCAGGGCTCTCGATCGCTACCTGCAAGGCGTCTCCCGGCAAGCTCACCAGCTCCGGTTGGACGAATGCCAGCTCCTCGCCTGCCTTGATCGAGAGCGCTACTGCGCGCTCATACCGCGCCATCGCCTCGGGATTCGTCTGGTCCTCATCCCGGCGGAGCGCCGCGTACACCATGAGCACCTGGAGCCTCTGTTGCGCCTCATAGAGTGCGTCCAGCGCCTCCCGGATCACCGTGGGACCCTCGCCGAAGCGCCCTCGGTAGGAAGCGACGCGAGCCACCTTGTCCGGAGCTTCCTCCGCGGCGGCATCCCACGCCTCGTCCGACGTGAACATCTGCGACAAATCCCAGGTGTCCTCGATAGCGACATCCGCGCGTGTCAGTACATCAGTGGCAGTTTGATCGATCATTCGTCTCGTCCTTTAAGCGTGCATGCTGGATTCCATCGAACCGGTACTGTATAGTCATTCGCCCGTATCCACGACGTGCGACATCGTTGTGCCACTTCCAAAGTGGGCCACGGTCGGGATCGACAGCGCGCCGATGACTGCATGTGCACCCTACCACGGGGTAACACGCATATGCAGCATTCCCGCGTGCGCCGATTAAGGTCCGTTGCGTTTCGCCACCGCGAGGGGGAGGGCTCTGACATGCGGATTTACTTCGAGCTTGCCCTGCGTGCCTTCCGACAACTCTTCGCGTACCAGGCTGCAATGTTGGCCGGCATCTTCACCAACTCGGTTTTCGGGGTCATGTTGTCTGCCGTGTACCTGGCACTCTTCCGTTCCCATGCTGATGGGACATCGGTGGAAGGATTTTCCGCGAGGGAGACTGTGACGTACGTCTGGATCGGCCAGGCGCTCATTGCCCCTGTCATGATCTGGGGTTGGTGGGAGATCATCAAGACGATCCGCACCGGTGCTATCGTGACGGATATGCTGAAGCCCCTGAGCTTCTTTGGCTTCTGGCTTAGTCGTGACCTGGGCCGCGCGATGGGGCACCTGCTTCTGCGAGGCGTGCCCACATTGATTATCGGCGCTCTTTTCTATGATCTCGTCTACCCCGGTACACCGGGAAGATGGCTCGCATTCCTCGTCTCAATCCCATTCGCCGTGATTGTCAGCTTCTGCTTCCGCTTCATAATCAATCTCTGGGGTTTCTGGGTCCTGGATCATCGCGGCATCGCAGGAATCGCGATAGTCATCGTCGGCGTTGCCTCAGGACACCTTCTGCCCATCGCGTGGTACCCGAACGCCTTCCGTGATGTGCTCAACATGCTCCCCTTCCGGGCCATCGTCATGCTCCCCGTTGAGATCTGGCTGGGCCAGGTAGGTATCGTGGAGGGTCTGGGCCTGCAGGTATTCTGGATTCTCGTCATGACAGCCGCCGCGCACTGGTTACAGTCCGTGGCAGAGCGGAAAGTGGTGGTACAGGGTGGATAGTATCTTGACCCTTCGCCAGGAATGTCGCATCGCCATACGCATTGCTGGCATACGACTCCGCGGCCAGATGGCATATCCTGCATCGTTCTGGATGCAGATCTTCTCAAGCTTCGTGATACATGCCGCGGAGATTTTGGCCCTGTTGGCGATGTTCAACCGGTTCAATGACATGGGAGGATGGACCCTCGGCGAGGTCGCGTTTCTCCACGGCATCAGCATGACGGCCTTCAGCATCGGCGATACCATCGCTGTCGGCCTGGACAGCGTTCCCAACCAGATTCGTGAGGGCGAATTCGACCGCGTGCTCATCCGGCCGCTCTCCTCATGGATCCAGACTGTCGTCAGCGAAGTCTCGCTCCGGCATCTGGGCCAGTGCGCCCAGGGCCTCGTCATACTTGGGTTTGCGTTGACCTGGACGGACATCCAGTGGACGCTCCAGAAAGCGCTCTTCATGCCCGTGGTCATCGCCACAGGGGTCGCCCTCTTCGTTGCCCTGTTTACGCTGGTGGCCATCCTGAGTTTCTGGACGGTCAACTCCATCGAAGTTGTCAACGCCTTCACCTACGGTGGATCGGATCTCGCCCAGTTTCCGCTCCACATCTTTGACCGCTGGATGCGGAACCTCTTCCTCTTTGTGATTCCAGTCGGATTCACTGCCTACTACCCTGCCCTCTACATTCTGGGGAAAGACGACCCGCTGGGCATGCCAGACACCTTTAGGTTCCTTGGGCCGGTTGTGACCGCCGGCTTTTGCCTGGTCGTCGCGTGGGGCTGGAACCAGGGAATCCGTCACTATCGATCGACCGGCTCCTGAACCAGGAAGGCTTCAACGAGGAATCAGGAGCCCGCGGTCAGTTCACCAGCAGTGCTATCCACGCAATAGATCCATTCAAAGGTCGTACAGAAAGGATGAGGGCATGCACATGGATGGACCGATAATCGAAGCGAGAAATCTGGAGAAGCGCTTCACGATACGACGGCACCGGGAGGGAGCATTTGGTGCCATGCGGAGCCTCGTCGATCGCGGCGGCAATGCGGTTTCCGCCGTCAAGGACGTCTCCTTCTCAATCAATCGCGGCGAGATGGTGGGGTATATCGGCCCGAACGGCGCCGGCAAATCCACGACCATCAAGATGCTCACGGGCATCCTCGTGCCTTCATCTGGAGAGGCCACAGTCGCCGGCTTCACTCCATGGGAGAGCCGAAAGCAGCTCGCGCAGCAGATCGGTGTCGTCTTTGGCCAGCGTACGCAACTCTGGTGGGACCTTGCATTGACCGACTCCCTGGAACTGCTACGCCACATGTACCGGATACCGGAGAAGCGGTTCCGGGAAAACCTGGATCGTGCCCGGGAGTTGCTCGTTCTCGACGACTTCATGCATACACCGGTCCGTCAGCTCTCGCTCGGCCAGCGCATGCGAGGCGACCTTGCCGCGGCACTCCTTCACGACCCTAAGATTCTCTATCTCGACGAGCCAACGATTGGGCTCGATATCGTGGCCAAGGCGCGTATCCGGGAGTTCCTCGCGGCGCTCAACCGCGAGACACACGTAACCGTGCTCCTGACAACTCATGATCTCGCGGACATCGAGCAGCTCTGCAGGCGGATTATCGTAATCGACCGTGGGCAGGTGGTCTACGACGGTGAGCTGGGGACCCTCCGGAACCGCTTCGGGGGCAAGCGCCACGTTATCCTCGACTTCGATCAGGATCCGGGTGAGGCAATCTCAACCCTCGCCGGAAACAACGTGGAGATCGTGCATCACAATGGACCGCGGGTACGTGTCGCCTTCGACAGGGAAACGACAAGCGCCCCGCGGGTCCTCGCCCTGGCCAGCCACCACGGGACCGTGCGCGACATGTCGATCGAGGAACCTGCAATCGAGGACGTCATCCGTCAGATGTACGAAGGGCCAGACAGCCACCATCCCTAAAGCAATGTGCAATGAGATTATTCCCAATCCCGCCACGCGGAAGGTGTAGCGGACGACGCATAGGCGATTGCGGAGCAATTGAGCGAGAGCGACCCCCCGGCCGAGCCCGGAGGGCGAGAAGCGGCAGCGAGCCTTTGTCGCAGCAATGTCGTCCTGTGTGCCCTGTCGCGAAGACATTGCTGCGTCGTTGCCGCGAAGAGGCAGCATGCTCCACGCGTTCCATGAGCTAGCCCTTTGGCGAAAAGTGTCTGCGGCCCGCTCTCGCAGGAGAGGAGCCCCGATAGAATGCGGCGGTCTCATGCGACCTCGTCGTCTACACTATTCTTGACGATCGAAACCGCCACGCTGCCCGGGATACTCCATGACCGCTTCCACCCAAATCATCTGCCGCGACTGCAACAACGCATTCATCTACACCGACGCCGAACGCGACTTCCGGGAATCCCGGGGGCTCACGCGCCCGGAGCTTTGCCCGGAGTGCCGGGGCAAGGAGCGTGCTCGCAGGAACGGGGATCTCATCTCGCTCTATCAGCGTGTGGATGCCCTCGACCCATTCCTCATCAGCGGTGAAACACCACGTAACGGCCGCAATCACCGCATCCGCGATACCCGCCAGCAGTACACAACCACCTGTGCCGCCTGCGGCAGCGAGACCCGTGTGCCCTTCGTCCCGCGGGGCGACCGGCCGGTCTATTGCCGGTCCTGTTACAACGCACGCAAGGGTCGCTAGTACCGCAGCCAGCCAGGAACGAATGAAGACCGCCGCTCCCCGGTATGGGAGCGGCGGTCTTCATTCGTTGCAGCGGGTAACGGGCAAGGATGGAAAACGAGCCCTGTCGGTCCTAGCCCTCGATGTCCGAAGCGAACTCCTTCTCGACCTCGGTCAGGCTCTCGTCGACGATCGAAACCATGCGATCGATCTCGTCCCTCGTCACGACCAGGGGCGGCGCGAAGTGGACGATATTCCATGTGCGGGTGATGAGCCCCTTCTCCAGCACCTTCTGACCGAGCACCTTGCAGAACTTGTCGTTCTTGCTGAATGGCGTCTTGGCTTCCTTGTTTTTCACGACCTCGATCGCCTGCAGCAGGCCCACACCGCGTACGTCACCCACGGACGGATGATTGCGCAACTCCTCGAGGCGTTCTCTCAGGTAGATCCCCATCTCGGCGCCTCGGGAGACCAAATCCTCATCCTCGAAGATTTCAAGGTTCCTCAGCGCCGCAGCGGCAGCTACAGGATGGCCTCCAAAGGTGAGCAGATGGCCCATCGGCACATCGGGCTGGGACTCAAAGACCTCGAACACCTTCGGCCCCGCGATTGCCGCACCCATTGGCATGTAACCGGAGGTTAAACCCTTCGCGATCGTCATGATATCTGGCACGAATCCGAACTGTTCCGTGGCGAACATCGTCCCCGTACGTCCAAAGCCATTGATGACCTCGTCCGCGATCAGCAGGACGCCGTGGCGGTCGCAGATCTCACGAAGCATCTGCCAATATTTGGGTGACGGCACATGCACGCCCGCCGCGCTGGAGATCGGCTCCCCGATCACCGCCGCGACCGTCTCCGGACCTTGGCTGATGATCTCCTGCTCAACGAACTTGGCGGCCATGATATCGCTGGCCTCGCCCTCCAGCTCGAAAGGGCTCCGGTACTGGTCCGGCGGCGGTGCGTAGGAAACGCCGTACATGAACGGTCCGAAGAACTTTTCTTCGCGCGCGGCCGTGAGGCTCATCGCACCATGCGTCATCCCGTGGTAGGAACCACGCCGGGCGATGATCTTGTAGCGTCGTGGGAAGCCGCGCATTGCCTGGACCTGCTTGGCGATCTTCATCGCCGTCTCGACGGCTTCGGAGCCGCCGGAGCAGAAGTAGGACCGCGAGAGGTCGCCCGGCGTGATCTCGGCGAGCTTGTGGGCCAGGTGTGCGGCCGGCTCGGTCGTGTACTGGACGGCGGAGACATAGGAAAGCTTCGCGGCCTGCTTCGCCATCGCCTCAGCGATTTCCCCACGGCCATGCCCTGCATTCACAACCCACAGGCCGGCGATGCCGTCGAGATACTCCCTACCCTCGATATCCCAGAGCGTGGACCCCTCGCCTCTATCGAAGACCTTCAGCCCTTCATTCTCCGCGACATCGACCCATGGCAGTTGGTGCGGCCAGAGATGATCCTTCGCCTTGTCGGTTACATGCTTCTGCGTCTGAGTTGCCATTAATGCCTCCGCTGGCTGCCCCGTCATGAGTACCGTCCTCCTGATGGACGGGTCTGTCAGGTCCCTGAATACGACACCTGCATCCTACCGCACTTCCAGTGGCGCGCGTACGATCCGTCGCTCCTGCCCGGGTGCTACCATCAATGCTGCAGATGGCATCCTTTGTGCATCTTGCCGTTGAGTGAAATGTGAGCGAATCGAAAGGACACCAGGTGACTGCATCCCCGTCCTCCCGCCTTGTCATTGATTACCGGAATGCCACTGTTGATGCTGTTGGGCCGATGCATGGCATCTCGGATGCCGAGCTCAACGAGCTTCAGCCGTATGTCAGCGAACAGCACGACCGGATCGTCGACGAGCACAGGAACAGCGTGCAGCGCTGGCAAGACCTACCAGACAACGCTGCCCTCGCCGACGATGTTGTTCAATTCGCCAATGATGCTCGCAGGACCTACCGCGACTTCATTCTGATCGGCATCGGCGGCTCCTCACTCGGGGCCATCGCGACGATCCAGGCGCTCTGCCATCCCTACCGGAACCTGCTCCCGGATGAGGAGCGTGGCGGTCCACGATTCTTCGTGCTTGACAACCCGGACCCGGAAAAGGTCCGTGCGACCCTTGAAACAGTCGACCTCTCCAGGACGCTGGTCAATGTTGTTTCGAAGTCGGGACAAACG
>DASYWM010000182.1:0-2808 GCA_035936075.1 Thermomicrobiales bacterium
AGAAACCGTTCGTGTCGTGGAAGCCTCGGGGCGCCGGGCCGTCGCCTACCCGGGTGACATCCAGGATGAGGAGTTCTGCAAGAACCTCATCGAGCGCACGGTCGAGGATCTCGGCAAGATCGATATCCTTATCAACAACGCCGCCTTCCAGTCGACCCACGAGCGCTTCACGGATATCACGACCGAGCTGTGGCAGCGCGCGATGCGCACCAATCTGGACGCGATGTTTTATCTCAGCAAGTACGCCCTCAAGCGCATGCCCCCCGAGGGTGGCGCGATCATCAACACGACCTCGATCCAGGCCTTCCAGAGCAGCCCCGAGCTGACGCATTACGCGACGACCAAGGGCGGTATCGTCAGTTTCACCCGGGCACTTGCCAAGGACGCCATCCAGCAAGGCGTCCGCGTCAATGCTGTCGCTCCCGGACCGATCTGGACCCCGCTGATCGTCTCGACGATGGACCCGGAAAAATACACGACATTCGGCGAAAACACCCCGATGGGACGCGCCGGTCAGCCGAAGGAACTCGCCCCGGCCTACGTCTTCCTCGCCTCCAACGACTCCAGCTATATCACCGGCGAGATCATCGGTGTCACGGGTGGCAATCCGCTCTAGACGCCCTGGTACTCCCGTGAGGACATCGCCGACAGACACACGCTTCTGTCGGCCGTGTCCTCTCATTCTGTCCCATTAGCCCTGTAGATGAGATATCAACAATGGCCAAAATGGCAAACCCGACGCGCGAGATTCGCGATGTCGCCAGTGACTTCCTCGGCCTCGATCACCTTCGCCCCGGACAGCGCGACGCCATCACATCCGTGCTGGAGGGCCGCGACACACTGACCGTGATGCCAACCGGCTCCGGCAAGTCCGCGATCTACCAGGTCGCCGGGCTCATTCTCAAGGGCCTGACCATCGTCGTTTCCCCCCTGATCGCCCTCCAGCGTGACCAGGTGACATCACTTGAGGACACCGGCACCATCACCGCTGCGGAGTTGAACTCCACCCTTACCGACAAGCAGCGGGAGGAGGTCTTCGCCCAGCTTGAGGACGTTGACCAGATGTTCCTCTTCCTCGCGCCCGAGCAGCTGGCCAACGAGGAAACACTTGAGCGTCTGGGCCAGGCCAAACCTGCACTCTTCGTTGTGGACGAGGCGCATTGCATCAGCGAGTGGGGGCACGATTTCCGACCGGACTACCTGAAGCTCGGTGCTTTCATCGACAAGCTGGGCCACCCACCGATCCTTGCGCTCACGGCCACCGCGGCCGGCCCGGTGCGCGACGAAATCGTCGAGCAGCTCTCGATGGAGGGGCCCAACATCTTCGTCAGCGACTTCGATCGCCCCAACATCTTTCTTAACGTCGATACCTTCCACGATTCCGGGACCAAGCACGACGCGCTGATCGAGTACGCCTCGGGCCAGCAGGGGTCGGGCATCATCTACACTGCCACTCGCAAGCATGCCGAACAGATTGCCGGAGAGCTGAGTGACCGAAGCATCACCGCCCGCGCCTACCATGCCGGCCTGAGTGCCAGGGAGCGGGAGAGCACCCAGGAAGCGTTCATGTCCGGCGAGATAACCGTCATCGCCGCCACCATCGCCTTCGGCATGGGCATCGACAAGCCTGATATCCGCTACGTCTGCCACTACAGCATCAGCGAATCCCTGGACAGCTACTATCAGGAAGTCGGCCGCGCCGGCAGGGATGGGGACCCCGCCGAAGCCCGGCTCTTCTACAACCCGGATGATCTCGGCCTGCGGCGGTTCCACTCCGGCGTCGGCGATCTCGATGCCGAGAATGTCCGCCCTGTGCTGGCAACAATCCGGAATGCCGGAGAGCACGTCGACCCAGCCGAGATCCGGGAAGAGCTCGACCTTCGCGATACCGAGCTGATACGCGTTATCGGCCGCCTGGAGGATGTGGATGCCATCGAAGTCGCCCCTTCCGGTGAGCTAACTCCTATCAATACCGACGTCAGCGTCTCGGAAGTCGCCGAAGCCGCCGCCGAGGCCCAATTGCAATTGAGAAACTACGCCTCCACCCGGCTGGAGATGATGCGGCAGTACGCCGAAGTCCCCTCGTGCCGCCGGGAATTCCTGCTTAACTACTTCGGCGATCCCTATGAGGGTCCCTGCAACAACTGCGATCGCTGCAGGGAGAACCCGGAAGAGGCGGCTCACAGTGAGGACCGGCCCTACCCTCTCCAAAGCAAGGTGATGCACACAAGCTGGGGCGAGGGTACCGTCATGCATTACGAGGACGACCGTATCGTCGTGCTCTTCGGGGACGCTGGATACCGCACGCTGTCCCTGAATCTCGTGCAGGAGAACAATCTCCTCGAGCCCCTCACCTGACATATCAAAGGGAGCGTTCAGCCTTCATTGTCCTGCCCGCGCACGGTCTCCGCCGCCATTATCCTGAGCGCAGCGATGAATCCTGGGTGAAGCCAGGGGCCCAAAGCCCCTCGCAAAGCAGCTGACCACCCCGTCATCCTGAGCGCAGCGAAGGATCCCCCGGCGAAGCCGGTGCCCTCCGAGCGCCCGTCAAGGCGCAAAACGCCCGATACCGAGGAGCTCCGCGAAACAGCCCCTCACGCCCATCATCCTGAGCGCAGGCAATGGCAGCAATACCCCGAGCGGAATGCCCCACCACCCCGGCATCCCGAGGGAAGCAAGGGAACGCAAAGCCCTGCGCGACACGGCCCACCCCCCGTCATCCTAAGCCGGAGACGCGAACGTCGCTTAGAGCCGTGTCGAAGGAGCCCCGCGCGAAGCGCGTTGGTGCTCGATGTCATACCCCTCCGC
>DASYWM010000183.1:0-3997 GCA_035936075.1 Thermomicrobiales bacterium
AATGTCTCCGTGCCATCGGCAATCATCCGCTTCCCACTCGGCGGCACACCCTGGAACTCGGCAAGATGCGTTCCGGTCAGCGAGACGCGCGCCACCACCTTGTCCCGATCGGCAAGCATCTCCCTCGGCACGATTTCTCCATCTGGAAACGCCGTGCGGAAAGCAGCCACGCTCTGCTTCAGGCCGTCGATCCCCTTCGACTGCCCGGGTGCCGGGCTGTGGTCCGTGAAATCAGCTGCGACGATACCATCGAGATGCTCGACCGCACCGGAGGAATAGGCGTGATAGAGCTCCGCGACGATTGACTTGCGCGTCTCGCCGTCCCGCGCCACAAAGAGATCGGCGCTGATCCACGCGGCAAAGATGACTACCGCAGTGGCTACCCCGAGCTTGCCGAGGTTATCCCGGAAGGCATCGTTCGCGCCTCGCACGATTGCCTCCTCCGGCACCAGTACAATCACAGAGGCGTTGCCCGCCACCGAATCGGTGCTCGTGATCGTGATCGGCTGGGTGGCGGTGATGTAGTCATCCTCAACCATCACTTCGTCCCCGTCATCACCGTCATCTCCACCACCGGGCACAGGCGTCGCCGCGATGCCGATCGCCTCGTCGACTACCGGCGTCCCACGAAGGGAAGCCCCAAGGACATCTCGCTGCGGGGGACGCTGCAGCAGCAGCGTACCCTGCTCATCAACGAGTTGGATGACCGCACCCTCCGGCAGGGTGGATTGGGTCATGAATGTGCTCTGGCTCCCGAGATCCAGTGTCGCCACTACCACGCGCTCGATCGTGCCGTCATCATCCCGAACCGGTGCCGCGAAGCTGATAATCGCGTTCCCGTTCGCCGGGTTCACCCGGTAGGGACCCACCGTGAACTCGGTGCCATCGAACGCATCCTCGATGAAGCCCAGATCCTCGTTCTGTCTGAGGGGACTTGCACCGGTGCTGCGGCAGAAGACTTCACCGTCCTCGGTCAAAACCCGAAGATCGACATAGATCGCATTGTCGGGATCGATAACTAGGCCTTGGAAAAACCCGGTACAGGGGGAAGGATCGTGGCTCTGCACCTCCGGGAGCCGTGTCAACAGTGCAAGCTCTCGCTGCACACGATCCATCTCCCGTCCCTGGTCCGCCGCGGCTGTCCTGGCCAGACGCTCAGCCTCCTGCTGACCGAATTCGAGAGCTTCGGCACGTTGCTGGGACGCGGTGAGGAACAGCAGGAGCAGCGTGGGGAGCGACGCAAGGAGGACGGTCAGGATGAGGCGAAAACGCAAGCTCCGGACAATGCCCGAATGCAGGAACCAGCGAAACGGGGCCAACAAGTTTCGCATGGCTCTCCTCCTCGCTCTATCCTGCTTGACGCAGGTCCTCGCTCCGCCTCCGGGTGGATGTTAACCATACCGCAGCGGGGCTGATGCAGACAGGGGGAATCTTCCCGTCACCCGGATGAGATAGACGGACCCGGCCAATGCGCACCCCCCGTGAGCCGGGGACCATCGGTGTCTCTCACCGAGCTGTGCCGGAGGCATAGAGGGGCTGCCGCCTTGGATGCATGCCCTGCGAATCGGCTTATGAGGATGTCTGGTCGGACATTTACGATTCAGGTGCGACGTTCAATCTGCTCCTGATCGTCTGCACGAGATGATCCAGCTTGAATGGCTTGAACACCACCACCACCTGCATATCAAGGAGATGCGCCTCGAGCTCGTTGACCTGCCTCACGGCTCCGGTGCAAAGGACAATGGGAATGTTCTCGGTCTGCGGGCTCATCTTGATCATTTGCAGCAATGCCCAGCCGGAATCCTCATGGTCCCACATATAGTCAAGGACGATCAAATCCGGCTTGAGCGCACTAATGGCATCCAGATCCTTGTCCACGTACGACTGGGTCGTGACGCGATAGCCCTCCTCTTCGAGGAGTTCGCGAAAGAGCTCGAGGACCTCTTTGGAATTGTTGATGCAAAGGATGTGGTGCCTTTGCTGTGCTTGTGACATTGGGATAGCCTTCTCGGCGACCGAGTGCTGAAACTCGGCCGTCGCGTTGCAGGCGCATCCCTATTGCGGCCACAGGGTACTCATTCTGCCAGGGTGCAGGTTGCCAGAGACGGCAGGAAACGACGACTGGGCAATTTCTCATGGTGACGAGACGGAGGACAGTGGGCTCACTTCTTCCAATGGCGTATACCTTAGTATACACACCATTCTCAATAGATCATAACTGTCACAATAAAAATACTTAATCTATTAAGAATCAGCAGGAGTATCGTTTTTCACTCCCAGGCGTACGCGTATTGGCTTCTTAATAATTGGAAGTGGCGACTAGAAGCATGGGGCCAACCTCCAGTTCTCCGCCTTTCGGCAGGGGAACGGCCCGTCTGTGCATGGGCCTGGAACTTGCATACAACAACCGATCCGAGTCCCCAAACGAACGTGGTCGCTTCGTTGGCTCCTGATCGGGACCGGCGGCCCCATCGGTTCCCGGTGTCGCGGTGGGCTCACCCACCGGCTTGGCCGGGCGAACGCTGTCCGCAGGTAATTCATTCCCAGCTCCGGAGGCGTCACCGAGCCCATCCACAACGCATCGGGTCTGCGTCTCTTCTGCATCGTCGTTGGCAAATCGCTGTCCAAGAGGAACAGCAGGGCGGGCGTATCGGCCCATTCCTGTAGAGGGGGAGTGGAGGCCGCGCCGCCCAGTGGTTGGGGATGCGGTCGTGAACCAAAGGTGCACCATCAGAACCTCAGATATCAGCGGACACCACGCCACAATGGGCAGCCCATGTGCTTTCAGACTGTTCAGGAACCCACTCGCATGCTAGCAGGGACCGGGGCGATGCACAAGAGCCCCAGATTGATCGCCCAACACTGATCCGCCGCGTACCTGGTGGGTCTTCCTGAAAGGCAATCGCGCGACGCCAACACCGCCACGACGTGGGATGCTGCCCTGTTGGGCTTAGGCGTTGACCACCGGATCACCATGCTCGTGAACATGGTTGGTGTTTGCTGAGAGGCTGTCCACATCGGGAGAGCCAGCTAAATGCTCGGGCTCGGGCGCTGCGGCTTCAAGCGCCGCCGCGACTTCCCTGGTCAGCTCTTCGATATTGAACGGCTTGTAGATGACCCGCACCTGCATGTCGTGCAGGTGGGTTTTGAGCCCCTCTACCTGTTTGACGGCTCCCGTGCACAGCAAGATCGGGATCTGGCTGGTGGCAGGATGCAGCTTCAGCATCTGCAGCAGCGCCCATCCCGCATCGTCTCCCGCCCACATGTAGTCGAGAAGGATCAGGTCTGGTGCGGTCACTTCGATTCGCCCGAGATCCTTGTCCAAATAGGGCTGCATTGTGACACGATACCCCTCATCTTCGAGGAGTTCGCGAAACAACTTGAGAACATCGTCTGATTCATTCATTGCCAGGATGTGCTTCTGGTCCGATGGTTCCATCATGACATCCTTCTAGGGAGATGTACGCAGCTCGGACCGAGCGACCGGTCACGTCCTCTATCTCTAGTATGTGTATGCACGAATAGGCAGGCCTGATCGCGCCTCCAACCGGTGCTGGAATCATCAAACCGCTTTCGGGCCCGTCAGCATTCCCTTAAATCCCGTGGTCACCGATTTTTCCCCCATGGGTTCTTGGAGCCATGATACCGTATATCCCGGTATTTCCCCTAGTTTCAATTAGTATCTTCGTCTACTGACTTCTCGCTATCGTCCTGCGTATAACCTTTCATTAATACCGTCACCATACGTTGTACCGCCCCCTCGATTGCCCTCAGTGACCGATCCAGCGTTGCGGCGTCATCGCCGATCATATGCCTCGTCCGTCGCTGGAGAAGCTGGGTATGCCCGCTGATGATCGTAAGAGGAGTTCCCAGCTGGTGAAGCAATTCATCCGGGAGGGGAGTGCCGCGGACTTGTGTAGGTTTCGGCGGCGAATCGTCAGAGGCCTCCAAAGATGGTCGGTCGGTCATGTAGAAAGTCCTGACGTGAATAGCACTC
>DASYWM010000184.1:0-4232 GCA_035936075.1 Thermomicrobiales bacterium
CAATTCGCACGAGAGACGAGGTCACCGTTGTTGCGTCCCGTCGCCTCTTTGCGAGGGCTCGGACCCCGGATGCCCTTGCAACCATGGCCCCAAACAAGATCGATGCCCTCATCCCCGCCGTGACCTTCCACGAGAGGAAAGCGGTCCAGATTCACGACATCGCGATCCGCGTCCGCGACGACTTCGCGGGTGAGCTCCCCTGCGAGCCGGAAGTGATGCAGTCGTTCTCCGGCGTGGGACCAAAATGCGCGAACCTTGCTCTCGGAATCGCCTGCAACCAGCAACGGATCAGCGTCGATATCCACGTCCACCGTGTCACAAACCGGTGGGGATATGTCCACACCAGGACGCCTGAACAGACGATGGCCGCACTGGAGGGAGTGCTGACCGAACGGTACTGGATCGAAATCAACGAGCGCCTTGTCCCTTTTGGAAAGCACATCTGCACCGGTGTCCGCCCCAAGTGCTCAACCTGCCCCGTACTCGAGATGTGTCAGCAGGTTGGGGTTACCAGCCACCGCTAGGCCGGTTCCGGCATCCCCCACACCTGAAGCACGAAACCGTCGAACTCGTAGCGCGCCATGTCGCCCGCGCGGCTGGACGGCTCCATACCATCCATAGCGTCCCTGACCCCCTGCGCCATGCCGGGGAGCATCGCCGGCTCAATCGGGCTGGCATCGTGCGCCGGGTAGACTGCATGCAATGTCGGTGCGAGGTCCGCGAGGCGTTGCAGTGAGGCCTGGTAGGTCAACAGGTTGGCCGGTTCATAGACGTAGAGAGCTCCCGCATACGCCACATCGGTGCTGAATAGTGCCCCGTTCGCCCTGTCCAGAAGAGCAATTCCGCCGGGGGAGTGGCCAGGGCAATGCAGCACCTCAAGCCCGCGCCCTCCAAGGTCGAAGTGATGCCCGTCCTCCATAACGCCCGTGGGAACCGCCGGGGGAATTACGAAGGTTTCGACATCGAACCCTTCCGGCAATGGACCAGTCAGGCCTTCAGGCGCGAACGCATGCCGGAGCCGTTCATTACCTACTCCGTCCACAAGCGTTGCCGCGTCAGCCTCCGCTTCGTGAATCCATCGCTCATCGAACTGGCGGTTACAACCGATGTGATCCCAGTGGGCGTGGCTGTTGACGAGGAACACGGGCCTGTCGGTGAGTGACTCGACAAGAGCGCGCAGGTCTCCGGCACCAGTGCCGGTATCCAGCAACAGTGCGCGCTCATCCCCTTCTACGAGGTAGGACTTCACATGCTCGTAGTGAAACGGCTCTTCAATAATGAAGATGCCGGGTTCGGCGCGCCTGACGTCATACCATGGCTGTGCTGTCGATACGGGTACTGTTTCCATTCCGCTCCTCTTCATCCGGTCATCGCCGGCTTAACCGCATCAATGATCAGCGAGGTGAAGCCGTAACGGCCATCGCGATTACGGTGATCAAAGCGCGCCGACCGGTAGACGAACCCCTCTCGTTCGTCCCACATCTCTGCATGAAACTCGCCCTTCGCGTCCCACCCACTCCAGCAGCTGCACCTCGAACCCGGCGGCCGCAAACAATGCCAGCAACGAGCGGTAAGCGTAGACGACCCTGTGGCCGGCAGCGGGATGATCGACAGATCCTGGGCCGCCGACCTGCACGATCCGCTGGTACGTCTCGTCCGGGAAGAGCCCATCCGGCACGGCACACCGAACGAAGCCACCGGGCCAGAGGAAATCGAAGCAGATGCCGGCAGCCACCCTGGCTTCCTCAAGGTCGAGGTGCTCCCAGACGTGCTCGGCGAGTATCCGGCTGAGGCTGCTGGGCCGAAACCGTTCCTCCCAGTCGGATCGCCTCGTCAGATCGAGTTCCTCTTCTTGGGTCCGGATACTCCTGTGAGGTAGCACCGACAATCACGCGCATTTCATCGTCGTTCATCATTGCGTGCAGCTCTCCGCATTCCTCGTCATCCTGCCCCCCACACAGGATCCCGCGGCAAATCCAACACCAGCGGCATGCTCTCCAGGCAGGTGCCACCATCCCTACGACGGAGCGACCGTTTATCCCCCAATGAGGCGAGACTAAGGCGCGCCGCTTATCTTCTTCCCCACCATGAGAGCAAGGAACGCAGATTCTCCGCCAAATTGAGCGTCGTCCGCAACAACATCAGGACAATATCACTGGCAGGGTCTGGAGACCGCGCAGGACGAGCCCCGCTCGCCATTCCGGTTGCGTCGCCCCAAGTCGCAGGTCGGGGGCCTCCTGGGTGAGCGTCTGGAAGGCGATCTCCCCTTCCATCCTGGCAAGTGGGGATCCGAGACAGAAGTGGATCCCCATGCCGAACGACATAATCCGTCCGACTTCGCGGCCGATATCGAGCCTGTCCGCCGCCTCGAACGCCCTCGGATCCCGGTTGGCCGACCCGAGCACAAATTGGACCTCTGTCCCTTGCCGAACAGGCGTTCCGGCAATCTCCAGGTCCTCCATTGCCGTGCGTGTCGTCATCTGCACCGGGCTGTCGTACCGCAGCAATTCCTCGGTGGCATTCCGCGCCAGTGACGGATCACCCACGAGAGCCTGCCACTGATCGGGATGTTGCAGGAGAGCATAGGTCCCGTTCCCTATCAGGTTGACCGTCGTCTCGTGCCCTGCCACCAGCAGCAGGATGAGCGTTGAGATGAGTTCCTTCTCGCTGATCTTCCCTTGCCTGGCCTCCGCCGCGATAAGCGAGGAGATCAGGTCATCCTTCGACTCCTTGCGCCGCTCGGCGACAATCCATCCGAGATACTCGACGAGTTCGCTGGTCGTCTGATCAGCGCGTTGGACGAACTCCTGAAGACCGGTCACCGGCAGATTGATCGCGGCGGCGATGACCGCGGACCAATCCCGGAATCGCGAAAAATCACTCTCGGGAACACCGAGGATGCCGGCAATCACCAGGACGGGCAGCGGGTAGGCAAAACTTGCGATGAACTCAACGGGCCCATCCTGCCTCTTCATGTCCTCAACCAGATCGAGCGCAAGTCGCTCGATTGGGGCACGCATCTTGTTGACATGTCGTGGGGTGAACGCCATGTTCGCCGTCGAGCGGAGCCTCGTATGATCGGGCGGATCGCGAAAGAGCATGAAATGGTCGGCGACATCACGAAAGGAATTCACCTCAGGTTCAGGTGGCTGTTCTCCCGGAGGCAACAAGCGACGCCATTCCCTCCCAAGCCGGGGATCCCTCAGCCACGCCTGCACATCTTCCATGCGTAGCAGCACCATGGAGGGATTTGTTAAGCCAGCTGCCCTCGCCCCAGGCGACTCGCCCTGCCTCCCGGAACCGCTAGTAGTACGCATAGATTTCTTCCGGCCGTGCATCCCGGTGAGGCGCGAACACGCTGCTTGCTTCCATGGAAACGTCCCCATGTATCATGGATAGACCACCATTCGTTCATTCCTCCGGAGTGATATCGGAAATGTCCGGTCCCGGTATGTCGCGGTATACACGGAAGTGTACGCAGGCATACCCGCAACGGTCATCCGAGTGGAGCCAGGAAAGATGTCCCCTCTCTCATCACAACAACCAACCGGGTTTCGCGATCGCGTCGATGCCGGTGCGCGGCTTGCCATGCCACTCCTCCCAAGGGTTGCCACCCTGGCGCCGGACGACATCGTGGTTATCGGGCTCGCCCGCGGCGGAGTGATCGTCGCAGCTGAGGTCGCACGACAGTTGGACGTCCGGCTGGAAGCGATCGTGGTGCGAAAGCTGGGCGCGCCGGACCAGCGCGAGCTGGCCATCGGCGCCCTCGCGGCGAGCGGCGAGCGCGTGCTCAACCAGCCCCTCATCAACGACATTGGACTGGATCAGGAACAGGTTGAGTCGATCTCCAGCCAGGCACAGAAGGCCGCAATGTCGCTCTGCCGGGAGATCGGTGTGCCCGCGGTGGTCCCCGATATTGTAGGCAAGACCGCGATTCTCGTGGATGACGGCCTCGCAACTGGCGCGACCATGCGAGTGGCGATCGAGGCGGTCTACCACCAGGGAGCACGCCAGGTCTTTGTCGCCCTCCCCGTGGCCCCGGCGTCCATGGTAGAGCCGTTCAGGGAAATCGCCGACGATGTCATCACGATCATTGCCCCGGAGAATCTTCGGGCCGTGGGACAGTGGTACGGTTACTTCCCCGACGTCCCCTCCTCTGCGGTCCGCGATGCGCTAGCAGCGAACCGGGCGAGCGCCTGACAGAGGGCCGGATTGCGTGAGCGTTGCTGGAC
>DASYWM010000185.1:0-20133 GCA_035936075.1 Thermomicrobiales bacterium
CTCTCTGCAGCACGGAACTATCCGACCTGGCAGACGCCATCGCTCTCCGGGTCAGGAGCCCAACACTCAGCCTCAGCTGTGTTGAGAACCTCCTGCAGCACCTGCGACTGCTCGTCCAGTACCGGCTGGATATCGTTCTCGTCGACCGCGATCGCCGTAAACGTATCCCGGAAGACCTTGTTGTAGGTTCCGTTCTGCTCGCCCAGCCCCACCGGCAAGAGCGAGGTAATTGCGTTCTCGGCGCTTGTCGTTGCCTGAATGGCGTCGGCTTCAGCCTGGATGCCGGCCTCCAGATCCTCCGGAAGTTCCACGTCGACGACCGGGAAGAAGGCCACTTCCTGCAGCGTCGTGAGCTGTGTCTCAGGCATCGTGAGGTAATCGATCAGCGCCCGGCTGCTCTCCTTGTCGGGAGCGCTCTTCGGGATCGCCAACCCCGCGATGGCAGGCAGGTAGCCCAGTCCTTCCGGACCGCGCGGTGCCGGGAAGGTCACGAAGTCGTCCGGCGTCTCCCGGAGCGCATTGATGAGGCGAGCCGTGTGATCCCACGCGACCAGGACCTCTCCGGATTGCAGCGGCACATCCATATTGTTGTAGGTCAGGGCCTGAGGATTGGTCACAGCCCATGCACTACGGAACCACTCCCACATGGCCACGGCTTCCGGACCGCTGAACGTGGTGTTCAGCCCGCCGGTGAAGCTCGGATACGCGTAACCCTGGAAGAATCGATGGATCAAACCATCTTCGCCGGCCGGAAAACCGAGAACCGGGCCTATATTCTCATTCAGGCTCTCACCCCACTGGGTCAGCTGCTCGTAGGTCAGGTCGGTCGACAGCGTTTCTTCTGTAAGGCCCTCTGGCAGGTACTCAAGTGCATCCCGGTGCGCGCACATGATGTACGTCGCCTGCATCCAGGGGATGTAATAGACACTCTCCGTGCCATAGCGTCCGAGCTCCAGGTAATCCTCAATGAAGCCCCGGTCGGCCAGCTGATCCGCCAGGTCGGTCAAATCCTCCAGCAGGTCCTGCTCGACGAACTGGGCAAAATCACCGTGAAGTCCACCAACAACGCCAACCGAGCCACTTCCCGACTGCGCCTCAGCTGTCACGCGGTCAACGAACGGACCTGGATCCTCCGGAACGAACTCCACGCTCCCGTCGAATCCGCTGAGAATCGAGTTCCGCATCTTCTCAGCTTCTTCAATTGGTGTCAGCTGGGACGAAAGGAAGATGATCTCCCCGTTTTGTGCACGGGAACTATATTCCCGATTGGTTCGAGGAGCCGCCGTCACCCCTCGGGATAAAGCTGCTCCCACTGTGGCCGCTCCGGCGATCCCTGCGGTACCGCGAAGCGCGTCTCGTCGGGTCACCAGACGATTGCCAGTAATCCTGCCGCGTTCGTTCGACATGGGTGCCTCCTCTTCAGATCCGCGATCAATGCCAGCCATTGACCGGTCAACCGAGTGTTGGAACCGATGGATACGATTGTGTGCTTAGGTTCGATGGTATCACATTGAGAAATGCAGGCTTTCACGCCGGCTGAATGGTGACGCGCCCGTTTTACCGTCACCATTCGCCTGCTTGCCCTAAGGGTCTTGGACGCAAAAAGGGGCGGGCAAAATGCCCGCCCCTTTCCGTGTGTTCAGAGATCCTGCGATCCGGTTAGTCGCCCATTTCGCGGGCAACGGCCACGGTTGCGGGAGCAAGCACTTCCTTGTCAGCTCCGCGGCGACGCTCCACCAGCTCCGGGCGGGGTAGCTTCACGTTCTTCGCGAGCTTGACCTTCTCCAGGAACTTGATGACGACGGCCGTCGCATCGAACTGGCGCCAGCTCATACCGTGATACGCCATGGCAGGGAAGGCGTGATGATTGTTGTGCCAACCCTCACCGAACGTCAGCGCGGCAACCAGCCAGTTGTTGCGGCTCTCGTCCTTCGTCTCGAAGTCGCGGGAGCCAAACGCATGGCAGATCGAGTTCACTGCGAATGTCGCGTGATTGAGGAAGGCAACGCGGACGAGACCGGCCCAGAGGAAACCACCCCAGCCGGCGATCAGGTAGGGAATGACCAGACCAAGGACCAGCCAGACAACCGTGGTGCGGTCGATGAACTGGATAACCCGATCGTTCTCCCAGCGCTTGCCATACTTCTCGCGATCGGCGGGCTCTCCCGTGAAGAACCAGCCAAGATGCGCGTGAAAGAGTCCCTCAGTCGGGGTATGTGGATCTCCCTCGTGATCGGAAAAGGCATGATGCTTGAGATGATTCGACGCCCAATCGATCGGACGACCCTGGGCCGCCATACATCCAAGAATCAGGAACGTGGCGCGAACCGGTGCCGGTGTCTCGAAGCTACTATGCGTCAACAACCGATGGAACCCGGCGGTGATGCCCATACCGGTCAGGAAATACAGGACAAGGAAGAGTGTGAACTCCTCGAGCGTGATCCAGTCCCGCCACAGCGTCGCCATGGCCCACAGCGTGCCCACCAGAGGGCCGATCGCCCAAATCAACAGGACGATCTTGTAGAGCGAGCCGGGCACCTTGCGATCAAACATCTTGATCAGTGCCGCGGACACACCAAGGACCGCCAAAAAAATCCACCACATGGTCCCGAAAACTCCCGGATGCCCTTGGACATCCCTTGATAACGTCAGCCCGGATACAAGTGGACACGCCAGGAGCGGGATACCATTCCTGATCACAAGCTGCCCAAGGGTTTGTGACTGACTCACGAATTGTACGCGGGATGGACCCGATCCGTGTAACGTTCTCCCGGCAATGCTCGCACTTTGCGGTGAGCATGCGCGCGGTGAACCTATGAAGTCCGCCCTGATGCGAAATCACGGGTCATCACTCTGCAAGATTTCGGCCTCGCCGCTGGCCCGACCCACCTCCTGGTGGCCAGCACCGGGGACTATCTGCAGTGCCGATGGAGCGCCCCGCGATGTATCCCCGAAGGGTTACACTTTCCCGTAAACACGGTCAGAAACAGGCAGCGAGATGAGGGCCAGGCATGGCGAGCTTTGACTCCGGATCGGTTTTCGCGCAGGACAAGGAATCGACATCTCCAAGGCCCGTCAGCCCCACCGATATTTCACAGTTCATCCGCCTCGACCAGTGCCAGCGGTTCCTCCGCCTGCAACTGCATACGCGCTCACGGAGTGACGACTTCATGCGCGACTACGACGTTACCCTGCAGGCGATTCCACCGATTCTCACCCGATCCGGTGCTCGGTTTGAAGAACTGATTGAGCAGGATGTGATCGGACGCTTCCCTGCTACCCGCTTTGGTGATGAAGAGGGCAAGGCGACTGGAGCACCTCACCACAACGCTGCCGTCATCGCCCGCGCGCTCGCGCTGGCTCCCGGCGAAGCTCATGTCCTCTTCCAGCCACGTCTTCGTGCGGAGGTAAGCGACTGGAGCATCCGAGGTGTGATGGATATTCTCCGTCTCGAGCGGGATCAGGACGGTCTGCTTCACTGCCTGATCGCCGACATGAAGGCGAGCACGGCTTCCAAAGTAGAGCACCGGCTTCAGGTCGCCATCTACCATGAGATGCTCGCCGCCATCTTCAATCAGGCCCGCATCGAGCACGCGCCGCTCGAACTGGCGATCCTCTATCGCGGCCCGGCTGAGGGAACCGATGCGGCTGATCGAGTTGATCCAGAACTGCAACACCGGCAGCGCGAGGACGCTATCGCGACCTTCGGCACCGGGCACGGGTATCTCCAGCGTATTGAGGATCCTGGCCCCTACGTCGGATCGGTCCAGGATCTGCTGACCGGGCCCGAATCAACCGCTCGTCGTGTCCTCAAGGCAGATTTCGAGGCGGTCCCCTTCCATCTCACCTATAAATGCGATGGCTGTCTCTACAACGAGTTCTGCATGAAACGCAGCGCGGAGACAGACGACCTCTCCCTCCTGCCCCACCTTTCCGACCAGGACAAGAGCATCCTGCGCAAGTACGGCATTTCGACCGTACGCCAGGTAGCAGGGCTCAAGGAACTCGTGTCGCCCGGAGACAACGGCTCCTATCCGCAGTTGATTCCCGCTGCTGGCAAGGAGGATCTGTGTCGGCGCCTATCGGTCACATGGCCCGTCGGGCAGCATCTCGATGAATTGATCCACCGGGCACAACGCTACCTCTATTGGAAGAAAGAGGGGCCACCAACCCTTTCATATATCCCGAACAAGGGCTATGGCACGCTTCCCTACAGTGGGCCGGATCTTCATCCCAATCTCGTGCGTGTCTATATCGATGCGCAGCATGACTACCTGAACGACCGGATCTACATGGTTGGTGCGCGCGTAGTAGCCTGCAACAACGGCGTTGAGGAAATGCATCGTCAACGAAACATCGTGCGGATCACCGACGTCCCGCCCGACTCGAACGCGATCGAGGAGCAGCTCTTCGTTGACTGGATCACCGAGACGCTGCGGGCAATCGTTGAGCTTGCCGCACCCGATGCGGGGGGCAACCACGCAGCGCCGATCCATCTTGTGTTTATCAATCGCTTCGCTCAACAGCAGCTGCTCAACGGTCTTGGTCGTTACCTCACGAAGATCCTCGGCGCGACTGCCCTGTATGACTTCATGACGCAGATGGCTATATACGACTCCCCCATCGCCACATTCCTCGACCAGGAGATCCAGGAACAGAAGAACTATCCGATGGTCTGCCAGTCGCTGCAGGCGGTCGCCGCCTACCTGAAGTTCGACTGGAACAAGGACGTTCCCTATCGTGAGATCTTCAGGACGCGGATGTTTGATTTCTGGCGGAAGTTCGACGAAACCATTGGCGAAGAACAGCAAGTTCCGGGGATCAACGGCTGGTACACCAGCCGCGCCCGCTTCAACAGCCAGATCCCCCTGGAATACGCCTATACAGCGTGGGGAGACGTCTCCGCGGAAACCACCCTGGAGGCCCTCTCCGACTACGGTGAGGCGACCACCGAGCGCATGCTCGGCTTCCAGGCCCGCCGGCTGGAGGCGATGGAGCATATCGCGAAGGACTTCCGGGGCAACCGCCAGACGACGCTGACATCTTTTGTCCTCCCCGATCTCGCAGCCTTCGAGCAGTGTGCACCGACGCTGGCCCATGCCCTTGATGAATTCGTCAGCATCGAGCGCTTTGTTAATCTCGCCGCCTGGAAGCATCAGCGGCTCGCGCCGCCTGAGCAGCGCGTCCTCAACGGCGAATCGTTGGTTGTCCGCTATGTCGAAGCCGACCAGGAGCCGGGCATCGCTCAGCAGAACCGGGAAAATCAGGTGCGGGAGGAACTCCGGCAGCGTTATCGCGCAGAGTGGCGGGCCGTGAATCCCAATGGGAAGCAGATCCGCCTTCCAAAGGACCAGAGGGCCGAGTCGGACTGGAATCATGTCGGGACTCGTTTTCGCCTGCGTATCGAGACAGAGGACCTGGCTTGCGGTCTGGACGAGGCACTGAACCTCTCGACCCTCAAGCCTGGTTCCCGCCTTGTGCTCTATGATCGCTGGTCCTTGGATACACGCCTTCCAGAGAATGAGCGTGCACCCTTTACATCGACTTCGAAGCAGATCCTGTATGGTCCACGGGTGGAGCTGATCCAGATCAAAGTGGAGCGTGACCATCTCGATCGTGCCCTCGAAGCATTCGCGATGGTGGAGATCCTCGGCGGAGGCGGAGGTGACAAGCGGGGATTCCTCTTCGGATCGGGCTCAAGCGATCCGCTGGTGCCCGATCGTCTCTACACGCTGGATCCCGACCCAAACAACATCAACGGTTTCTGGGCGGCCAAGGTGACAGAAGGCCTGATTGCCGGGAACCACAACGCGCTTTACCGCCTTCTGACCGGAGATCCCGCACCTCCATCGACGCCCTGTCCGGAGGCGGCTGCAGCCCAGCAGCGATTGATGGACGGCCTCGTAGCCCTGCACCATGCCGGGCAGATGGTGGATTTCGAACCGGCCAAACACGCCTTCATCAGCCAGCATGGCGATGATCCGGTCCTCCTTGTGCAGGGGCCTCCCGGCACCGGCAAGAGTTTCTCCACTGCCTATGCTTTACTTGCGCGCATCCAGGGTCGGATGGCCGTGGGGATGCCTTGTCGGGTAATTCTTAGCTGCAAGACGCACGCGGCGATAGATGTCCTGCTCCAGAACATCCTGGAGGCACGGGAGCAGCTCCGCGGCCTCTTCGACACCCAGCCGGAGCTGATGAATCAGTTTTTCGATCGCCGCCTCTGCGACGTGCCGCTCTTTCGCCAGCGGCCCCGCGCTGATGTCGCTGAGGGGATCACTCCACTCTCCAACGAGATGAAGGCGAAGGAAGTCATCGCCTCGATCTCTGCTCCCCAGTGGTCGGTTACTGCCTCCACTCCCGGCGGCATCTACTCGATGGTTAAGGATGATCTATTCGGTCAGGCCTTTATCGACTACCTGGTGCTCGACGAGGCGTCACAAATGAGTATCCCCGAAGCCATCATGGCGGCACTACCTCTTAAGGAAGACGGTCGCATCATCGTTGTGGGAGACCACCGGCAGATGCCACCGATCGTCAGTCACGACTGGTCTAACGAGACGCGTCGCTCATTCCGGGAGTTCCGTTCCTACGAGTCGCTCTTCCTTGCCCTGCTGGCGCTCGATCCGCCGAAGATCAACTTCGAGCGCAGCTTCCGACTCCATGCCGACCTCGCGGAGTTCCTGCGTAAGGAGATCTATCACCGGGACGGAATCAACTATCACTCAAAGCGGCACGACGTATTGCCCGTTTTTCCCCTCCCTGACTCCTTTATCCAGGCTGTCCTCGCGCCGCAGCACCCGTTGACGGTTGTCGTCCACGATGAGGCTGAGAGCCAGCACCGCAACAGCTACGAGCAAGAGTTGATCGCGCCGATCCTGCGCGTGCTTGCCGATGAGCAGCGATACAACCTGTCGCCTGAGGAGGGTCTCGGGGTGGTTGTGCCCCATCGCGCCCAGCGCGCGGCCCTGCAGGAGGGTGTGCCAGAGCTCATTCGGATAGATCCTGAGACGAATGCGGTGACCGTCTCCGCGGTCGACACTGTGGAACGGTTCCAGGGCGATGAGCGGACAGTGATCCTGATTGGCTCCACGGAGAGTGACCGGGAGTACCTCCTTGCGACCGGCAACTTCCTGCTCGATCCGCGTCGACTTACCGTGGCCCTTAGCAGGGCCAAGAAGAAATTGGTCCTGGTTGCCTCCCGCTCGGTCTTCGAAATCTTCAGCGCCGACGAGGAGATGTTCCAGAACGCCCAGCTCTGGAAAAACCTGCTCCGTGGCACCTGTACCGTGAAGCTGTGGGAGGGCGACAGGCACGGGCACCACGTGGAAGTCTGGGGCAATGTTCCTTCTGAACCGCAAGCGTGACCGTGCTCCCGTTCAGCTCCCGGCTTAGGTGCGCTCCCTGTCGCATACCAGAAGCTCTCCGAGCTGGGCCAGGTTGCTCACGGTAACGTCGGGAAGAGGATCATCCATCGACAAGCTCTTCCAGAGACGAGCGCTCTGTAGAATTCCGGCAGGAGACCTGCCGGGCTGATCATCGGGTGAGACCCTACCCATTTCCCTCGATGCTAATGACCCGGTTCCCGACGATGAAGACCGCGAGCGTCACCACCATCAACACCGTAACGCCACGAAAGATCGTATATGTCCCCGCTACATCAAGGAGCGAACCGGCGGCAATTGCACCGGTGATGCTCCCAAATCCCCATGACATCGTTGCCAGCGCCGCCTGCGCTGTTGCCGCATTCTCCTGGCCCACGAACCGATGGGCCAGCGTGACCGACGCGATCAGGAACGCGCCAAAGGTGACGCCATGTAACGACTGGGCACCTACCACCAGCCACGGCGCGGAGACGAAACTCAGGATTGCAAAGCGGACCACCCACATTGCGAGCGCCACCGTGACCATGCCACGCGCTCCGATTCGGGTCATCAACCAACCACTGAAGATCAGGATCGGGAACTCGCTCACGGAGGCGACCGCGAAGACAAGACCGATCATCTGCGTAGAACCTCCCATGTCACGGACATGAATACTGAGGAGGTTATTGATCACTGCGAAGCCGCTCGACATCAGGTAGGCAACAAACAGCAGCAGGAGAAATGGACGGCTGCGCCGCACAGCCTGCAGACCATCCAGCAGTGGTCTCGGGCGACGCTCAGCGAGTCGAGGCAGGCCGAAGATCGAGAGCCACGTCAACAGGAGACAGAGCGCGTACGCGTACAGGAACCGGTCGGTCAGCTGCCCGCCAAGCAACCGGCCAAGCACCAGCACCATCGCCGTAAAGCCGATCGAGCCCCAAACCCGCAATCCCCCGAAGGAGGATTTTGACCGCTCAGCGACGCTCACGGCATACCCATCAAGCAACGGTGGTATCGGCACGATAGCCAGCGCGAGAATCGCGATCAACGGCAACAGTGTAATGAATCTGCCTGGCATTGACACCAGAATGGCAACCACGGCCGCAACGAGCAAAACGATGCGGAGCAGCATCCGGTGAATCGCCAACGAGTCTGCGATGGCTCCCCAGAGAGCCCCTGTAAGCGCTGTCCAGAAGGCAGGCAACGCCAGCAGCACACCAAGCTGCAGACCGCTCATCCCAAGATCCTGGTAATAGAGCGGGATGAAAGGCGCGAATGCGCCGATCGCTGCGTAATACCAGAAATACCCGGAGCGAAGCTGCCAGGGCGTTAATGTGCTCCCCATGGCCGGAGTCGCCGCATCACGCTCCTCGATCCCTGCTGACATGGTCCTCTGCTGCCCCAACGGTCTCCCCTTATCCTGCTCTCCCGGCTGGTACGCCGGGTCCCCGACTCCTTGGCATTTTATCGGCCACCGGAGTCTTCCTCTGTAAGCTCGTGGCGTGGCGCATGAATGCTGGCACCTCGCATGCTCAGAAACCGGGAAGACCGGCCAGACATGCCGATAGTACCGGCAAGGAAAAGGAGTAATCGATGTCAGATGATCACAGTCCAGGAGACGCGAGAAAGCCCTATTCAGATCGGGGCGGCCCTGAAGGGCGCCATGCCGAGACGCATGACGTCCGGCGCGAGCAACTGACGAACCCCCAGGGGAACCGTGCGACGGCCGACAGCGACCGGCCAACGCCGCAGGAATTCGCGGAAGATATTGCGCCGCAGACGCCACAACGGGTCCATCAGGAGCACCTGGAAGCAGACTCGGCGGCGGATGACAAGAGAGTTGGGAACATGCTCCCGGAGCTGTCGGACGACGAGCTCTCGCGCCTTCCCATCTTGGACCCCGGTACTCCACTTGAACAGGGAGGCGTCTACTTCAACCTCAAGGACCGCGAGAAGGGCCCGTTCAAGGCAATTGGCGGCCAGGAGGTCGGCGCCAAAGACAAGATGATCGCCAAGAAGATGACTGACTACGAGCTGTGGAACCAGATCGTCGGTCGCGATGACACTGCTGAGATCGAGCGGCCGTCACAGGAACAATCAAGGTAGGGAGGACACCATGTCGGACAGTCTTAGCCCAAGCAACCGGAATCCACTACCCGAGCAAGAAACCGAGCAAGAAACGCCGCAAGACGAGCCGGAGTCCTCGGATGGCGTTCGCCATGAAACACTAGGAAACCCGGAAGAGGGACTGAAACCAATGGAGGAAAGTTTCGCCAGGGATGCCGGACCCGTAACGCCCGAACGCGCCCATGGGGACCAGGTCGTGGCAGAAGGCGCCTCGGACGACCAGGAAGTCGGCAACCCGCCCCTAGAGCTCAGCGACAAGGAGGATCCCTGGAATCGTCAAACAGGTGCCACCGTGATCTCCGAGACCCAGACGCCCGGTTAGACAATTTGCATGCGTAAAAGAGGAGCCCTGTCGATATGACAGGGCTCCTCTTTTTATAACCGAATGCCATTCGTGCAGGAGGATGTCCCCCACCTACATGGTTTCCTCGAGCAATGTCTCTTCTGACTCACCTTGAAGCTCATTGCCCGCCTCATCGGCTGCCTCCTCGAAAACCGGTGCTGGCGTTGCCTCACTTGCCAGGACGCCGAGCACGACTGCCGCAAAAGCGATCATCGAGAGGCTAATTGGCACCCGGAGACCCACGGCGCGATCGGCCGAGAAGCGGCCGGGATCAACCATCGAGAGTGCGACACCGACCGCGATATTGAGGACCGGTAACTCGGCGCCGCCTTCCGTTACCCAGATCGGCTTTCCCCAGTGCACTTTCCTGGCTGCCACCGCCATCGAGCCGAGCATGGATATCGGACCAAGCGGATGCATCAATCCCAGCGCCGTAAGCAGGCCGCCCCCGAATTCGGAGCCACCCGCCGCAATGGCCCAGGGACGGCCGGGCTTCATGCCCATGGATTCCAGCCATCCGGAGGTTCCTTCGAGTCCATAGCCGCCGAACCATCCGAACAACTTCTGGGCCCCATGGCCGGCCATCAAGCCTCCTGCAGTCAACCGCAGCAACAGCACGCCGGCGTCACGTGCCGTCCTCCTGTCTTCCTCCTTATGGCCCAATCTAACCATTGCTTTCATCCCGTATACCTCCGGAGCATGACCGAAACGACATCATAAAGATGTGCAGGGCCCATGCCACTAAGCAGCCGGGCCACGACCCTTCGAGCCGGTGCCAGGAGCCCGAGGGACTCGCCGTCATGTTCCCTGGATCGAGAGCATCAGCCCGCCGTCCGCGAAGTAGGAACTGCCCGTCACATAGCTTGACTCGTCGGACGCAAGGAAAAGTGCCAGGTTGGCGATCTCCTGCTGCTCACCGGCACGTCCCATGGGGATTTTGGCCTCCGCCTGGTCCGTAGTCCCCGCATCAAACAGCGACGACACGGTCATCGGCGTCTTGATCATGCCCGGACCAATGTTGTTTAGGCGCACGCCCTTTGGCGCAAGCTCGAGTGCCATCGTCCTCGTCACCATCCGCAGGCCGCCCTTGGCAGCACAATAGGCGGGAGAGCCCTCGTTCGGGATCTCCTCGTGCACTGAGGTGATATTGACGATGGATCCGGTACCCCGCTCGGCCATGTGCCTCGCCGCCTCGCGGGCCAGGATAAAGGGCGCCACCAAGTCGACATTGAGCACTTCGACAAAGGACTTCGTATCGACATCGAGCGCTGAATCCTTGCCCTCGCCCTTACCGGCATTGTTCACCAGGATATCGAGTTTGCCCATTCGCTCGACAACCTGGGCCACAAGGCCCTCAGCCGAGGAAGGATCGGCGAAATCTGCCTCGAAGAGCTCCACGCGTCGCCCGTGCTCCCTGATTGCCTCAACTGCCTGCACTGCGCCGCGATGGTCACCGAAGGCGTGGATAGCCACGTCGGCTCCCTCGCGTGCAAATGTCAGCGCGGTCGCCCGGCCAATGCCACTATCGGCGCCTGTAATAAGAGCCGTCTTTCCCTCAAGTCGCATACGTATCATCCCTTCCGCGGGGGCCACCCGCGATCTTCCCTACACAACGGGGCGCCCAGTCGCGACTGGGCGCCCCGTGATGGCTGAATGAAACCCGACCGATCAGGGCTATTGCTGCAGTCGCTGGGCGACGAGACCGCGCAACTGGTCAACATCCGCGCGCTCGCGCTCCTGGATCTGCTCGAAGCACTGCAGGAGCTCCTGGTCCCCTTGGGCGTCCTGCTTGTACTGCTCAAGCACAGCGATGCTCTGCAGCTTGTTGGTCAACACCGTCATGGCGTCATACGCCGGGTTGGAAACGCCTGTTGCGGATTCGGACTGCTTCTTGGCCTGGGACATGGTCTACTCCTTTACTGGTTGAAAACTAATTCGCGTGTCCTGAACGATTCAGTGACCGATGGCGCTCTCCGGAAGCGGAGCCAGTGGATCAGGTCTGCCCCTGCAGGATCGCTTCCCTGGTCAGCATCGGCATGCTCTCTTCGAGCCAAAGCGCCATCGCCTGCTCATCCTCGAGAATGGTCTGGCACTTCTGTACGATATCGGCGTGTCCGAGCTCGGTGGCGGAGAGGATCAGCGACCGATAGGAGGCGATCTCCATGTGCTCGGCGGAATAGTCCTGCATTGCAGCCTTGAGCAGGTCGTCCTTTGCTGCGCCCGGCATCATGCCTTGGACCATGCCACCGACGGAGGCCATGGCGCTCTTCACGCCGGAAGGACTCTCACCGAGCGATTCCAGGCATTCCTTGACAGTCTCGGCGTGTCCGTTCGTGGCGTCCAGATGGCGCTGGATACCGCTCTGGACCGTGGGATGGTCTTTTGCGAGTTCAACCTGTCGCTCCAGCGACTCGGCGATCCCCTTCTCCATGGCATATGCGTCCTTGAGCCATGCAACCAAAAATTCATTGTGTGCCATCGTAGCTATACCTCCTGTTGAAAGCTCCGATTTCCAGCCCTTACGGACCTTGCATCAACAAGGGCAAGATCAATACCTCGGCTCTCCTTCCGGAGAGGCGGATGGCGGTTCTCGGACGGAGGCTGGCCGGATATACTGCCTCCCGTTGGATACATCAGCGGGCGCCGTGCCTCATTCAGGAAAAGTGATGATCGGGAGTGCACAGGAGCAACGAGCGCGAGCCGCGGTAGCATCCGCCCGCTTGGGAATACAGACCCCTGCCGGGCGCGGATTCGCCCTGATCTCAGGGGCAACCGTGGCCGTCGGCTTCTCAATGGCAGCCCAGCAGAATATTGTCTCCAATTATTTCGAGAACAGTCTCGGGCTCTCCGGTTCGCAGTTTGGTTACATCACCGCGATCCGCGAGATTCCCGGCTTTCTGCTCATCTTCCTGACCGCCCTCTTCTACCGGCTCTCGCTGCCACATCTCACGGCTGGCGCCTTGGCGCTCCTGGCGATTGGATACGGCTTCTTCGGCGTGTCCTGGTCGTTCTGGTCCGTTACGCCGTGGGTGATCATCTCGTCGATGGGATATCACACTTGGCTCCAGACCCAGGCTGCACTCGGGATGAGCCTCACCACTGAGAACAAATCAGGCGGCATCCTTGGCCGCTTGGCCGCCATCAACCAGGGTGGCGCCCTGGTCGCGATGACGTTCGTTCTGATCGTGTTCCATTACGACTGGCTGGACTACAAGCAGACATTCATCGTCTGTGGTGCCTTGGCCCTGCTGGCGGCGCTGTTCATCGCCCGTTTTCCCCACATGCATAATGGCGAGTTGCAGGAGCGCGCTGCCAGGCGAGACCGGATGGTGCTGCGGCGAGAGTATCGCCTCTACTACCTGCTCAGCCTGCTTGATGGTGCCCGCCAGCAGATCTTCTTCTCCTTTGGCCTGTGGGTGCTCGTGGACCACTTCAGCCTGGATGTCCCGGCTATTTCCGCGATCATGCTGGTCACGGCGGCGATCGCGATGATGGCGGGTCCCTGGATCGGTCGCCAGATCGATGCACACGGGGAACGGACGATGCTTGGGATCGTCAATGTTGCCTACATCGTGGCGCTGCTTGGTTATGCCCTCATTGATCAGGTAGGCGTCGCCGTCGGCTGCTATGTCGTCTACTCGTTCATCTTCCCACTGTCCGCGATGGGCGCCTCGGTCTACCTGCGCAAGATCGCCCCTTCAAACGATGTCGCACCCTCTCTTGCAATGGGGTTGACCATGCAGCATGCGGCAGCCGTGATCGTTCCAATTCTGACCGGATACGTACTGAACTACGTCGGGTACCAGATCCCGTTCCTGGTCGCCAGCGTCTTCGCGGCAATCACCGTGATTATCACCCGGCAACTCGACCCTGCAAACCAAAAGTCCCCTCGCCGCCTGCAGGAAGATGCCGCCCGCGCATCGGCGTGATGCGCAGGCGGCAGCGATGTTTTCGGGGCAAATTGTCGCGATACCACGTACCTTTCTCAGGATCTGTTCTCGCTCACATGAGCCCGCCAGGAATGTTGTGGGCTGAATCCGATCAGCTCACGGGCCCGGCCGATCGCCAGCAGTGTCTCGAACTCCCCGACCTCGCGCCGGAGTTCGACCTCCGGGAAGACCTCCTGGAGTAGTTCCGCCGATGGGCGGTTCATGATCGTGTCGGCGGCTGCGATGATGACATTGTGCGCCCCCGAGATATCTGCTTCGAGTGCGTTTCGACATGACGCCGCGACATCCCGCACATCAATGTAGCCCCACAGATTCCACTTTCGATCGTGAGGATTCGCCCAGTAGCCCGGAACACGCACATATTCCTCCGGCCTGAAGATGTTGGAGAATCGCAATCCGACAAACGGGATGCCTGACCAGCCGGAGATGTGCTCGCCCATCGTCTCGCTCAGCACCTTGGACAAGGCATATGTCGACGCCGGATAGGGAAAGTGGTCTTCATCGACCGGCGCATATCGCGGTGGATCGAATGGCAATCCCAGCGTGGTCTCGCTCGACGCCCAGACGACCCGGCTCAAGCCCAGCTGGGTGGCAGCAAGGAAGACATTGCCGTTCATCGTGATGTTTGCATTCAGTGTTGTCGACGGGGTGTAGATTCCTGGAGCCGGGATATTTGCCAGATGGACGACCGCATCGGCTCCATGCAGGACATCGACGGCTTGACCATAGTCGGTGAGATCAGCACGGATGAAGGGAACTCCCAGATCGTTTGGCGAGGGCGCGACATCTGTTGCTGTGACTGCATAGCCGTTCGCAGCCAGATGCTTCGTCACCGCCTGGCCGGCCTTGCCACTACTACCGGTGACAACAATGTTCCTGACTTTCTTCATGAGCAGATCTCTCTTTCCTTGTAATGCTTCGGCCGCTTAAAGTTAGCAGCGTGACACGCCTTCCGTTAGTAAAATCCGTGCCAGGGACCGATGTACGGTTCAACCGCGCCCGCCGCGGGCATGAACCCCGCATGTCATAATCCTGTCACGATTGCTTCTGTCACCATGGCAGGATACGTGGAGGGTTGCCTTGGGGGCTTGGGCACAAGAGCGCGACGACTTCATCCGTGCCTTTTCGGGCGCCTACATCTTCGGCATCCCGCTCCTATTTACGATGGAGATGTGGTGGATCGGCCAGTACGCTGACCTCTGGAAACTGCTCGTTTTTCTTGGCCTTGCATTCGCCGCCAACCTTGGCCTGACCTACGCCGCCGGCTTCAAGCGCAGGAGCACGTTCGGCACAACGGTAAATCAGGCGGTGGATGCGGTCGCCGTGGGAATCGTGGCGGCAACGATCATGTTGCTTCTCCTGAATCAGATCCGTCTCACTGAGCCCCTGGACAGCATTGTGGGGAAAATCGTCGTACAGGCAGTACCGTTGAGCATTGGGGCCTCCGTTGCTAACCAGATATTCGGCAAGCGTGGTGAAAAGAGCCGCCAGGGGGAATCGCATGGTGAGCCGATGGGACCGTGGCACTCATTCTTTTCCGACGTCGGGGCAACAATAATAGGTGGCATCTTCATCGGCTTCTCCATTGCACCGACGGACGAGGTTCCCCTGATCGCGTCTGCGTTGGATTACCACCATCTTGTTGCCGTCATCGGGTTTTCGCTGCTGGTGAGTTACATGATCGTCTTCGCCAGCGGCTTTGATCAGGCTTCTCCCCAAGGCCTCTTCCAGCGACCCTTTACGGAGACGATGCTTGCCTACCTTGTCTCGCTGCTCGTCTCGTTTCTGGCCCTCTACTTGTTTGACCAGATTGAAATGGGGGATCCCGTCCTCTCCATGTTGGAGAAAACCCTCGTCCTCGGTGTCCCGGCAACAGTCGGGGGCGCCGCTGGCAGGCTGGTGATATGAATCAAAAGCAGACCCATGACCAAGCCCAGGAGGAAAGAAACGGGAGCAGCAGCAACCAGACATCACCCTCGGGCGACAAGGACCGCTCTGTCGCCGAGTGGACGACGCTCGGCATCAGCATCGCCATTCTGGTCTTCATCCTCGGGCTCACGACGTACTTATATGTACGGGGCGGTGAAAAGCCCGCAGCCATTCTCGTGGAGCCCCAAATGCAGGAGCTCAGGCAGGATAATGGCGGGTACTACCTTCCGGTCATAGTCCGCAATGAGGGTGACCCCACGGTGGAGGAAGTAAATATCGAGGCGGAACTTGATACTGGCGCTGGAGAACCGGAGACCGCCCAGTTCACAGTCAACTTCCTCGCGGGTGGTGAGCAGGTAGAGGGAACCTTTGTCTTCCAGCATGATCCTGCAGAGGGCGACCTGACAACCCGGGTCATGAGTTTCCAGGAACCGTGAGCGACGCACTCGGATCCACCACCAGGGCAACAAGCCCCGGTTCAGCTTGACGGGATCTCCATGCAGACTCCGGATAAAGACACTCGCCGCTGCGCTCCCCCTTGATGCTCCTGGCCGCTCGCCGGTAATGGGCTGCCACAGAGACATTCTTTACGGTCCCGCCTCTTGCTCTTTCCCTCCCCGAACACTACGATGGCTCCCTCACGAGATGGACAAATGATGTGGAGAGGAAGGATCGATCATGGCGATCAAGACTGTTGGCCTACTGAGCCCAGGCGATATGGGGCATTCCATCGGGCACGTGCTGCACTCGAACGGACTGAGGGTACTCACGTGTCTGGAGGGCCGCAGCGAGCGTTCGCGTGAACTGGCTGGCCGCGCGGGGATCGAAGATGGCGGCAGTCTTGAAGATGTTGTCAAGGAAGCCGATCTCTTCATCAGTGTCCTTGTCCCCTCCTCCGCATTGTCGGTCGCCAAATCCGTGGCAACTGCCCTGCATGCAAGCGGATCCACCGTTGTCTACGCGGATTGCAACGCCGTCGCACCAAACACGGTACGCGGAGTCGCCGACCTCATTACGGAGGCAGGCAGCTCCGTTGCTGACGTCGGGATCATAGGTCCACCACCCAGAAAGCCAGGCACGAAGTTCTACGTATCTGGCCCGGGCGCCACCCGGTTCAGCGAACTGGGGTCACATGGTCTGGACATCCGTGTGCTGGACGGCGACATCGGTCAAGCCTCAGCTCTTAAGATGTGCTACGGGGCGCTGACGAAGGGTCTGCAGGCGTTGGCCACCGAATTACTGGTCGCGGCCAGGTTGGCTGGCATTGAGGAAGCGTTGCGCGAAGAGCAAACCGAGACCATGGGGGAAGTCCTTGGCTGGCTTGAAGGAAATATGCCAATCATGCCGCCCAAGGCCTATCGCTGGGTCGGAGAGATGGAAGAGATCGGTTCATTCTTCGGTAGTCTGGGCATGACGCCAGACATCCTCAACGGTGCTGCCGATGTCTACCGATTCGTCGCGGAAACCCCTATCGGCAAGGAATCACCAGAGACACGGGACCCGAACCGCGAGCTCGACGGCGTGATCGCCGCGCTCGCGGAGGCCCTCAGCGACAGGAACAACGCCTCATGAGGATACGTGGCCGCTTATCAGCTCACCTCTTGGTCGACTGCTGATACATCTGCGTCGTCAGCTGGAGATGGCCCAGGTGCTCACGGGCATGCCCGTAGTTGTTGATCAGCCAGTGCAGCGCAATCTGTGGATTCCGGTTCGGACGTGTCCGGATCGCCATGAGCTCGTCCCCAGTGATGCTCTCGCCATGTTGTGTGAGCAACTCGTCCGCTCGGTCGATAGCCACAAGCAGATCAGAAGCGCCCGGGGCCACCGTACGGAATTCCGCGTCGCGATCCCGCTCACCCGCGAGATCCCGCACCAGCAGAAGTGTGTCGAGCTCCGATGCGAGCGTGTGCGTCACAAGCACGGCCACTGAGTTGGCTTCGGGTGCCGGAGACCAGTTGAGCTGCTCGCTATCCATGTCTTTCACGATCTCACGAAGCTGCTGATGCACGGATCGAAACAGGTCGGTGACGGTTTCAATGGTCGGTTGCATCTGTGTTCTCCTCTTGTACCCACTGCCGCTATGGACGGGCAGCGGTCCGTAGATTTTCGAGTGATTGACCCACGGCAATAGTGTCCTCGGCCACCGCAACCTCAAGAATCCCGATCCCGGGATGCTCGAATACCTGCCGAACCCCGTCGGCAATTTCTGTGTTCCGCTCGATACGGACGCCCATACCTCCGAACGCTTCCGCGAGGCGAACGAAATCCGGGCTGGCGAGGTTGGTGCCGGCAACCCGACCTGGATAGGCCCGCTCCTGATGGAGGCGAATCGTACCGTACATCGAATTGTTGAACACCACACACTTCACGTTGAGCCCATGCTGGGCCGCAACCGCCAGCTCGTTCGCCGTCATCAGGAACCCCCCGTCACCTGCGACTGCGACGGACGGAACGCGGTTCTTTCGTACCAGGGCAGCGGCCACCGCCGCCGGCACGGCGTACCCCATTGCCCCGGATGTTGGGCCCAGGAACGTTCCGGGCTGCCTGTAGCGAAAATACCTGGAGAGCCAACCGTAAAAGTTGCCAGCGTCGCAGGTAATCACCGCATCATCCGGGAGCCGCTTCTGCAACGCCCCAATCACCAGGGCAGGGTCCACGAGATCGCGGACGGAAGATGTCGCAGGTATCGCTGTCTCGCGCTCGAACACTTCCCGATCGTGCCTGTTTGCCGCCGACCGATCCGGCCATTGATGGTTTGCAGCCTCACGCGTGAAGAGCTGGATCGTTTTGGCGGCATCGGCGGCAATCCCGATCGTCGCCGGGAATGTCCGCCCTACGACCTCAGGCGAGACATCGACGTGGATGAGAACTGCGTTGGGCCCAGGAACGGTATAGGCGAACGTTGTTGTCTCGCCGAGCCGCGTCCCTATGGCAAGAACTACGTCAGCATTGCGGGCACGCTCGATCACGGCGGCAGGCGCACCGATGGAGAGGGAGCCGATGGAGAGAGAGTGATCGTTTGGGAAGGCATCATGCCGCCGAAAGGCCGTGACCACCGGGATGCCTGTTCGCTCGGCGAAAGCAACGAGATCCGCAGTTGCCCGACTCCGGAGAACCCCGCCCCCGGCGAGGATCAGGGGACGCTCCGCGCGCGCCAGCAGCGCCAATGCCGATTTCACCTTGTCACTGTCGGGCCCTGCGGTTGGCGGGTCCGAAGGGGGCGGAAGCTCCGAGGAAACCTCCTCGTCGAGGATATCTCCCCTGAGTGCCAGGGCCACCGGACCTGGCCGCCCGCTGATGCTGCGTCGAAATGCCTCACTGACGATATCCGGCAGTCGCTCCCCGGTGGGCACTTCGACGGCCCATTTAGTGATATGGGAGAGGAACGGTGCGAGCTCGACCTCCTGCAACGCTTCGCGGTGACGAATAAACGTCTCCACTTGGCCGACGAGGGCGAGCAAGGGCGTGGAATCCTGGAAAGCAGTGTGGATGCCAATCGTCAGATTGGCGGTGCCGACCCCGCGCGTGCCCATGCAGATCCCGGGGATTCCGGTCAGCTTGCCGACGGCCTCCGCCATGAAGGCGGCACCGCCCTCGTGCCGCGTGCCGATAAGCTGGATATTCGGCGTCTCATACAGGGCATCAAGCAGGCCGAGAAAACTTTCTCCTGGCACTCCGAAGGCGAACTGGACGCCCCGCTGCTCCAGGATCCTCGTTGCCGCGACTCCCGCCCGGATCCGTTCCGACATCATCCCCTTCTCCCAACGAGTGAGCTGACCCGCTCAACACGACCTCATGTTCCATATGCGCAATTGACCATATCGAAGACCGGCGCATAGTATGCAGGCACAAAGAACCGTCGATGTCGATCATCGCGCAGAAACGTAAGAGAAGGAAGGACCCCCTCCCAATGGCAGAACAAATAGGACTTATCGGTCTCGGCATCATGGGCAAACCCATGGCCCGAAACCTCGTCAAGGCCGGGTACTCACTCGTTGTTCACAACCGCTCACGGGGCGCCGTCGAAGAGCTGACCAGCGAGTCCGACGCGATCACCGCCGCAGGCAGTCCCCGTGAGGTTGCCGAGAAGGTGAGCATCGTGATCACGATTCTGCCCGACTCCCCCGATGTCAGTGCCGTGGTCTTTGGCGAAAACGGAATCCTCGAAGCGATGAATGGGGGCAGTTTGCTCATCGACATGAGCACCATCGCACCTGCGACGGCGATTCAGGTCAATGAGGCGCTCGTTTCACGCGGGGCCTCTGCGCTGGATGCCCCGGTGAGCGGCGGCGACAAGGGCGCGATAGCGGGGACGCTCAGCATCATGGTAGGGGGTGAAAAAGCCGACTTCGACCGCGCCATGCCGTTCTTCCAGGCGATGGGGAAGACCATCGTGCACGTTGGCGCGTCGGGTGCCGGGCAG
>DASYWM010000186.1:0-6660 GCA_035936075.1 Thermomicrobiales bacterium
GGTAATAGGTCTTCGATGGGAGGACGTAGATTTCGACCAAGGCACTATCGCGATTCGCAAGCAACTTCAGGTGATTAATGGACAACCAACGTTCACAGAGCCGAAGAGCAAGATGAGTCGCCGCACCATTCCCCTTCCCCCAACCGTCATGGATTTGCTCCGTCAGCACCGCCGACAACAGCTAGAGGAACGTATGCGGGCCGGTGAACGATGGCAAGCACAATGGGGTCTCGTGTTTTGTAGATCGACCGGTACACCACTCGATAACAGCAACCTCCGAAAGCACTTCAAGCGGAAGCTCGAAGGCGCTGGCTTGCCGCCCATGCGTTTCCATGACATGCGTCATTCGGCAGCGTCAATGCTCGCAGCCCGAGGCGTGCATCCATCCGTGGCACAGCGAATACTCGGGCATGCGAACATCAACACGACATTGGCTGTTTACACCCACGTTGAAGACGCGATGATGCGACAGGCAACTGATCTCATGGGAGACCTATACGAGACAGAAATGGAAGCAAATTAGCAGGAATGGCTGCAGGTTTGGCTGCAAAGGATTTCGTAGCGGTTATTCCAAAGGGGGAGAGATAAACAGAAATCCCTAATTTATCAGGGATTCCCAGGGTCAAGTTGAAAGAAACTTGATGCCTCTGCCTTCTTATCGCGGATAGACGGGGTATCCCGGATACGTGTAGCCACCCGACCAGTACGGCGAGTAGCCCCACCAACCATAGACACCCGGGTAGTAGTCGGGAGCCTCGGCGAGGTCCGGGCTGTAGCCGGGGGCATCCGAGAGCTTGCTTCGTTCACGATCGATGTGAACGTGCTCGCTGTCAATGCGAGTAATTGCGTCGACCGGGACCAGGAAGTGCTCCTCGCCGATCCCCAGGAACCCACCGTGAGCGATTCGAAGAAAGCGGACCCGGTTTTCGGTGTCGTCAACCAGCAGGTCGTCGACCGTCCCGATTTCCTCGCCGTTCCGGTCCAGGAGCTTCAGTCCCCGCACGTCCTCGGCAGGATCAGCCACTGTCAGTCCAGTGTCGCTCAGCCTCATAAGGGTTCCAACGTTATTGCTTTGGGTATTGGTGTTTGCCATGATGTCTTTCCTTTCCTTGCGTCATGTCCCTCCTACAGGATCAGTCGCCGCCACCGGGAAACGTCGTGTATTCCCGTACAACTAGGCGCCGCAAACGGGATGCCATGGTCCTCCTCCAGGCAAAGGGTCAAGACAATCCTGTCGTATCCCGCTGCCATGTATATCTCGACCTGGATAACCGTGTGTCCCTACCGAAACCACCCCGGGAAAGAAAAAGAGGGCCTCACGTGGCATACGTCGTGCTTGTTTAGCAAGTCCGGATGGTGTCATCACGGAACACAACAGGTTTATTTAATGAGGAGGACGGCAATGGGCAAACGCGTGTTTGCGCCCGTGGCACTTGTGGCCGCAGCATTTATCTTCATGATGAGCTTCGTGCTCGGTGGAGCGACCAGTGCGCAGGGCACCGCTACCCCTGCAGATGGAGGGGTGGAAGTTGATCCTTCTCACCCGGCGCACATCCATTCGGGCACCTGTGAGGAACTCGGCGATGTCGTCTTCCCTCTCAACAACGTTACGCCGCTCGGTGTCGACGTCTCCCCTGCTACGCCGGTCGACATGACCGCGTCCCCGCCTGATGCGGCCGGAACTGCCGGGACAGAGGGCACACCGGTAGGGGCTGAGGCAGCCGGTGAGGGCGCGACAGCTGGGGAAAGCACTACGATCGTGGAAGCGTCTCTTGACGATATCCTGGCCTCCGAGCATGCGATCAACGTGCACGAGAGCCCGGAGAACATCCAGAACTACATCGCCTGTGGCGACATCACTGGCACACCGACGAACGACGAGCTCGTGATTGAGCTCGAAGAGCTCAATGACTCGGGCTTTATGGGTGATGCTCTTCTGGCCGACAATGGTGACGGCACCACGACCGTGACGATCACGCTGATTGAGATGGGCTTGGGAGTCTTCGGCACCCCAGCCGCCTCTCCTGCAGGCTGACATCCGAACGCTGTACCGAAGTCACAGCAAGCAATGGCCACGGAAAGTTCCGTGGCCATTGCTGCGCGCCTTTCCCCTCTTCTCGCGGCGCCAGGGAACATTCACCCCGTTTACTCGTGCTCCTTGCCTTCCTGCCCGGCAACATGGCATACAGTGTCGGCATTGAGAGCATGGACAGTCGCTTTCGACGGCCCTTTCGTGATGCGGTACAGACGAGACAAAGATTGACGAGGCAATGTCGACCGAGCCGACTGCAACCGCATCACCCCCAGCCACTGCCGAGCTCGATGGAGCTGTCTGCTCGGAGTTTGGTGCCCTGATTGCTCCATCTCGGCCGGATTCTGGGGGTCGGAGCCTTGGCTTCGTTCTGGCAATCCTGGCGGTTGTCAGCACCACTTGCTGGTTTCTCCTCTACCGCTGGTACGGGCTGTTCGAGCACCAGGACCATGCGCATTTTTCATTCGAGAAGATTCCGGGCGGGTTTGATTCGCCCATGATGCGCCAGACCGCCGTGATCTTCCTGATCCTGGCCGCCTCCTACGTCGCCGCAGTGAGGATCCTTCGATCCGCTGGAACCATCGTCCCGTTCATGAAGCTCGGAATCCTGCTCTTGATTGCCGGGCCCGTCGTTGCGAACATCCTGCTCTTTCCAGTCGGCGCTCTCGATGTCTTCAACTACATGATCGAGTTGAAACTCGCCTTTCATTACGACCAGAATCCCTATCTCGTCACCTTCGAAGACTACCGGGCCGACTCATTCGCGATCTCCGCGTTCCTCGTCAACATCACACTCTTTTACGGGCCGGCTTGGCTGCTCGTCTCGTGGATCCCAACAGCCATCGTGGGGTTCTATGATGTCGTCGAGACACTCCTGGCTCTCAAGATCTTCAACGTTCTCCTGCTCCTGCTCACCTCGCTCCTGATCGCGTGGTCTCAGGAGGACCGCCGCTGGCGTTGGTTTACGGCTGCCGTCTTCCTGGCCAACCCGCTCGTTCTCTTTGAGGGTGTCGCCAACGCCCACAACGATGTGCTCATGACGGCCTTCCTCATCGGCGCGATGTTCGCGCTGCAGCGGCGATCACCCCTTGCCGGACCACTGCTGGCGCTCTCTGCACTCGTCAAGCTCTACCCGGTGGTGCTGGCGCCGCTCTTTGTCGTTGTGGTTCTCAGGGAACGCTGGGGGTGGAAGCGGGCTGGCGCCGCAGTGCTTCTGGGTGCGATCACGGTCGTCATCATCTGCGCTCCCTATTGGGAGGATGGCAAGCTGGTTGATGGCCTCAGGGGCGGACTCGAGCAATCACAGGTCATGGACCATGTCTCGCCCTTCTCGCTCGCCCAGCAATACGCGCAGCAACGTGAGGCGCAAGAGTCAGGCAACCCGGAATTTATCCGCAGCCGGCCAAGCGCAGAGGTCGTACCGGAAGAAACGAAGCGCACCTTGCGCAATGTGTCTACTGGGATCTTTGCCGCAGCGGCGCTGCTGATTGCAGCATCAGTCTGGAGGGGAAGACCACCGGCAATCGCGGCAGCGGAAACACTACTCCTCCTGCTGCTACTCCTGACGAACCTCTATGGTTGGTATCTCATTCCCGTGTTCGCGCTCCTGGCGGTGCGACTCGATCGCCTCAGCGCAATGTACATCTCGGTCGCGACAGCGCTGGGCCTCCTCTACTATCCGATGTTCATCTATGGCCACTTCAATACTGAATGGTCCCGCTTCCAGGTCCACCTCTTCCTGGCGCCCTTCCTCACCCTGCCGATCTTGATCTATCTGGTGGCCCGCGTGCTCCGGCCGCTCATTACCATGCGGGCTTCGAAGAGCACCAGCGAATAATCGATCCTCCACCCTCATCCCGACGCGTCCCTACCGGGGCGGAAGCCAGCGCTTCACCGCTGGACGGGCATCGTCGCCACTCGGCTCGCAGCCTGGACTGGGACCCGCTTGGAACGTGTGTTCATGCGAAGGCGTCTAGCTCCTGATCTCAATTGCCTCGGCGCGTACGCTGCTTTGGCTCCTCGCCAGCGCCCGACGACCGGCTGCCCGCTGGCGAACTGAGACTCCCTCAAAAACCTCGTCGCACGTAACTTGCGCGGGCGGGTCCAGAGGCATCACTTTGCGAGAAGCGAGCCGACTTCGCAAGCGGAGCGCCAAGCATGGAGAACTCAACACCGGGGAGGTGGATGTGCATACCATCAATGTGACGATTGCGTGCCTCGCAGGTCTCGCATTGTTGATGACCCTGTTCGCGCATGGACTTCGGCTTCGCTGGATCAACGAGCCCCTGCTCGCGCTTGTGCTGGGGGTACTGATCGGGCCGAAGGGGTTGGGGTGGCTCGACCCTGCCAAATACGGTGAGGAACGCGAAATTATCGAAACCGTGGCCCGGTTCACTCTGGTGATCGTGCTCGTGGCCGTTGGCGTCGAGCTGCGCGGTTACGTCTCGGCCCAGTGGCGTCCCCTCAGTGTCCTGGTCCTCGGCGGCGCGGCCCTCATGTGGGCCGTCAGCACGTTACTCGTCTGGTGGATTATGGGGCTTGACCTACTCCCCTCCATGCTCATCGGCGCCGTGCTGGCACCGACCGATCCAATCCTCTCCGCGACCGTCTCGACAGGCAGGGTCGCCCGCGAGACACTCCCCGAGCGGACGCGCCGTCTGCTGTCTGCCGAGTCATCGGCACGTCATGGCCTGGGTCTCGTCTTCGTGCTTCTCCCCGCCCTCCTGATCATGGAACCGGACCGCGAGGCATGGCGACATTGGTTGACCGATGTGCTGCTCTGGAAAGGGCTGGTCGCCGTGATAGTCGGTGGGATCGTTGGCTACGCTGTCGGCCGAGTTCAGGCCTGGAGCGCTACGCAAGACTATGCCGAGACGATGACCGGCCCGCTGTCGGCGCTCTTCCTTGCGCTCGCGCTTGGTCTTGCCTCAGCGGTGGAGCTGATGGAGAGCGACGGCGCCCTTGCCGTACTTGTCGCTGGTGTTGTGTACGCGCGGGTGCGCTCCAAGGGTGCGGCAGAGAACAAGCTCGACGAGGAGCACCGCGATTACCAGCATGTGATCAAGCAGGTGCTTCAGGTCCCGATCTTCGCGTTGCTCGGAGCGGCGCTACCGTGGGCGCAATGGCAAGAGTTGGGCTGGAAGGGCCCCGGCCTCGTGGTGGCAGTCCTGCTCCTGCGACGCATCCCCGCCATTCTCCTCCTGAAGCCGGTCGTTAGCCAGATACGGAGTTGGAACGAGGCACTCTTCGTCGGTTGGTTCGGCCCAGTGGGTGTGGGCGCGCTCTTTTTCGCCGCCGTGGCCACGAAAGAGACACATGACGAGCAGATCTGGACCATTGCGACACTGATTATTGCCGCCACAATCGTCGCTCACGACCTGACGGCAACACCTCTGAGCCAGTGGCTGGGCCGCCGGACATCCCGCGAATAGACTCACAGGGACGGACAAGAGACAACATCGCCAGGCCCGCCGTGATTCAGGAACCTTGAGAGCCCTACCGCGCCGAGGCGAGCGGGGGACACGGTTGACAGCCCTGTACCCTCCATTTATGGCGGCGCGCACAACCCGGTTTTCACTGCCACCATGGGCGAAACGTACAGTACACTGTGACCATATGGTCGGTCCCAGACGCACCGCAATTCACTATTGCACCACCCAGGCAGGAGACGCCCTTGGACTCCGTTCGTCCCATCTCAACCTTCCCGGAGCTTCAGCGGCTCCCCACTCAGGTTCCTGGCCTGGACACCATTCTCGGGGGCGGCTTGATGGTTGGGGATGCATATCTCGTAGCTGGCGAACCCGGCACTGGCAAGACGACACTTGGCAATCAGATATCCTTTGCCCATGCCGCTGCCGGTGGCACGGTGGTTTTCGCCACACTCCTGACCGAATCGCACGATCGGATGCTGGCACATCTGCATGATTTCGATTTCGCCGACCGCTCGCTCGTTGGAGACAGGGTGCATTACATCAGCCTTCTCGGCTCCCTGCAGGAAGGGGGCTTCGAGGAGCTGATGCGGCTGCTCGTCGAAACCCTGCGCACTCACCGGGCAACCCTCCTTGTCATTGACGGCGCCGGAGCCGCCCGCATGCTCGCCGACTCCGATTTCGACTACGCGCGGTTCATGCACGGGTTGCAGGCGCGGACTGCCCTCCTCAACTGCACCATGATGCTGCTTGCCGGTGAGCGCGAGGCAGATGTCGCCGCAACACACGTGGACGGCTTGATTCAGCTCTTCAACAGACCGACCAATGCGCGTGACACTCGCTGGGTGCGAGTAGCGAAGCTTCGCGGCTCCAACTACCTCAATGGGCAGCACCGGTTTGCGATCGGCAGCAACGGAATCACCGTATTTCCCCGCCTTGAATCAGCGTCGGCGGAGGCGGAGGCAGCATGGTTCCAGCCTCATGAGCGCCTGCCCTTCGGTGTCCCCGGCCTCGACGCAATGGTGGCGGGCGGCCCCCAGGAGGGCAGTGCCACCCTGGCCATAGGGACTGCAGGCGCCGGCAAGACGTTACTCGGCCTGCATTTCCTGGCAGAGGGTGCGCGCCGCGGTGAGCAGGGCCTCATAGCGAGCTTCAACGAAACCCCACGCGCCCTTGCCGCTACCGCGGATGGCGCGGGAA
>DASYWM010000187.1:0-9697 GCA_035936075.1 Thermomicrobiales bacterium
ATCCGGATCCCGGTGCATATGATCGAGACGATCAACAAGATCATGCGCACGAGCCGGCAGATGCAGCAGGAGCTGGGCCGGGAGCCGACGCATGAGGAGCTGGGCAAGGCGCTTGAGCTGCCCCCGGAACGAATCCGCGAGATTCTCAAGCTGAGCCAGGATCCGGTGAGCCTTGAGATGCCGATCGGCGAGGAGGAAGACAGCACGCTCGGCGACTTTATCGAGGACGAGAAGTTGCCGGCCCCAGCCGATGCAGCCGGACGCCAATTGCTGCGCGAGCAGGTAGAGGAAGTGCTGCACACCTTGTCGGACCGGGAACGGGAAGTCCTCTACATGCGGTACGGCCTGGACGATGGACGAAGTCGCACGCTGGAGGACGTAGGCAAGCATATCGGGGTCACGCGAGAGCGAATCCGTCAGATTGAGGCGAAGGCGCTCCGGAAGCTCCGTCATCCGAGCCGCGCGAACATCCTGCGAGATTACCTGGACGAATAGCCCCGGGGATAGGGGCGGATACACCGGTGAACCCGTTGCGCAGAAAATGAGGCGGGTTTATTCGGCGTATCCTGTATCAGTACAAGCAATGATGATTCTAAGCGAGGACAGTAGATGCCATTAGTCGATACAGCACGAATCTTTGTTCAGTCGGGCAAGGGAGGCAACGGCTCCACTCACTTCCGCCGTGAGAAGTACGTGCCCAAAGGCGGACCGGACGGTGGAGACGGAGGGCGCGGCGGTGACGTGATCCTTCGGGTCAAGGACAACCTGAACACGCTCCTGCCATTTATCTATGTCAATAAATACGTTGCCAAGGACGGGGGAGCAGGTACCGGACAGAAGAAGTTCGGCAAGGCAGGAGCTTCGGTCTACGTCGATGTTCCGCCGGGAACGGTCGTATTTCTTGACGAAACCGATGAGCAGATCGCCGATCTCACAGAGCCAGGTGAGGAATTCCTGATTGCCCGCGGCGGCAAGGGAGGCCTCGGCAACGTCCACTTCAAGTCCTCAACGCGCCAGGCCCCGCGTATCGCTGAGTTGGGCGAGCCTGGTGAGGAGTATTGGCTTCGGCTGGAGCTCAGGCTAATCGCCGATGTCGGTCTGATCGGCCTGCCTAATGCCGGCAAGTCGACACTGCTGGCCTCATCCACCCGCGCGAGACCCAAGATTGCTGATTACCCCTTCACCACCTTGCAGCCGAATCTCGGCGTGGTAGAGGTGGGAGGACAGGGTGGGGATACTTTTGTGATCGCGGATATCCCTGGGCTTATTGAAGGAGCCGCAGCCGGACATGGCCTCGGTCACGAATTCCTCCGGCATGTCCGGCGGACCAAGTTGCTTGTCCACGTGCTCGATGCATCCGGTGGCCTTGAGGGACGAGATCCTCTGGAGGATTTTCGGAAGATCAACGCCGAGCTCTTCGAGTTTGACCCGGAAATGGCAAGGAAACCAATGATCGTCGCGCTCAACAAGGTTGACCTGGTTGAGGCGCGGGAGAATTTGCCGCGACTTCAGCAGGTGCTCGGAGATGAGGGCCACTCGATCTTCGAGATTTCGGCCGCCACCGGTGAGGGCGTCACGGAGCTTCAACGTGAGATGTCATCCCGCCTGCGGGAAATCCGCGAGGCCGAGGCTGAAGAGAAGCGGCTCCAGGAAGAGAAGCCGAAGCGCCGCGTCTACACAATCGGTGATGTCGACGAGCGGGCATGGGATATCACGCGCGTCGAACAGGATCGCTTCCTGGTGACCGGTGTTGGCATCGAGCGCTTCACCAAGATGACCAACTTCGACCAGTGGGAATCCGTAGAGCGGTTCCAGCGCGTTCTGGACCGGGCGGGTATCTCGGACGAGCTCAACAAGATGGGCATCGAAGAGGGTGACACGGTCCAGATCGGTGATTTCGAGATGACCTGGGGCGATGAGGGTGAGGACAATCCCTGGCTTGCCGGGGAAGACGAACGCCTGGCGAAGTTGCTCGCTGAAGAGGGATATGACGAAGCGTAGATGCCGTCGCCTGGATGACGTATCCTGCGAACGGCGATTATGGAATCTCGTCCTCCACCTCGATAATCTCTGATTGTTTGGTGCAGTATATGCCGCGGTATGCATCGGGAAGGAGCGCGGCAACCCGCTGCATCATGTGGTCTGTCGCACCTGCGGCGCCGGTCCGTTTGCCGTCAATTTCTCCCGGGATTACAAACGGATCACCGAACACGATGCGAACGCCCTTGTGCCCGGGGTCCGGCATAGAGGCGTGGTCACGTTGCTGCTTGATGCCGTTGAAGGGGAGGCGCTCCGTCCCGGTGATGGCCGTCGGAACGATCTTGACGCCATCCCGTAGTGCAAGAAGACCGGCTCCCGGAAGCACCCGCTGAATCTTCATCGCCGTGGAGCGCGTTCCCTCGGGGAACATTCCGAGTGCAATGTCCTGCTGCAGTGTGGCTTGCGCGCGCTTGATAGCAGGGCGGTCCATTTTTCCACGATTGATCGGGAAAGCGCCAACCCACCTCAGGATGCGGCCGATGACCGGGACTCTCATCAACTCGATCTTCGCCATGTAGTGGAGCGGGCGGGGACAGGCAATGCTGATGAGGACTGGGTCCAGGTTGTGCAGGTGGTTGGAGACGATGATGCATCCGTCACCTTTCGGGACGTTTCTCGCGCCCTGCACATCCAGTCGCACCAGGATCTTGCAGAGTCCATACAGCGTGGGCCGGAGGATGCGGAACGTCAGCATCGACATCGTGCCCTTGCGAAGATCCATCTGCTGCTCATCTCGTGATGTCATGCAGCCTCTCCCCAGCGTTCACGGACCAGTCGCGCAATCGACAGCACGATCTCGTCGACGGACAGTCCATCGGTGACGATACGCACGGCGTCGTTCGCGGCGCGGAGGGGTGCCGTTGTCCGGCTCGAATCCTTGTAATCGCGCTCGCGGAGGTCTTCCATCACGGAGAGAAAATCTGTCGCTACTCCCTGCTTGCGAAGGTCCTGGTGGCGTCGCCGGGCGCGTTCCTCGACACTGGCATCCAGGTAGATCTTCGTGCCGGCCCGTGGCGTGACAATGGTTCCGATATCCCGTCCCACCATCACGACCTCCGAGCCATCCGCAATATTCCGTTGGACGGCCAGCAGGGCATCACGTACCGCAGGATAGGCTGCTACCCGCGAGACGTTCGCGTCCACTGCCGGGGAGCGGATCTCCCAGGTCACATCCTCTCCATCCAGAATCACATCGGCCAGTCGGTCATCCTCAACTGAAGCGGGCCTCAAATCAATATGCAAATCGACCGCGAGTTGGGCCAGGGCGGTCTCGTCGGCGAGATCAATATCCCCCCGGAGCGCGGCGAGCGTCACAGCGCGATAGAGTGCACCAGTATCAAACAGCATGATCCCGAGCTGGTCCGCCAGGCATCGGGCAACGGTCGATTTACCGGCCGCCGCCGGGCCGTCGATTGCGATGACCCTTCGGTGGTCGTGATCCGTCATGATCCCTCCCGGGTGATGTTCGACTGTTGGTCCGGCGTGGGTCCCCAGGGCGCCCGTCCGGCGAGGAAGATCGTCGGTCTCCACGTCGCTCCTGTGGCCGGCCATCCCCCCACCCTGGCCGCCGGCCACGCTCCTGTCGGGTAGATTCACTACCTTGGTGCCTTGGCCCCGTGCCTCCCTCGTGAGACGGGGAAGAGGATCGCTTGGTGTTGCCTTGCTGCGGCGTATGCTGGAAGCCACCGACAGGCAAGAGCTGTTGCGGGCGGCGCGCGTTCATCTTGTCGGCTTCCTCGGCCGGTAGGCCGAGTGCCTCGTAGAGTTGCGAAAGCTCACCAGGCGTCAAATCCCGCCATGCACCGGGAGGGATCCCGGTGAGCGTCAGTGGGCCGATGCGAACACGGCGAAGCTTGACCACTTCGATATTGACGGCGTCCATAATCTGCCGGACGACGTGGTACTTCCCCTCATGCAGGACGATCTTGACAATGACCCCTTCAGGGCCCTCGCGTAGGAGCCGACATTCATCTGGGACGATCGTGCGGCCCTGGATCTCGATGCCATCCCGGATCCGCTGGAGCTGTCGATCATTCGGCTTCTTGCCCGTGATGACGTGATATTCCTTCGCCAGACCAAATTTCGGATGCATGATGCGGTTGGCGACATCGCCTTCGTTGGTCAGCAAGAGGAGGCCCTGGGTCTCCCGGTCAAGGCGGCCCACCGGATAGACGCGCTCCTGCACGTCGATGAGATCCATCACCGTCCAACGCTGCTTCTCGTCGCTCACGGTGGTAATGAACCCACTTGGTTTATTCAGGACAATGAACCGCGGCTTCTGTCGTCGGACCGGCTTGCCGTCGACGCGTATCTCGTCCCTGGTCGGATGGACTCGTGTTCCGAGTTCCGTGACCGTCTGGCCGTTCACCTGCACCCGGCCAGCTGTAATGAGCGCCTCTGATGCGCGGCGGGAGGCCACTCCGCGTGCCGCGAGAACACGCTGCAGCCGTTCCCCTGTCTTTTCCTGATCCTGGTCTTCCGATGGTTCCTGCTGTGCGCGTGGTGTCATTGTCAGGCTGCGATTCTCTTTGAGGGGTCCCAGGCGGCGGGTTCTCCGGCCTGGAAGATCGGGATTGACCCAACCCTGTCTTCACCATAATAGAGGTAAAGGGCTCCGGAGCGAGCCCCGGGATCGGCAGGTGCGCCCACTTGCAGCTGATATCCCAGTGGGGCAGTGCCGCCGGTGGGGATCGGAATGGCCGGTGGATCCTGGAACTGGAGATTCCACACCGCCAGTTCCTCGGAAAGTCCGGGCAGGACGTCATCGGCATCCGGCGCCGTCCAGGTGAACGAGGCGTCCATCGCGCTCATGATCGTATCGGCGTCAGTCCAGCGGGCGTCCGGTGTATCGGCATTGCCGGTCGTATACGTGTGCTCAGCACCAATGATCGTGATGAGCACCGTGTTTGCCCCCCCGTTGACCTCGCGTGCCAGGACCACGTTCCCTCCCGCCATCAGTGTCGTACCGGTTTTGACGCCAACGACAGCGGATTGGCCAAGACGATTGTTGGTTGTGCTCTTCTCATAGACGCGAGCTTCCGGACCGACCGAGACAAAGCGGTACGCAGGCTCTCTCACAATGCTGCGCAAGGTCTCATTCTTCATCAGTTCCCGGGCAAGAATCGTGACATCATAGGCAGAGGAGTAACTGTTGGGCGTGTCGATCCCGTCCGGGACGGTAAAGCGGCTGTCCTTCAATCCCAGTGTGGCGGCATAGGCGTTCATCTCCTTTACGAATGCTTCAGTTGCAATACGGGCATCTTCGCTGCCGCTGAGCTTGGCGCCCACATGTCGGGCAAGGGCACGGGCAGCATCGTTGCCAGAAGGAATCAGGAGCCCGTAGAGCAGTAGGCGAACGGTAAGGGTGTCGCCCGCTACGAGCGCCATATTCGAGTACTCGTCAACATCGACCAAATCCGATTCCTGGATGACCACCTGCTCATCCAGGCCGACGTTATTGATCACCACCAATGCCGTGGCGATCTTGACGATACTTCCCACCTGGAGATGGGCGTAGGGATCCTTCGCATAAAGCTCCACGCCCGAGGTCATATCCACCACATAGACGCTCCTGGCCGTCACCTCTGGCGGAGAGATTGCCATCGTGACGCCCGGCTGCGTCGCGAGCCCGGGAGTCGCCGACGCCGTCGACACCAGCAGTGCAAAGGCAATGAGGATGGGAAGCAGGCAGCGCATCGCCGGGAGTCGTAATGATGGAACAGGCAAGGGCATGAAACGCGTCTCTTTCGGTCTCTCGTCAGGGCAGGAGTGGAACGGGCTGGCACACAGAGACCCTGCTGTTTGAATCGTACGAACTCCAGCACGGTCCCACTGGCTTCAGTATATGAGCCACGTACGGTACCGGACCACCCGACTGAACCGCCTCGTCCGTGGGGTGCGGTAAACTTCGGGGATAGGCTTTGAGTGGTGACCAGTGACGTACTTTCCGGCAGGCAGGGCCAAAACGAAAACTCCCAAGGATGCCGTGTTGACACCCAACTCGATCCAGCCGGTACGAATTGCCGCTGTGGGCGATCTCCATATTCGTACCCATATCCCCGAAGAACTTCAGGAGGACCTGATCGCGTTGAATGATCGGGTCGATCTCATTGTGGTCGCCGGCGATATAACCGATGGTGGGCGGATACCTGAGGTGGAGCTTGCCGCGGAGATGTTTTCACCCATCCGCGTGCCGATAGTGGCGGTACTCGGCAACCATGACCGGCGAGGGCTACGGCGAACAGTGATGCGCCGCGTTCTCGGAGCGTCAGGGTTGCAACTACTCGATGGAGATGCCGTACTGCTCCAGTTGGCCGATGGTCGCCGCGTCGGCGTGGCGGGCATCAGTGGTACGGGTGGTGGATTCTATCTGGACGAGGCTGATGCGGTGATTGGGGGTCGCCTCCGGCAGGCAGTCGCCATCAAGGCACGCCGGGAGGCCGCACGTTTGGAGCAGGCGCTGGAGACCCTTGAGGCGGGCTGCCCGGATGTCACCATTGCGCTGACCCATTTTGCGCCGACGATCACGACGCTCGGCGAGGAGCCGCCGCTGAAGTACTGGATGCTGGGCAACTCGCTTCTGGGGCGTATCATCGACGGACACCCTGTTGATCTCGTCGTGCACGGTCATGCGCATATCGGGAACGAAGTAGGAGCAACACCTGGTGAAACGCCGGTGCGCAACGTTGCCCTGCCAGTGACGGGCGGAATCGTGATCCTTGAGGTTGGACCGGGGCAGCAGGTACGCTCAGTGGGCGGTAGGCGCGCGCCTTCGACCTCGCACGATCTCCCCAGGATCCCCGGTGCCAATATGATGGATGTACTTCGCATCATCTGAGGTTTCAGGCACCGCACGATCTACGCTCTTCTCATATTGCATTCACCGTGGGGTAGCCGCAGTTTGATGCCATCCGTTTCACGACCAAAGACGCGTATCCGCCTCGATGTGCTCACCAACCCGTACGGTCCCACCGAGCAAGTTTTCGATGCGATAGCGTCTGATGATCCTGGTGCTGTTGCCGATTCCGAGCTCGCGGACCGGCTGCGCGAACAGCTCGGTCTGCTCGCCGGTGTTCCTGCGTCATGGGTCGTACTCGCGAACGGCATCGACGATCTTCATTCAATGATCGCCCGGTGGCGCTCAGAGCAAGGCCCACTGGTTGTCTTCCCACCCGGCGACCTTAATTTGGAGACCTGGATCGATCAATACGGTGCTCAGGTGGAGCGTATTCCCCGCCTCGCCGGGTTTCGTCTCCCGATCGAGCCCGACGATTCTGGTCTTCCCAAGGGAGCGACCGCGATCGTGATGTCGCCAAATGACCCTTCCGGGACAATCATTACGGTGCAAGATGTGGTGCGACTGGTGCGCCAGTGCTCTGCCGTGGTGATCGATGAACGCCACGCGGCGTACAGCTCCAGGTCGATTCTCCCCCTGGTACGGGAGTTCGAGACATTGATCGTGGTGCAAACGATGGAGACGTTTGCCGGGCTGTCGTCGTTGCCACTGGCCTGGGCCGTGGCGCCCCCCAGAATGGCGGCCGAGATCGCTCGACGCGGACGGCCCTCGGGTGTTGGCCGCCTGCCACTTCTTGCAGCGCTGGCGACACTTGAGGATTACGCTCGGGTGATGCGTACTGTGCAGTGGGTGATGAACGAGAAGAGCCGCCTCTTTCGCCAGATCCGGAAGCTGAACATGATTAGCCCTCCCTATCCGTCGTGGGGGAATTTCCTGCTGTGCCGATTCGAGCGAGGATCATCGGCCTTCTTTGTGCCCCGGCTGGCCGAGCGTGGGATCGACGTCTACCGGCCTCCACACCCCAATCTGCGGAACCACGTTCGCATTAGCGCCGTGTCGGCGGACGCGACGAACGCCCTCAAGCAGGCACTCATCGACATCGCGCTCGCGTTGTAGGGCTGCGCAGCGTTCTATCCCTCAATCGCTTTCTTCTGCGCGACGAAGATCTCTTCGAGCCCCGAGGAAGCAAGATCGAGCATCACCTGGAGGATGGCGGGGGAGAAGGGGTTTTTCTCCGCGGTGCCTTGGAGTTCGACGAACGCGTTCTCGTCCGTCATAACGATGTTGGCGTCCACGTCGGCCTTCGAGTCCTCGTTGTAGTCAAGGTCAAGCAGGGGAACGCCTTTTACGACTCCCACGCTGATGGCTCCAACCGCCGACTTGAGCGGATAGCGTCGCAGACGCTTCTCATCCATCATGCGGCGGCAAGCCAGGGCAAGGGCGACATAGGCGCCCGTGATCGCCGCGCAGCGTGTGCCCCCGTCCGCGCGGATGACATCGCAATCCAGGATGATCTGGCGCTCACCCAAGGCTTCCATGTCCGTGACCGCGCGCAGGGAGCGGCCGATCAGGCGCTGGATCTCGACGGTCCTGCCCCCCTGCTTGCCCTTCACCGCCTCGCGTTGCGTGCGCTCCTGTGTTGCACGGGGGAGAAGGGCGTACTCCGCGGTGACCCAACCCTTGCCGGTACCTTTCATCCACCGGGGCACGTTGTCCTCGACGGTAGCGGCGCACAGCACATGGGTGTCGCCGATCTTGATGTAGGCCGAACCTTCGGCGTGCGGCAGCGCATTTGGAGCGATCGAGAGCGGTCGGAGCCCATCGGTAGCACGGCCGTAAGATCGCCGCATCGGGATGGTGATGGTCATGGAGATTCCTGATCCTTCGGACGAGGCGTATGCCCCTGTTGTTGTGTACGACGATAGACGTCTTGAATGCGCTTCATACGGTTGCCGAACTCGTGCTCAAGGCCACGGTCGGTGGGTTCGTAGTAGCGCCGCCCCTGTATGTTCTCGGGGACATTAACCTGACCGACGATGCCGCCCTCGAAGTCGTGCGCGTACTTGTATCCCTTGCCGAACCCCTCGTTTTTCATGAACCGGGTGGGGGCGTTGCGCAGGTGTATTGGAACGGGATCGTTGCGGCTCTCCGCGACATCCCTCTGGACGGCCCCATAGGCCCTGTAGATGGCGTTGCTCTTCGGAGCCAACGCCAAATAGACGGTGAGCTCCGCCAGCGCCAATGCGCCCTCCGGCATCCCAAGGAAGTGGACTGCTTGCTGGGCCGCCATGGCCAGCTCCAGGGCAGCAGGGTCGGCCAGGCCAATATCCTCCGAGGCAAACCTGACCAGCCTGCGGGCAACATAGAGTGGATCGTCACCGCGTTCGAGCATCCGTGCAAGCCAGTAGAGGGCGGCATCGGCATCGGAGCCACGAATAGTCTTGTGCAGTGCGGAGATGGTGTCGTAGTGGTCATTCCCGCCTTTGTCATACGTTGCGGCACGGCGCTGGGCGGCTTCGCGCACGAGATCGGCACTGATCTGCCGATCCTCGCCTACGCCGGTTGCAGCGAATTCCAGTGTATTGAGCGCGAACCGGGCATCGCCGTTCGCCATGTTCGCAAGCAGTTCCAGGCCATCGTCGGTGATCATCAGTTCATCATTGCCCAGGCCCCGCTCCTTGTCCGCCAATGCCCGGAGCAGGATGGCCATGACGTCTTCGTCGGCAAGGGAGCGGAGCGTCATAACGCGGGAGCGGGAGAGCAGTGGGGCGTTGACTTCAAACGAGGGGTTCTCGGTTGTGGCGCCGATCAGGATGACCGTGCCGTCCTCAACGTGAGGCAATATCGCGTCCTGCTGGGCCT
>DASYWM010000188.1:0-4527 GCA_035936075.1 Thermomicrobiales bacterium
GTGCGCGGCACGCCGATCATGCGCGCAATCCTTGGTCATCAGGAAGGCACGAGCGCGGTATCCGCCCTGTGCCAACGCCTTGCCCATCCGACGCTCACTCTCCCGCTCGTTGTACTCCCAGGCATTGTCGAGAAAGGTGACGCCAGCATCGATCGCCTCGTGCACGATGCGGATGGCTTCATCTTCGGATGGTTTGCCGATGTGGGCGCCGCCGAGTCCGAGGATCGATACCTGGTCACCGGTCCCGCCAAACGGCCGGGTTGGGATTGCCATGGCTAGCTCCTGTGGGATGCGAATATGCGGCCGATCATCGCATGGCCGACGCCCATCGCCAAGCCCCGGCGATCACATGGCACAGCCGTCGTGGATCCTCTTGGGCTCGCGTCAGACCAGGCGGGGTACGAGCACGGATTTGAACTGCAGCTTACAGCGATTTGCAGGAAGGTTGAGCATGTGGCCCATCCTGCAGGGGAGCACCCAACAGGCCCATCCGCAGGGTGGGAGCGGGAGCGTCCCATTGTGTACTCCCTTGTCAGGGGGCGGGAGGACACGGGGTCCTCCCCTACGCAGGCGTGCGGTCAAAGGTCATGCAAACGGCTGTAATCCCCGCTGAAACGACCGGACGGAACGGCGTCGATATTGACGGCGTCCCGTACAGCAATCGGCATTATTCATTTCGCTGCTTGCAGAGGCAAAACGGGTGTCCCGCCGGATCGAGCAGGACATGGAAACTCTCCTGCCCGTCATCCACCAGCTTCGCGCCGAGTTCGATGGCGTAGGCCTGCGCTTCCTCGATGTCCCGCACCGTGAAATCGAAGTGCATCTGCTGACCGCGTTCCTGCGTCGGCCACGTCGGCGCCTGATAGTCATCCACCTTCTGGAACCAGATCTCACGGCCCTCGGGCGTGAGAACGGCGTCCTCGCCGTTCATCTCCAGGCCGAGCAGCCTGGAATAGAACGTCGCCAGTTCAAGCGGGTTCGGACAATCGATCGCCAGCGAACCAAGTTTGACCTCAACCATGTCATGCTCCTTCGTTTCGAACGCCAACGGCGAGTGCGGACAGTCCGAACGCCACTGGCCCTGACCGGATTCTGAAGATGCGAGTGTGGCCAACGCGCTTCGCGTAGGATTCTTCGCCCTTCGGGCTCTGAATGACGAGGAGGGGGTGCCGTACGGGTAGGCTGCCATCTCACGTGTTGGGGCAGAGGGCCTTGACCGCGCCCTCGGGGTTTGCCAAACAGGTGGTGAGCGCGGTCAAGCCCTCCCCTACGGTCGCCTCCCCCCATTGGATGCCTGAGGCGCCGCCGCAGGGGTTATCGTAGACTTTTTCACACACCCTCCAGAGAATCTGCTTCGAAAACGAGCATGTATCGCATTCAGCAATACACGCTCTATTGTTACGTGCAGGGCGGCCAGTTTGTGTCCGCTTTTGCTACTCCATCGCCATGGTGCGGAGGCGCCAGGTCGAGAGGAGCAGGGAGGCGATGACGATGCACGCGATCGTGATGACGATTGTGGTGGTCCCTGAGGGCCCGTCGATCACGATGCGCCGGTCGTCTAGCAGCCGCACAAAGAGGGAACGGGTGTAGTGGCTGATGCTGATCGAGCGGATGCCCGGCAGAAATCGCGAAAGGGTGCTCTCCCAGATAAAGACATAGAAGACGCCGAAGAGCAGTGCTCGCTGGATGTAGAGGCTGAGCAGCATAAAGATCGAGCCAAAGCCGAGCACTCCGACAAGCGCCGAAGCCAGCAACGGCCAGACCATATCGGTCATGTCATCGATATGTCCCCATGACAGGACCAACCATGTGGCCATGATACCGATCCAGATGATCGGCAGGGTGACGATCATCACCGCCAGCCACTTCTCGAAGACGATGCGGAACCGGCTGACCGGCTTCAATGCCAGGTAATGCAGCGTCTTGTCGTCGATCTCGTCACCGAGCGCAGATGTTGCCAGGACCAGGGTTGCCAGCGGCAGCAGGGTCGTGGCGGTGAACGGCAGGTAGATGATGTCCGCCATCGTCTCCCGCAGCTCGCGAATGGCGAATGGCTCCGACACCACATGCGGGATCAGCGCGAAGAGGATCGGCAACAGGCTGACCGCCACGACGACAAGCAGTGATCGCGATCGCAAGAACTGCCGGATGGTGAGAAACGTAATGGTCAAGTTCTGGCTCTCGCTTTCGACTCCACGGTGCTACTGCTCGACAAGGTAGGAGAAGACCGACGTCAGGGAATCATCGGCTGACTGCACCTCGTAGAGGCGAACATCAGCACGCTTGGCCGCTGCTGGGACGATCTGATAGAAGGACCTGACGTCGTTCGTCTCGACCACCAGCCTCTCCTGTCGATCGAGCCTGACCGCCCGAACCATTGGCTGCATCACCAGGTAGGAAGCAAGCTCACGCACGTCCGAGGCGCGGATCCGGATCTCATGATCATGGGAATCGATCTGGTCCCGGATCGCGCGGTAGTCGCCCGCCGCCGCCAACTTCCCATTGACGATGACGATGATGTTCTGGGCGAATCGCTCGACCTCGACCAGCACATGCGACGAGACGACCACTGTCTTGCCGGCACGACCGAGCCGCCGGATGAGCTGGATGATCTCGGCGCGTTGCACCGGGTCTGTGCCGTTCAGCGGCTCGTCCATCAGGATCACGTCCGGATCGTGCACGAGGGCGCCTGCGATCTTGATTCGCTGCCGCATGCCTTTGGAGTACCCACCAACGCGTCGATCCGCCGCGTCATGCATGTTCACCAAATCGATAGCTCGCTCGGTGGCTTCCCCCACGTTGGGCACCTTTTGTAGCCTGGCATTGAGGCTCACGAACTCCCGACCACTGAGGAAGGGATAGATCATCTCCTGCTCGGACACGAGCCCCAGCTCCCGGTAAGATTCCGGCCGGCCACGCGCAGGTTGTCCCATCACCGTGACGTCGCCGGAGGATGGCGGAAGCAAGCCTGCCATCATCTTGAGCGCCGTTGACTTCCCCGCGCCGTTCGGGCCGAGCAGGCCGGTTACTCCCGGTCCGACACCGAAGGAAACATCAGAGACAGCAACGATATCTCCGAACCACTTTGAGACCTGATCGAGCGCCACGGTCGCCTCGGCGTCTCCCGCAAGCCCCGGGCGAACCATCCTCACGGGAGGCTCCACGGTCGCAACTGGAATATCGCGCGACTTTCGAAATGCCACAGCTCGCCCCTTATGTGTCGTCGCGAGGCGCATAGCGCCAGCGGAGGATGACCAGGCTCAGGAGTATCAGCCCAATCAGATAGGCCATGTAGGCAGCGAACGAGAAATCTACCTGCTCCACGACCCTGTCATTTACATCTCCAAAGAGATGAGAGCTCAAGCCGACAAAGAGCAACGGAAGGTGCAGCGCGATGAGATAGCGGCTCCATTCCATCTCGCTCAGCAGCTCCAACCCGGCATTGGCCAGACCAGTGAGGACCAGGAAGCTGATGATAATGACCGTGATCGCCACACCCTTGCGGTTCGTGAAGGACGAGATAGCGAGGCCAAGCGTGCTGAGGACCAGCGCGATCATGACACCGACGAAAACGACCCGACCGAGATCGCCAATGTTGTCCCGCATGGCTTGACCGATGCCTTCGGCCGTCAGCTGTCGTCCCAGCCACAGCAGGACCGACGGAATCACCGTCATCGTCATCGTGAGCAAGGACATCGCAATGACCTTTGCGACCACGTAATCCACACGGTCGATCGCGCGCGAAAAATAGAGTGGAAGCGTGCGTTCGTGCCGATCGACACAGATCATCTCCGGTGCGGCGGTGCCAACGAAGATTCCCACGATAAAAAAGATGCCGGAGACATAGCCGGAATAGGACGCGAACTCGAGATCGGGTGCGATCGCTGTCAAGCCGATCATGACGATCAACGGGATCGTGACGGCGATGTAGAGGAGAAATGGAAGGACTTTGGCCGTCCAGCTCTTGCGAATGCCCATCGCCCGTTTCATCGAGTAGCCGATGAGCGAGGTGATTGCTCCGCTCCGGCCACGCCGTGGGCCATCGTAGTGCTTGTACCCGCGATCAAAGATCTCACCGTATCGCTGCGGTGCCTCCGGTGTCGTGTGTACAGGATTAGTCGACACGGTTCACCTCCCGGGCGGCCCCGACGTTACCGAGATAGATGTCCTCAAGCGATCGTGCCTGGGAACGCATGCCACGGATCACTGAGCGCTGGGAAACGGCAATATCACGAACGAGGTCATACACCCGTTCGTCCTCGACCTTGATCAGCAGCTGGTCATAGGAGCTGGTTTCGGATTCGAATCGCCTGGCCTGGACGCCTTGCGCCGCCAGGGCTTCGGCGAACTGATCGGCACCGCTTTCGAGCTGCAGCGCAACTTCACCGGTCAGGGCATTGACATCCCCGAGCGGCTGTGAGGTGATCAGGCGCCCGCCATCCAGAATGACGACGTAGTCGCAGACACGCTCGATATCCTCAAGGATATGGGAGGAGAAGACCACCGAAATCCCCATCGTCTTGTGGA
>DASYWM010000189.1:0-13780 GCA_035936075.1 Thermomicrobiales bacterium
ACCGTATACCAACACCTGATTACTGAATATGAAAGCCAAGCGCCCGGGGCCCAGGTGATCGCTCAGTACACTCCTGGCAAAGAGGACTACGGGAGGAAGATCACCACTTCGTTCAGTGGCAACACAGCTCCCGACGTTTTCCTCATCAATTACCGAGAGTACGGTCAGTACGCAGCCTCAGGGGCGCTCGAACCGTTAGGTCCCCGTCTCCGGGAAAGCCCAGTGATCTCCGAGAGTGACTTCTATGAATTGCCGCTGGATGCATTTCGTGGCGCTGACGGCGAGCTTGTCTGCATCCCCCAGAACATCTCTAGCTTGGTGGTCTACTACAATGTCGAGCTTTTCGCGGCTGCAGGTCTCGATCTTCCTACTGCCGATTGGACACTGGACGATTTCGTTGAGGCGGCCCAGGCATTGACTCTCGACGTTGACAACGACGGCATTTCTGATGTCCATGGGCTGGTCACCGACTCTTCCATGGTCCGATACGCACCATTTATCTGGATGCATGGGGGCGAGATCGTCGACAACATCGAACACCCAACGCGCCTGCTCCTTGATTCACCAGAGGCAAGGCAAGGCATCGAGTGGTTCATGGATCTCGGTGCGGGGGGACACAAGGTTGTCCCGACAGAGGCGGAGACCTTGGCGGAAGACAATCTAAGCCGATTCATGAATGGACGAGCGGCGATGATGCTGGACAGCCGCCGAGTGGTACCCACCCTGCGCGAGATCGACGCTTTTGTCTGGGATGTTGCTGCACTACCACGGGGAGAGGAACGCGCCAGCGTACTTCACAGCGACGCGTTTTGCATGTCGGCAGAGGTAGCAGACAAGGAGGCAGCATGGCGGTTTATCGAGTACGCAGTGGGTCTCCAAGGGCAGGAAATCCTGGCAGCGACGGGAAGGACAGTTCCGTCACTCAGATCAGTTGCCGAGTCGACGGTATTCTATGGAGATCCAGATCGACCGGGAGCGGTAGGGGAAACCGTGAATACAGCTTCTCCTGCCAGCGCCCATGTCTTCCTCGATACCATCCCAACGTTGCGACGCTTGCCTTCGTTTGCCACGTGGCCCGAAGTCGAGGACATCTTCAATGCTGAGTTCCAGAAATCTCTTTACGACGACTTCGACATCGAGAAGGCCCTGGAAAACGTGAACTCGAATGCCCACGATGCTATCCGCAGAGCCACCGATGACGATTCGTCCAAGTCCGTTGTGGATCCATTGTGGGCATGGCATGAAGGCACCCCTCAGAGATCGGTCGGGCCCAAGGAAAGACAATCAAGAAGTGGGTACTGATCCGCGCCGTCCCTCCGTTCTGAGACCTATGCAGCTGCGGGAAGTCGTCATGTCGGGAAGCGGCTCTGGTGGATCCAGCGATGTAACGGCATGGGAACTATCCAGACGACACCTCCTCGGAAGTGTGAGTGGTTCACTGCTTGCCTGGCGGCTGGGCACAGCAACGGCCGCGGAAGGATCTTCGATGGACGTCATCCCGTTTCCCCGATCGACGACCGCGACTGCCGATGTAAGCTGCACGATTACCGGCTCGTCGGCCGTGGTGACAGGGGAGCGCGTGCTCCAACCAATTGCCGAGTGGCTTGCCACAGAGGCCGAACGACTGGCATCAATCCCGTTATCCGCGACGAGTGGAACGGGTCCTCCCATCGAACTCGCGCTGGATGATCGATTGACATCCGGTGTGACGACCTCAGGCGTACGCGCAGATGGAGCCGCTCTTGATTGCGAGCGGTACCGTCTGGATGTCTTCAAGGGGAGTATCCGGATCGTGGGTGCCACGCCAGAAGGGGTGTTCCGAGGCGCGACCACCCTGATCCACCTCCTGGCGCAGGCTGCGGTGGATGGCCTCGCGACCCTGGTCGGGGTGTCCATCACTGATGCGCCTCGTTTTGCCTGGCGCGGGCTGAGCCTGGACGTCGTTCGGACGTTCCATCCCGTCGATACGGTGAAGAAGGTCATCGACCTGCTGGCCCTGTACAAGTTGAACGTGCTGCACCTCCACCTTACGGATTCGGAGGGGTGGCGGTTCGAAGTGCCGGCGTATCCGAACCTGACCGCCATCGGCGGGCAAACGGCGAGGGACGGTCGCTCAGGCGGCTACTACACGCACAGTGACTACGCCGAAATCCTCGCGCACGCGGGGGCGCGGTTCGTCACCGTAGTACCGGAGTTCGACTCGCCTGGTCACACGGCCAGCGTCCTCCGCGCCTATCCGGATCTCGGTAGTCCGGAGATGCACGCCGCTCCCGATGCGATGCAGTATCTGGACCCTTCGATGCCCGGCGTCTGGGACCTGGTACGCGCGGTCTACGACGAGATGGCGCGTGTCCATCCCAATGGACGGATGCACGTCGGTGGCGACGAGGCCATTGCCATGGATGAAGCGACGTTCACCCACTATATGGAGACTGCGCTTCCAGCCGCCAGGTCCACCGGCAAGGGCATCGTGGCCTGGCAGGAGACGGCCCGGGCCGGATTCACCGACGGCGACCTGATGCAGTTCTGGATCAGCCCGCACCTGGTGGAACGCGTGCGCCTGGCGGCAGAGGATCCCGACAACTCGTGGTTGGTGCAGGCTTTCCCCGACCCGGCGGTACGGGATGCCTTTGTCAACCTCTTCCTGCAGGCACCGGACGATCTCCCGAAAGCGCTCGAGCAGGGTGCGGACGTGGTGATCTCGCGTGCCGACAAGCTCTACCTCGATACGCGGTACGTTGAGCCGTCAGCCGATCCAGCACAGGAAGATGCTCGCGCCCGCCTTGGCCTGCCGCAGGCAGTCTACGGCAGCGGGACTATTGAGGATGCCTTCGCCTGGGATCCTGCCACGATCCAGCCAGAGCTCCCGCTCGGCCGGATTGCAGGCGTCGAGGGTGCGATCTGGTGCGAGACGATCACCGACGAACGGGACCTGATGTTCCAACTCCTGCCACGGCTGGCTGGAGTTGCCGAGAAGGGCTGGAGTGACACCCGGGAGTGGACCGATTACCATCCGCGCCTTGGAGCCCAGCGCCAACTTTGGGACGCGATGGGAGTGAGCTCCTTCGTCTCGTCCGTCGTGTGGCCCGAGGGGTAGCCGGTCGTCTGTCACGGGTGGTAGGTGACTCGGCACGTGCCTGAGCAGAACTACTCGCGCGCCGTACAGGAGACCGGCGTGCCCCATGTCGTTCGGTGACCGTCGCTCAATCAGGATTTCTGACGGTGCCCCCCCGGGATTCGAAGCCGGAACCAAGGATTAAACGTCTGCAAGAGCCGCCTCCATGGGAATTCATGCGAGTCTACTCTCTCCATAGAATGGGTCGATTTTTGAGGGGTTCAGTCCACCGCTGTCCTCAACGATCCGTTCCCTTTGGAGTCAGGTTGGCGTCAAAACGACCGTTTCATGACGAGTTCTTCACCCGCGTCCCGCGGAAAGGGGTGAGTGATGCGCGATAAAAGGTTTTGGATTCGCCCCGGAGGACTCTTACGTCGACATCCCTGCTCCAATGCAAGCGACATCTGGCTCCAGGCCTGTTGTGAGGAATTCGACGAAACCTCGGTCCTTCTGTGGAATAGCGTGCGCAAGCAGTTTGGCACGCAGACCTCGCTCTTCCAAAGCCCTCCACTCTAAAGTCTGTCGTGCTTGGCCCGGTGCCGCCATGGCAACAGCGCAGAGGGACGAAACATCATCGTGTAGGGGCAAGATCCATAATGATCGCTCCTGTACACACTGATCTCGCTTCCGCACCACAACTTTTGTGCATCTGCTTGGGCAGCATGGCACAGCGACATTCTTATCTTATCGGGATTCCTGCCAACCCCGTTGCCCTACTTCCAGATCCGTATTGTGGTCGCCGCATTCGCCGGATAATATGTGCCCAAGCGATCACAGGAGCGTCAGCATTCCATTTGTTCATGGAAGGAAGACCCTATCATGATTTCGTCATTCAAGGTCGGCATCTCTGGAGGTGGCACGATCGGACACATCCACGCGAAAGCGCTGGCGTTGATCGACAACACGAAGATGGTCGCCATTGCGGAACCGCGTGAGGGCGCCGGCCGATCCTTCGCTGAGGAGCACGGAGGGACGTGGTATGCCTCCTTGGATGACATGCTGAACGCGGCAGACATCGATGTGGTCATCGTGGCGACGCCCTCGGGCCTCCACCCTGATCAGGTTGCCCGTAGTGCGCGCGCGGGTAAGCACGTGATTACCGAGAAACCCATGGCGATCACGGCCGATGGTGCGAGCAGCATGATCGAGGCATGCGCGGATGCCGGGGTACATTTCGCTGTCATCTTCCAAAACCGCCTTTCAGCCGACGTCATGAAGGTGCGGCGCGCTATCGAGAAGGGCTATCTCGGCAGACCGGTGCTCGCGAACGGCGCTATGTACTGGTTTCGCGGCCCCGATTACTATGCGGCGAACGGTGGTTGGCGTGGCACTTGGGAATTTGATGGCGGTGGTGCCTTGATGAACCAGGCGATCCATACGGTGGATCTGCTTCAATGGCTCATGGGCGGCATCACGTCCATCCAGGCCCATACCACAACGCTGACTCACGAGATCGAAACCGAGGATGTCGCCTCAGCGAGTTTCCGCTTTGCCAACGGCGCGCTCGGCAGCATCACGGCGACTACTTCCGCGGCGAAGAGCTACCCGGTGCGCATCGAGATCATCGGCTCCGAAGGCCGGGCGACGCTGGAGAACAACGTCGTCACTGAGTGGGATGCGGAACAACCGCTTGACGACAACCTCCTGACGGCCGAGGACCGGGAGTTGGTCGACGGGTGGCAGCCGAACGAGCCCTTCGGGGCAGCGCATACCCGCCAACTGAGAACAATTTTCCGACGACTCGCAGACGGTGTCCAGCCACCGATTGCCGGAGCCGAGGCACGCAAGGCGCTTGATATAATTCTGGGTGTTTACGAATCAAACCGCTCTGGTACGCAAAGCCGCCCATAGTACTAGTGCATGGAGGACAATACATAATGAAGTATGCCGTTTTCACTGTTTCCGCTCCTTCCATGACGCCGGAGGAAGTCGCCCACAAGCTCAAAGAGCTTGGGTACGATGGAATCGAATGGCGCGTCATCGATGAGCCCCCGAATCCGGCGGGGGAGGGGTTTTGGCATGGCAACAAGGCGACAGTCCCGCTCCGCGGGTTCGTGGAGAATGCCGCTGAGATCCGTAAACTCGCCGAGGACAACGAACTCGAGATGCCGGCTCTTGGCACCTACGTCAGGGCTTCTTCGCTGGAGGATGTAGAAACAGCAATGAAAGGCGCCGTCGCTCTCGGGGTGAAGCGTCTCCGTGTAAACGTCGCCCGCTACGATGGAGCCGAGCCATTCATGCCCTTATGGAACGCGGACCGTGAGCAGTACAAGCGAGTAGTCGAACTTGCGGAGAAGCACGGCGTTCAGGCGCTGATCGAACTCCATCACGGATCCATTTGTCCCTCAGCCAGCGCCGGCCGCATGTATGTGGAAGGCATGGACCCAGCGCATGTGGGCGTTATCCACGACGCGGGCAACATGGTGCACGAGGGTTTTGAGAACTACCGGATGGGGCTCGAGGTACTCGGCGAATATCTGGCTCATGTTCACGTCAAGAATGCAAGGTGGGCCCCCGTGGAGCACTCGGACGACCAGAGTGTGATGTGGGAAGCCAGCTGGGCCCCCCTGCACAAGGGAGTCGCTGACATACAGCAACTCTTCAAAGCGCTGAGGGCCGTTGGCTATGACGGCTGGATCACCGTCGAGGACTTCTCGACAGAGCGGCCCCTGGCAGATCGTCTTCAGGAAAATCTGGCCTTCCTGAAAAAGGTCGAAGCGGAAACGATATAGCCAGCATCGATGCCCTTGCTCCTGCGCCAGACGCGGCTTGGAAAGAGTCCCTCCTGGAGACGCTCTTGTCGAAAGATGAGGCAGCGTCTGGTGCTGCGTTCGGTCTTGACGCCCGGTGTACCCGAAGGAAACGCTCGGCTATCTATCGCATCCATCCGCTTAACCAGCTAGGGGATACGAGGTCGATGAGGCGGTCGATCTCATGGATGTTCAGGTTGCTTCGCGGTGAAGGCGGGAGAGCTTGCCCTTCAAGCTACTCCGGAACTATGAGCGGACCTCGCAACTACCGACTGTTGCGCACGAATGATCGCTCCGGGAGCATCCTGATGGAGAATGCAGCATCAAGTGACGAACGGTCATTGCAGGTCGAGCACCTGGCGGTTCGGATATTTTGGACCAAGCGTCAGTCGGCGCAGCCGCGGCTACGGACGTTGCGACCGCAATGACCGAGACAATCATGATCGGCGACAGGCGCGGATGACCTTTGCTGCCGCACCATCCCAGAACGAGTTCCTCGCCGCGCTAGCCGCGGAGTCAGACCTCCCCTGGTCGCGGGTCTCAGTATTTCAGCTCGAAGAGTACGTCGGCCTGCCGGAAGACGCTCACCAGTTCTTCGGCACCTTCTTGCGTTTGCGGCTCGTCGATACGCCAGAACTCCGGTTGCACCGGCACCACCACACGCCGCGCGCCGTCCCAACCGAGAGTACAAGTCCGCCTAGATTCACCAGAAGGCAGCGTTTGCAACCGCTGAATGTCTTCGCCCCGTCATCACCACGCCCCCTTTTGCGCTGGTGCGAGTCGACAGACTGTCCAGCATACCGGCCGTTGGTGCTGAGGGTCGTCCCACGCGGTGCCGTAGAACGCGGTGCTCACGAGCTCGCGGTGAGCATGTTTCGGTAGGCGACCACCGGATCTGGCTTTGAGGACAAGCGGTCCGAGGATCACCGACTGAGCACGGCTCGGGTCGGTCGGGTAAGCGCGGCAGGACACGGTGTACACCCGCAAAGAGAGGAGCCTGCACGTATCCTCCTGGTTCTACGCTCCTTTCGGTCGCCCTCTCAGGCGACTTGCGGGATAGGAGACAAGCATCCGCGAAGCGTCCGGTTTCTTTAGCGATTTCAGCTGCCGCTCATATTGATGTTGGTAATGGGGCGGAATTCGCTTGAACGGTGTACGCGGCTCGAGTATTTGGTGGCGTCTCAAACAAAGGGCGCCCCCATGTAAACGCCATGAACTGGTGGCGAAGAGTCTCTAGTGGTGGCAAGGCCGCCGAAACGCCACACCCCTCCTCGGGCTGAACTCAACCACGCTCCAACCCACGCAACGCGAGCACCAGGTTCTCACCAATAGAGTCAGCATAAGTGCAGCCCCGGGTACAGGCGAAATCGAACCAAAGCAATATCAACTGCGCACCACTCCAATTACCACCGCGGGAGCAGCTTTTCCCAGTTCGGGTCAACAGTACGCTGCATGTAGACGACGTCGTCACGATCCCGATAGGAACATCGCTGGAAGCGCTCATGACCACGCTGCAGGGCGTCACGATCGATCTCAAAGCCAAGTCCAGGTGTCATGGGAACGATCACGCACCCATCGACGAATCCGATCTTGCCCCCCGAAGTTATCTCATCATCCTCATGCAACCAAGGATAATGCGTATCCGCATCGTAGGTCATCGTGGGAATCGCGGCGGCGAGATGTGCCATCGCCATCAACGAGATGCCCAGATGTGAGTTGGAATGCATACTGATGCCGATCCCGAAGGTCGAGCAAATGCGACTAAGCTCAACGACCGCGCGTAAACCACCCCAGTAATGGTGATCGCCGAGGATGACCTGAACAGCGTCCTTGGCAATCGATTCAGGGACGTCGTTGAATCCGGTAACACACATATTCGTAGCCAGCGGCATGTTGATACCGCGTTCCAGCAAACTGATGCGGACGGCCGACATGCCGTTGATCCCCGGCGTCGGATCCTCGAAATACTCCAGTGTCGTCGCGAGTTCTGTCCCTACGTAGACCGATGTTTCGACGGTCCAGGCGCAATTGGGGTCGATTCGGAGCGGGACATCGGGCCCAAAGACATCCCGGAGCGCCCCAATCGTCGCGATTTCCACGTCCGGCGGGTGAACGCCACCCTTCAGTTTGATGCTCCTGAAGCCGTAGGCATCGATCATCTGCCGCGCCTGCGCTACAATCGCATCCGGCGTCATCGCTTCGCCATAAAGGTCCTTACGGACGTCGTCAATCCCTTCCCCGCCTCCGCCGGCATGTTTGTAAAAAAGATACGCGCTGAACGGCACAGCATCCCGCGTACGGCCCCCGAGCAGCTCACTTACCGGAACACCCCAGGCGCGTCCAGAGAGGTCAAGGGCAGCCACCTCGATCGGGCTGTATGTGCGTGCGACGGCACTGTTCGTGAGGCGCGGGGTGAGATCGAAGTTCTTGAACACCGGATCGAGGTTGTTCTCATCGGGCGAACCCAGGTGCTCATCGACTACCTTCAGAATCGCATTCAGATTCGCCGTATCAAGTCCGATAACGTCAGGGCGAAGGGCCACAAGATCCTCGAAGGTTCTGGTTGAATACGAGGCTTCGCCGAAACCTGAGAGCCCGTTCTCGCCGACGAGCTCTAATACAATTCGATTCACATAGGGCTCATGAATGCCGACCGAATTGCGAAGCGGTGCATCCGCTATGGCTACGGGAGTCACGATCATGTCCGTAATCTTCACTCACCCACCTCCGTGAAAAGGTGTTGCAGACGTGTACCGCAGGAGGCGTCTGCCATCGTGCTGCAACTAGCATCTCATCGTCTTGCATTATGAACTGGTATACGGGCTCTATCTGATAGAGCAACGACCGATAACCGTGTTTAACAGGCGAACGATTCCCTCGCCCCCTTCATCGGTCTAGGCTTCAGAACCGTTACGATATTGCCGCAGATCGAAAAATCCGACGAATCTCTGCTGCCATCGTAGCTGACTGGTTGTTGCGCAGGGTGAAGGAGTGTAGTAATGGGAGTGGCCGGCAGACCGGCGTTAGTCTCCCCGTTCTCCAGCGCTGGCAACCCAACGTCGGGGAGATCCGAGTAACATCCCCGCGAGAAGAGCGCGTCGTTGATCCGAGCATTCGGAATACTGGCCACGTGTCGCTCGGGCTGGAATTGATTCAGAACACAATGAACCGGGATGGCACAAATGTTGAGTTTACGGACAACCTCACCAATGACGACCTGCTAGCCAGCCGAGATTTGACATCGCGTGATCACTGAGAGGAGCGCCTCACCAACCCATTCTGCCTTGGTGCGGTGACATTAACCGTTCTTTTGAGCCAATTGGGCTAAGGCGATCAGCCCCCTTGAGACCGCACCGATAGCGGCCTATCACAGCAACATGTTTTGCCATACCGGCGCGGGCGATCTCGCGGGCAGCCATGCTTCAGCCCGGGATCCGTATGGTATATGTTGGTCTAATCGCTCCGCACCATCGTCCATCTTTATTGCGAGGATACAGCTGTGAAGGCTGATTCGCTTCGACTCCACGATATCTGGGCAATGCTAGTCGCCGGGTGGGCCGATCGACTCGATCCGACGGGCGCCAACCTGATCTGCGATGGCGTGCGCAATGACAGGGAGGCGTTTGGTTCCTACGAAGGCACCACACGGATGATGTGGGGGTTGGGGGGGTGGCTTTCATGTCCGGCCCGCCCATCGCGGGTTCGATTCCGGAATCAAGAGTACGACATCCGTGAACTGACCCAGCAAGCCCTGCTCGCGGGGACGAACCCCGATTCACGTGGATACTGGGGTGATCCAGAGAGCAGTGGCACCACCCAACCCACCGTCGAGTCTGCACAGGTGGCCTACGCAATATGGCAGTCGCGTCGAACCATTTGGGATTCCTTACCAGCAAATCAACAAGATCAGATCGCGAGGTGGCTGCGTCTTTGCGGGCGAACATCTCATTATGAATGGAAAAACAACTGGGCGCTCTTCTGGGCGCTTAACCACACCGTCCGAAAGGCACTGGGGCTGGACTTCGATCAAGGGATCATCATCGACGTGATGTACCGGTATCTCGATGACGTGTATTGTGGCAATGGCTGGTACGATGACGGAGCGACACGAGGGGCTAATCGCTTTGATGACTACAACTTTTGGGTGTTTGCGTCGCACGTTTTAGCTTGGTCAGAGGTTGATTGTAACGCTGATCCGGAGCGCGTGGCTGAGCTCCTCGATCGGGTTCGGCAGTTAATGGCTCATTACCCTTATTTCTTCGCCGCCGACGGCGCCTACCCAGAATACGGCCGAAGCGGAGCGTACAAGTTCGCGCGCTTGGGCGCCCCGATTTGGGCATATCGTCACGGCATCTGGCCGCATAGCGTTGGTTTGCTCAAGACAATCGTCTATCGCCACATGATGTGGTACGTCTCGCATGGGGCGATCCGAGCGGATGGCACACTTCGCCAATCACTGACATCGACCGGCTCAAACGCAATCCGGGAGCCATACATCTCTACCGGCGCCCCGTATTGGGCAATGCAGGCATTCGGAGGATTGTGGAGTCTCCCTGATGATGATCCATTCTGGAGTGCAAAGCAGGAACCGCTCCCCATAGAGCGAGAGAGCTTCTCTATTGTGCTGCCACAGCCCGGCTGGATTGTCACCGGAAGCAAAGCATCCGGGCATGTTCACCGCTATCCGGCCCATGGCCGCTGTCACGCCTCCCAAAAATACGCAAAATTCGTCTATTCCACCGCCGCGCCGTATAACGCGGCACGAGCAGAAGGCATGTTCTTACCCGACGCAATGATCGGGATTGCGCACGGAGCGAGCATCACGCACCGAGAGGCAGCGCGTTCACCGGAACTTCACGAAGATGGCTGGATTCGCTATGGACACGACCACCAATTTGGTGCTCAGACTGCCACCTTCGAAACCATCATAATCCCGGACGGGGATCTCCAATTGCGCATCCATCGGCTCGTTGCGGCCTTCCCGGACCAGCAGATTGCAACCATCGAAGGGGCAGCGGCTCTCGGTTACGACGACGGCGAAGAACTGCTTACGGTCTTCGAGCCTGGTAACCGGATCAGTGCGGCGGCGGCCTCGAATCGAGTTGTCGGCATCCGCAGCTGGGATGCCCGATCAGCGAAGCATGCGAAGCCGTTCGGAGAAGCAGGCTCCGGCAACATAGTGTTCGGACGAAGCGTTATCCCTCATGTGGCCGGCAGCATCTCCATCAATGAGTATGCAATTGCGACAGTCTTCCTAGGCAATATCCGCCAGGTATCTAGCCACGAGGTATCGACACTGCTCAGCGATAGTCCGCACCTCGATACGATCGATCCTGTCAGACTTCTAGTGAACTGGCGCGGTCGATCCTGGTCGATTCCGGTCAGCGACAGTGACATACGTCCGTAGAAGGCGTTTACAGGGGATCTCATATGACGTACGGTCCTTGAAGTCATGGAAACGGCAGTATAGCCCAGCGCTTCTTCCTTCACGGGTGTCGGCTGGGAGGAGGTCCCATGAAACTCGCAGAACGATTTACGATCGATACCGTCCGTGACGCCCTCGTTGCTCCGGGACACTGGCACCCGTATCCCACAATTGCCGATCGGAGGGATTGGGAAGGGCTCTCGGCTGAGCAGAAGAACTTCCTGATTGAGGAAGGGGAAGCGCTGCTCGGCACGTCATGGCCGGAACTCAAGGCGACGCTATTCATGGAGTTCCAGCGGAATGGCAATCGTTCCCGCTATCAGGCTGAGTCATATGCCCGACGGAAGATGTTAATCCGGCTTGTCATGGCCGAATGTGTCGAAAACCAGGGCCGTTTCCTGGACGATATCGTCAATGGCATTTGGGCGATCTGTGAGGAAAGCTTCTGGGATGTTCCCGCACACAATCGTTACACACGTTACCCGGAATCGGCACTCCCGGATACCGAATTTCCGATCGTCGCGTTGTTCTCGGCCGAAACGGGGTCGGTGCTCGCTTTTGCAGACTACCTGCTCGGCGAGCACCTGGAAAATCATGTTCCCATCGTCAAAGAGCGCGTTCAACGGGAGCTCCGCGACAGACTGCTGGATCCCTATATGGAGCGCGATGACTGGAACTGGTTGGGGTTCGACCGACCACCTGGCAGCCGCGCCCCGAACAACTGGAACCCTTGGATTCACAGCAATCTACTCACCATTGAACTGATGATCGAGCAGGACGAAGAGCAACGGGCCAAATTTGTGCACCGCGCGCTGAACGGTCTCGATCAATTCCTCAGTGGTTACCATGAGGATGGCGGATGTGACGAAGGTATTTCGTACTGGGGTCGCGCCGGTGCCAGCATCTACGAATGTCTGGACGTGCTCGACACCGCCTCGAGAGGCAGGATTGCGGTATGGGATGAGCCGCTAATCAAGGAAATAGCGCGCTACGTCCTCCGAACGCATATCGGTGGGGACTGGTACGTCAACTTCGCAGACGGTACCGCCAAGACCATTCCTGACCCGAACGTTGTCTATCACTATGGTGAGCGAATCGAGGACGAGCAACTCCAGACCCATGCCGCCGCGTCACAGGCTGATCTCACGAATGAACATACTGAATTCCGGTCGTTCAATCGCACCCTCAATCCCTACTTCCGCCCAATACCACAACCAGAAACACCGCCCACCTACCCGCTGATCAAACAGTCATGGCTCGACGGCATCCAGGTGCTGACTGCACGGGAAGCTGAGGGATCAAGCCAAGGGCTCTTCCTGGCCGCCAAGGGAGGTCACAACGACGAGAGCCACAACCACAACGACGTCGGGAGCTTCATCGTCGGACTCGACGGCCAGCCGGTACTCATCGATGCCGGCGTGGAGGAGTACACGAAGAAAACGTTCAGTGATCGACGATACGAGATCTGGACGATGCAGAGCGCCTACCATAACCTGCCCACGGTGAACGGGGTCCAGCAGGCGCCAGGTGCCGAGTACCACGCTACCGATGTATCGGCTGATATCGCCGATGATCGCGCCGTGCTTCACCTCGATATTGCCTCCGCGTGGCCACAGGAGGCCGGAGTGCAACGGTGGGAGCGAACGGTTCAACTCCTCCGCGGCCAGGACGCAAAGGTGACAATCTCGGATGACTACATGCTCACCAGCGATCCGCAGAGCATCACGCTCACGCTGATGTCAGCATCACACGTTGATGCATCCACACCGGGGCAGTTGCGTCTGGAAGGGCCGAAGCGAGCGTTGCTTGTCGACTACGACGTCGACATATGGCAGGTCGAAACCGAACGGATACCCGTCAACGACCAGCGCATGTCACCGGTGTGGGGAGACTGCGTCACGAGAATCCTTTTGCACGCAAAAGCAAGAACGAGGAGCGGGTCCTTTAGCGTGACGGCCCATGCCGGCTAAGGCATGGATCACCGATCTCAGCCCGTCCAGCCATATCAGCACGTTACCCTCTTCGGCCAAGAACTGGACACTGGACAGGAAAACCGAAAAGAGTGCTTTCGTGCCGCACCTTGCACAGGCAGGGTAGATGTCGTAGCATGAGCGCACGTGCACAATGGAATCGCGACTCGTGAGTCTATACCCTGGCCGCAATGTCTGGTCGCTGTCTTTACAAACCAGAGACTTGTCTCCGGTTCCAGGCTGCTACACCGTCGCTCGCTGCGGATATCGCATCCGCACATCAGGAGGACTCCCTTATGTCCGAGAAGACTTCGCGCATGAAGCAGCGACACTCCCGCCGCCGCTTCCTGCAGGTCGCCGGAGCCACCGGCTTTCTCGTCACAGCCTCCGGTCGTGGCGACTACGCCGTCGCCCAGACCCCCGTCACCATCGACTCCTTCTCACAAGCCCCCTCCCTTGATGCTCAGGACCTGCCGCCCGTGGCCGAGCGCGTCGGTGAGATGCCCCTGGTGCTCCAGCC
>DASYWM010000190.1:0-4666 GCA_035936075.1 Thermomicrobiales bacterium
GGCCAACATCTTCTGGTGCCGGACGGTGTGAGGTTTTGGGGGTAATGGGTACACGGATGCGGTTACGAGTACCGCTCGTACATCGCCCAGCATGGCTCCTAAGAGACCCGGCGGTTTTCTCCGGTACACATTTGGTACACATTTGCTTACACACGAGAAACGGCCCGCCATGGTGACGGACCGTTTTCCCTGATTTCATGGGCTTTTCGTAGAGCGGGTGACCGGATTCGAACCGGCGACATTTTGCTTGGGAAGCAAACACTCTGCCAACTGAGTTACACCCGCATACGCTCTCGCGCCATCGCATTATATCATCTGGAAGGAGCCGCGGATCAGCCTTTCCACCCCGCAATCTCGAGGTTCGCCACCACAGGTAGGTGGTCGGAGGCGAACCGTGCCGGGTGATCGAGAACGACCCGTGACGAGATAACCTGAAACCCCTCGTTCACGTAGATCGCGTCGATACGCAGGGAGGGCTGGAGCGCGGGATGGGAAGGGATGGTACAGCCGCCCCCGCCCTCTCCTGCGAGCCGCCAGGGATCGCTCAGGAACGCCAGCGGCGCTAGCTCCGGATCGCCCGGCTCGGCGTTGAAGTCGCCCATCAGGATCACCGGCCCATTTTCATTGCTGACGAGATCGCCAATGACGGATGCCTGTTCTCGTCTCTCCTCGACGGCGGCCCCCTCGGAGCCCGGTTGGCCCACCTGCAAGTGCGTGTTCAGGACAGTAATGCTTCCATAACCCGGAACGTGTATTGACGCCTTGAGCACTCCTCGGTTCTCCCGCCCTTCCCCTGTAGGCAGGGAGACATTCTCGCAAGAAGTAATGGGATACGTGCCCAGGGTAGCTACGCCATATTCGCCCGGCTTGAACAGGACGTTTGCCCCGAAGCAACGCTCCATCTCCAGCAGTACGCCGAGGGCTTGGGGCTGATCCACGCCGAGCGATCGCTCCTGCAGCCGATCCACCTCCTGGAGCGCCACAATATGGGGATCTACGTGGCGGATGACCTCCCCTACCCGCTCCAGGTCATAGTCGTCGAAAAGCTTCGGGTCCTCCGGGTCGTTGCCCGGCCCATGCCGGATGTTGTAGGTCATCACGCGCAGGCTCACCGGATTCCTTTCAGCCATTTATGGTCCCTTCCTCGCATATGGTCCCATGGGACCGTATGCGTTCAACGGGCTGGACCGCCGGTCGCACCAGTTCTCGTCACATTGACCGCTTCATTCCCGGTCGCGTATACTCGCATTCGCTCTGGGGACGTAGCTCAGTTGGGAGAGCGCTACAATCGCACTGTAGAGGTCGGGGGTTCGAGTCCCCCCGTCTCCACCCCAGGTAGACAGACAAAAGCCTTCGCGATCATGCGAAGGCTTTTCGCTATGCCCGGTTACGTCTGGGCCGGATCCCCCGACTGAGCCTGCTGCGCGCCTTCGCCGTTATAGACCGATGGGTCGAGAACACCGATGAACGGCAGGTTCCGGTACTCGCCCGCGTAGTCCAACCCGTATCCCACCACAAACTCGTCGGGCACTGTGAAGCCGACTCGATCGACCTGGACGCTGATCGCGTCAGGCTTGTCTTTCTTGACCAGCGCCACGACCCGGACATCCCTCGGGTTTCGGCGCTCCAGATAGTCCAGCAGATACTGAAGGGTCAGGCCGCTATCCACGATGTCCTCGACGATGAGCAGGCGCCGACCCTCCACTTCCTCGTCTAGGTCCTTCAGGATGCGGACGACACCCGAGGACCTCGTCGATGAGCCGTAGCTGGAGATCGCCATAAAGTCCATCTCCAGTGGCACCGACATCTGTTTCACCAGATCCGACATGAAGGCGATCGCCCCCCTCAACACGCAGATGACAAGCGGGACGTCGTCGGCATACTCTTCGTCGAGTTCCCGCGCCATGGTATGTATCGCGTCCCGAATCTCGGACTCCGAAATAAGCACGCGAGCGACACCCCGGGCCTTCTTGTGGTCCGGCACCTCGATCGCCTGAAGGTCGTCTGAAGAAATTGACGTATCCATGGAATTTGCCCCTGTGGTCATGCCTCTTGACGCTCGCTTAATCTGCTGAAGCCACATCCCCGTCCGCGCATGGTGCCTGCAGGGCAGGAACGAGCGATAGTACACCGCGATCAATCTGCACGGCCCACCCGCCGCCGACCTCCACCCGCGACCCGCTCCGGTTCGCCTTTGCCAGGCGACAGACAGCATCGATTCGGTTCGCCGTCAATTCAATATCCAGCATCCGCCCCAAAATCCACTGTCGCACGATCCGGCGCTGGATCGCTCGAGGGGCGTCAACGATAACTTTGCGATGCAGGCTGCCGTCGCGCTCAACCGATGCACGCTCCTCGGCCATGCCTTCGAGCACCTCATTGTCCTCGGCCGCGAGATCGGCGAATCGGGCAAGGTTGGCGGTTGCGCCGGGAACAATATCCTCGAGATGGGGAAGGACGATGTGACGTATTGCGTTCCGGCGGATCTTGAGGTCTTGGTTGGTACTGTCCTCGTAAAGGGGAAGATTGTGATCACTATGCCAGGACGCGATCTGACCCCCCGATTCAGGCAGCAGGGGGCGCCAAAGTTTTAGCGGCACGCCGCCACAGCTTTGCACCCACCATGGGACGTTGATGAGCGACCATTCCCGCATGCCGGCTGCACCATGCAGTCCCGCGCCCCGGACGAGGTGCAACAGCACAGTCTCAGCCTGATCGCCTTGATGATGCGCGAGCGCCACGGCATCGGCGGCGATTTCGCCAGCGATCCCGGCCAGTGCGAGGTAGCGCTCCCGGCGCAGTGCCTCCTCGAGCCCCATGCCAGGATGACGATTCACTGCATCAGCGCTCAACCGGGCGACGCGAGCCGGCAAGCCGATCCTGGAGGCAAAAGCTTGCACCATTCGTGCGGCATCGGCGGAATCCGGGCGCAGGGCATGGTCAATGTGCGCGATGGTAGCGCGTATCAGGCCCATCCTGACGAGTTGCTGGACGAGATGAGCGAGCACGACCGAGTCCCGCCCGCCCGAGCAGGCAACCAAAATGTGAGGTGACGCCGGGTCGGGGAAACCGCGCAACAGTGAGGCGCGCACCCGCTGAATGAGGCCGGACTCCCGCCGCGCTGCGCTCAAGGTCCGCTCATACGTCATATACATCTGTCCGATCGAGGGGAATTGGTGCCGACGGGTGGATTCGAACCACCGACCGAGGGCTTATGAGTCCCTAGCTCTGCCACTGAGCTACGTCGACATTTGACGCGAAAATCCTAACAAACGCCCCTACCCATGTCAAATGCAGCACCCCCTGATCGTGCGGCGTCGCGACATCCGGATGCTACACTCAGGAACGATAGAGGGGGTCGTCCGATCCCCGGACACCATCCATTCTCACCGCGTTCATGTGCCGTTCCGGGCCTCGGCCTGCCACCACCTGAATGGAAATCATTCACGCTATGACGGACCTTCAATCTCCTCTCCTTGCCGGCCTCAATCCCGACCAGCAGCAAGCCGTCACGACCACAGAAGGCGCCGTCCTGGTGGTTGCGGGTCCAGGTTCCGGCAAGACGCGAGTGCTCACCCACCGCATCGGGTACCTGATTCGTGAGCAGGGAGTCAGCCCGGATCAGATCCTCGCAGTCACCTTTACGAACAAGGCCGCGCGGGAGATGCGGGACCGTATCGACCGGCTCATCGGTGAGGCCGCCACAGATGGTCTTGTCATGGGGACCTTCCACTCGCTCGGTGTAAGGATGCTGCGTCAGAACCCGCTGAGTGTCGAGGCACACTTGCAGCTGCGGCGAAACTTCGTCATCTACGACGACGGGGACCAGATGGAGATCGCAAGGACGGCGATCCGGAATGCTGGCCTTGACCCCAAGCAGATTGTGCCCCGCCGGATGCTCTCCCGCATCTCGGCCGCGAAGAGCGTGCTCATGACCCCCGAGGAGGTGGCGAACGAGGCGGAGACCTACGACGACGAGATTGTTGTCCGCGTCTACAAGGAATATGAAAAACTCCTGCGAGGGGCCAACGCCGTCGATTTCGACGACCTTCTCGGCCTGCCGATTCGCCTTTTCGACCACGACCCCGGCGTCCTCGAACGCTACCAGCAACGATTCCGCTACATCATGGTCGACGAGTACCAGGACACTAACCGGGTCCAATACGTCCTTGTCTCCGCGCTGGCCGACCTCCATCGCAATCTTTTTGTGGTCGGTGATCCTGACCAGTCGATCTATGCATGGCGGCAGGCGGATATCCGGAACATTCTCGATTTCGAGAAAGATTACCCGGCTGCGACGCAGATCCACCTCGAGATTAACTACCGATCGACGCAGCGGATCGTCGAGGCTGCGGATCGGGTGATCCGGGATAACGAGCAACGCATCGACAGAAGAATCCGCACCATTAACGAGGAAGGCGAGAAAATCCAGGTCCGGGAGCTCTCCGACCAGCAGCACGAGGCCCAATTCATCGTGAGTGAGATACGACGCATGACGGCCAGGGGAGTCTGCCGCCCCGAGGACGTCGCTGTGATGTACCGGACCACGGCGCAGAGCCGCGCGCTGGAGGAAGCGTTCCGCACCAGCGAGTTCCGCTACAGGATCGTCGGCGGAGTTCGCTTCTACGAGCGCAAGGAAGTGCGAGACATCCTTGCGGTCCTGAGA
>DASYWM010000191.1:0-4033 GCA_035936075.1 Thermomicrobiales bacterium
GTCCTGTGCCGCGCTGATGCCACGGCACAGGACGCCTCGCCACACCCGAGCAGCGTTCATTACGGATTCTACGGCGATCGAGAGCTCGACCGCACTCGCCTGCGATAGGACCGCGCTTTCATCTTGCTCCCGCAGCTTGCCATGGTGCACCAGACGCCCGAGCGGTTTTTTGATGCATCGTAGAAGGCCCATCGGCACGCATCGTTGCGGCAAACCTTCAGCCGCTGCCAGGTGCCCTCGATCGATGACGCGTAGATGATCTGCAGCAGGCGGCCAAACACGGCATCGAGACCTGTTCCCGCCGGTTGAAGCCTCAACCCATCGTCCTCGGCAAAGACCGGGGTGAGCAACACGGTCCCGAACGCCTCATTCAAGCGCGAGGCGGTTCCCTTGGGCACGTCGTCACCGCCATGGGGGAGAAGGAGGTCGCGTATGCCCTCACGCACCTCGATCGCTCGCAACCGATCTCCCTCTGACGGCACGTAACCCGGTTCCGCCAGGCCGTGACCTGCAATCCACGCCACGAGCCCGGACGGCGTGCCGAAATCTTCCCGTCCCTCTTCCAGGTCAACCGAGTTGAGGAAAGATTGCACGATCGAGAGATCTCCCGGCGTTGCCGTGCGACTTTCTGATTCCTGGACTTGTGCCATAAAGTAACCACCAAAGAGACTTGACAGGTAACGGCCTGTCCGCTACTTTGTGAATAATACCTCGTCACCACCGTAATCGTTTATCTGGTGATATCAGGAAAAGAGGCAGCGCCATGGTCAATCCGTCTTCGTTTGGCAGAATGCAGAGAACCGGCATCGAATTGGCCGTTGGTGTCCTGCGGCATCCGGGTGATGCAATCGGGGCTGCGGTCGACCGTGTAAGCGCCCTTCCCTACGACAGCCGCGAAAGCCTGCGCTCGGAGGAGCAGCAACTGGCAGGGCGTGGTGTGAGCTGGACTGCGGACGCAGCGGATGATGTCGAGCTTGCACAGGAGTTGGCAGCCGCCCGGCGGCGGCGTGCCGTCCGTCGCTCCCGGGACAGCTAGGGGCAGAACTCGCTCCCGGGCCTGCTGATGTAGATCTTCCGCCTGCGATTGGACCGGATGCTGGCATTGGAGCCTGCTGCCGCCAGTCGAGCATGTCGTAAAAGCCGACCAGGACGTTGCTCGTCTTCCGCACCAGGAATATCGTTCTCTTGAGGATCGCAAGCGTCGCCGTACGACCTTCTGGTGCCTGTGCCGAGGGCCCAAAGTAACTGCCAGAAAGGGTTCACCGGGTATCGGGCGGACCGCTACCCGGTGAACAAAAATTGTCACCACTCTATTGAGTCAGGTGGCAAGTGCGCTAACAAGGGGACCACTCGTGGTCGATTAGTCCTCACCCGGTAAACTGCAAGCAATCCTCACGGCAACAGTAATCCTTACGCCCGAAATCATCCTGTCAATTGCTGTCCCTGGCACGCAAGTACCTGGAATGTCAGCGCGATGAGCCGGCACGCGGCTTCTGTTTCGCCTCAAGCGCATAAACCCGCCTCATGTACGCTCCCAGCGATCCGGACGGGATTCCGGGTCACGTTGCCCTTCGCGGTGGGCACAATGGCAATTGGCGCTACCTTCGGGGCGCTTGCTACCTCGAGCGGCATGAGTGGCATAACGTCGTTGCTGATGTCGATCTTCGTCTACTCCGGAACGGCGCAGATGCTTGCACTGGACCTGATGGATAGCCATGCGGGCGTGCTTGTGATTTGGGGTGGAACACTGCTCGTGAGCCTGCGCTATGTGCTGCTCGGATTCACCATGCGCGGCTGGTTCCCCAGATGGCCACGCTGGCTGGTTTTCTCGGCCCTCTACCTGAGCGCGGACCAGAGCTGGGCGTTGACGCTCGGTGAGAGGGAGGCAGGTCACCGGGATACGGGCTTCTTTCTCGGCAGCAACCTCGCCCTCTTCATCGGGTGGACGGGTGGCACGGCGATCGGTGCGCTGGCGGGGGATCACTTTGGAGACCCGACCGCGTGGGGCCTGCACTTCGCGGCCTCGGTTGCATTCATCGGCATCCTCGCTGGGGTGCACCGGGGCCGCATCGATGTGCTGCCATGGCTGATCTCGGCAGCCGTCGCGATCGGCATGGAGCGTCTCGTCGGTGACCACTGGCATTTGATTGCAGGGGTTGTCGCGGGTGTCGCCGTCGGGGTGTCCCAGGGAAACGTTGCGTGATGGACAGGCAACTTCTGGTCACCATGTTGGGCATGGTGACCATCCTCTATGTGACCCGTATCAGTGGCTACATGCTGGTCGGAAGGATGCCGGCATCACCGGCGCTGGATCGAGTCCTCAACCAACTGCCGGGCGTTACGCTTGTCGCGCTTGTGGCACCGGCGGTGGCCCAGGAGGCGTTGCCGGGCTTCTCGCCGCTGTGGTCGTCTGGCTGGTTGTTATTCGCACGAACAACATCGTGCTGTCGATGATTACTGGCGTCGGAATCATCGCGCTGCTCAGGTGACCGTACATGAGGCGGGAAGATGTTGTTGCCAGCAACGTCAGGCAGCCCAAGCATTACCATCGGCCTCTCCTGCGTTCTACTCCATCCGGGATTCCAGATGCCGCGTCGATGAACCCGGGCTGCACTGATGCCCAAGTGGCCACCACACGGCACTTGTATACTCCGCATATCACCGTCATGTCGATTTATGTAGCGGATGCGGCATGTGATTGAATCAATCTCCTTCATGCGTGCTGCGGATAATGCTGCCTGAAAGAGGCTGCCTTACAATGACCGGTCCCAAGGGCATCGTCGCGGTTCTGCCGTTCCTGGTCGTCCTGATGCTTGTGAGCGGATCTGTGGTCCCTCAGGCAGCGTCTACGGCCCCAGCCAATGCATTCTACAATCCTCCCCCTGATATCCAGGATCGTCATCCTGGCGAGATCATTCGCGTTGAAGAGATGCGATCAGCGTTTTCCAGCACGCGAATGTGGCGGATGCTCTATGTCTCTACGAATTCCGCCGACGAGAGTGTTGCTGTTTCGGCCCTGCTGGTTGCTCCCGTCGCACCACCCCCGGACGGTGGATATCCCCTGGTCGCGGTTGGTCATGGCTCAGTTGGGATCGGGCAGGAATGTGCGCCTTCGGTTGATCCCTACCGACCCTCCGGGAGTGGTCCCAGCAGCTACGACCTGTTTGTGGCGCCACTGGTCAACGCTGGTTACGTCGTGGTGATGAGCGACTATCAGGGCCTGGGCGCCCCGGGCCCTTCGTCGTATTTGCTGGGCGAGCTGGAAGGACGGAACATTCTCGACTCTGCACGAGCGGCCTTTGCCTTTCCAGGGATCACCCTCCAGCCCGAGCTCCTGATCTGGGGACAGTCCCAGGGTGGCCATGCTGCCCTGTTTGCCGGGCAACTTGCACCGACCTATGCGCCGGAACTCTCGGTGCTTGGCGTCGTCGCGGAGGCTCCCGCCGCCAATCTCGAGGCGATGTTTACCCATCTCATCGAAACGAATGCCCGGGGAGGTATTGTGTCGATGCCGCTGATGACGGTCGCGGCGTGGGCGCAGGAGTATCCGGAGATCCACATTGACGCGCTGCTGACTGCCCGTGGCAAGGACATACTGCACAACGTTGTCGAAGACGCCTGCCTGGTACCTGCGTTCCTGGTAACGCTGTTTGATCGGCCGTCAAGTTTGATCCGCCCCCGTGCCCTGGATCGAATCAGCACCATTGTGGAAGCCAACACGCCCCAAACCGGCCCGTACGCGATGCCGATCCTCATCGTCCAGGGCGAAGCTGATGATGCCGTGCCTGTGGAGACGACAAGGAGTTTCGTCGATGGCATGTGCAGGGCCGGCACCAACGTCATGTATCGGGCTTACGACGGCATTGGACACATCGAGGTCATCGATGCCGCTCATGCCGATGTGCTCTTGTGGATGGAGCAGGTGCGCAACAAGACTATTCCAATCATTCCTGACTATTCCTGTTAATTCCATCCCATTCCGGTTTGCTTCGAGAAGTCCCCATAAATACGCGCGATTCGCCAGGTGTCCATG
>DASYWM010000192.1:0-7053 GCA_035936075.1 Thermomicrobiales bacterium
CAGCGCCAGGTTGCCATGGAGCGCGACCGTCGCCTCTTCATCAGCGCAATCGCGCATGATCTCCGCACGCCGCTCTTCTCGCTCCGGGGTTCACTGGAAGGGCTGGAGAAGGGAATCGCCACGACACCCGAGAAGCGGGACCGCTATATCGCTGTCGCCCAAGATAAGGCTGCCGTGCTCGAGCGGCTCATATCTGACCTTTTCACGTTCACGCGCATGGAATATATGGAAGAGGCACCCAACCGCACGTTGCTCGACCTCGACGTATTCCTGCCCCACCTGATCGAAGGGATGCGACCACGGGCCGAAACGAACAGCATTCACATCGCGCTGAATGCAGCATCCACACCGGTCAAGGTGGAGGCCGACAGCCACCTGCTCACGCGGGCTGTCGAGAACCTGCTCGACAACGCCCTGCGACACACGGATGTGGGTGGCACCGTACGCGTTAGCTGGTGGGAATCGAAGTCGAGTGCGAGCATCTCAATTCAGGATACCGGTCCAGGGATTGCGGACGTGGACTTGCCTCATCTCTTCGACCCACTTTACCGTGGTGAATCATCGCGGAACCGGAAGACCGGCGGTGCCGGACTCGGGCTGACGATCGCCCGGCGTATCGTGGAGGCTCACGGCGGGACACTCGTAGCTGGCAACAATATGGATGGAGGGGCGATCTTCACAATGACATTGCCAAAGGAGCGTAGTGCGGATCATCCGGCGGTATAGCAGGGTAATCTGCATATCGTGGCATCTCCATTCGGAGGACCCTTTGTCATTCCGATCGTCGCCTTGCACTGTAGTTTCGCGACCCAGCTCCTCCGATGACCGGCTTCGCCGGGGGATTCTTCGCCTGTGGGCCCAGAATGACGATGGAGAGCATGGTTCCTCGACACGGCCGAGATGACAATTTCTTCGCGCCGAATGCAGGTAACAGCGAAACCGCTTACCTGCCCAGACACTTTAGCCAAACCGGCCGTATGGCGGGAAAGGCTCCTTGCCCAGCAGTGGCCGCATGTATGCGTGGAACGCGGGTGTGACCGACATCCCGTCCGCGCCGATAAAGGCGTCATCCAGGTGGCGCACCTGGTTGGCGATCTTCTCCAGCGGGACGGCGATGATGTCGTACGTGTACGGATCGTCGGAGGTGCGGGAGATCGCGGTCATGAATCCCGACGCGCCGTCCACCATTCGATCCACGGCCCCGGCGCCAAGCCGATACGCCTCGTCGAGATCGACCTCCGAGGCGAGCGCGATCGACATCCGCGCTGCGGTGCCGGGCTTGTCGTAGCGGGCACGGAGCTGGAGCTTTTGGGAAACCAGGCGTGTCATTGCCGCGCCGGTACTCGGGAAATAGGGATGCCCAAAGCCGTCGACGTACTCCGGCTCGTCACCCCCGAAGTGCCTTCCAGATGACGTGTGCATGGTTTCCGGCACGACGACGATCGAGAAACCGCGCCGCCGGACGTCAGCATCGATCGCCGCAAGGACATCGTCCACCGACTGCGGGGCCCGCTCGGGAAGCAGCACCAGCGGGGCGAGATCGATCTCCGCCCCGGAGAACCCCAGGGCACCGGCGGCGGCGACCCAGCCGGCATCCCGCCCCATGACCTCCACGAACTTGACGGGATAGAGCTGTGGCGACGCCAGCGTGTCGTAGGTCGCATCCCTCACCGCATTGCCAAGATAGCGGGCAATGGAAGGGTAACCGGGACAGTGATCGGTCTCCGGCAGATCGTTGTCGATCGTCTTCGGCACTGACATCACGCGCAGCTCGTAGCCGATAGTGTGGGCGTGGGCTTCGAGGCGGTGGGCGGTATCGGCGGAGTCGTTCCCGCCGATGTAGACGAAGGCAGTGACGCCGAGCCGCCGCATCGCGATCACGGCGCGGTCGAGATCCTCGTCACGTAGCTTGTAGCGTCCAGTTCCCAGGGCAGCCGACGGTGTCCGCCCAATGCGGTTGATGAGATCCTGGTCCTGCCGGGTGAGATCGACGAATCGCTCCTGAAAGAGCCCTTCGATCCCGTTGCGCAGGCCCAGCACCCGTTCGAACTCACCACTCCGCCAGGCGGCATCCACGACGCCGGCAAGACTGGCGTTGATGACCGCTGTCGCGCCGCCGGACTGACCGACAAGCAGTGTGGATTCCGTTGGGGTCTCATTCGCCATCGTGCTCACAGAAATACTCTTCCCTTACTCAACTATGTCACCCATTCTTGACTGCGGGAGCACACAACGGACCGCGTCCGCCCAATTCCTACGGAATTGCTAATTTGCCCGGAGGGAGATGACCTTGGCAGAGCCAATGCTGACAGGGTCATTTTTCCATGTGTCGCCATCGTGATAGTCGCGTACAACTAATGCGCTTCGCGTAGGATTCTTCGCATCCGCTCAGAATGACGAGGTGTTCATCCGGGGCCAACCCGGCCAGATCTTGGCGCCGTCGCCGACAAGCATTATCGGCTCCGTTTGGCGCAGCCTCGACATCAGGGCAGAATCTCCCGCACGATGGTCGACCCAGGAGGCCGAGTCGTAAAAAGCGATATCGATCGTCTCCTGATCGACACCCAGGAGGGAGGCGGCTCGGCCCTGGACGATCTCCAGTTCTTCCAGCCCAAGCTCCCCGATGAGCACCAGCTGCGGCTGCGGCGTCATTGCCAGCAGCGCTCCCTGGAGCCCCTGGACATCGGCCAGCGCGTGGCCTAGCAGGCACTCGGGCCCGAGCACGGTCGCGACAAGATCGATCAGCTGCGCAACAAATGGCGTCTCATGATCCAGCCAGTAGCGGCGGGAGGCGCCTTCACGCCGGCCCTTGAGGACCTTCAGCCGCTCCAGCTTGTAGCACTCGTGCTGCACGCTGCTGATCGAAAGATCGAGAAAGCGGGCCAGCTCGGTGAGCGAAAAACGATCCTCGCCATGTGCAACAAGGAAACCGAGCACCGCCGCCCGAACCCGGGATGACAGCAATTCGACGAGCACATCCGAACCAGATGTGGATGCGGATAGGGATCGGAAGGGAGACGGCGACGGGGAGCGTGCCATGATACGCGGGCTGCCCTGCTTTCAGCGCGAGAACAAACACTTTCGGTCATCGTAGCACGTCTCCACCCGGACGCGAACGTACACCCTTGAACCTGGTGGAGTGCGGGCGCGCTTTCCTCTACTATTGAACGTGCTCGTCAGCGACGCGCCCGCCCCGGCCTTCATGCCGGTTCTTTCCCATACTCCACATGGGTCCGCGGGCCCTCGTGCGTCGTCCGCTCCAGGCTTGGGAGGCCACCATTAGTACCACCATTGGACTCGTTGCCGTCGTTCTCCTCGTTCTGGCGAACGGCTTTTTCGTCGCAACCGAGTTCGCACTTGTTTCCGTTCGTCGTACCCGTATCCAGCAACTTGTCTCCGAGGGAGACCGACGTGCGACCGGTGTGCTGGACCGGCTCAACCACCTCGACACCTACATTGCCGCGACCCAGCTCGGCATTACTATCTCCAGTCTCGCGCTCGGCTGGATCGGCGAGCCTGCCGTCGCCACGCTCATGCACCCGGTCATCGATCAACTGCCCTTCGAGATCGGCAGTCGCACCACTCATGCAATCTCCTTCATCTTGGCATTCTCGCTGGTGACCGCACTCCATATCGTGATCGGTGAGCTTGCGCCGAAGAGCCTGGCGCTGCAGCGCCCGGACCAGACCTCGCTGGTGGTGGCTGGCCCAATCCACACCTTCTTTGTTATCTTCCGCCCGTTCATCTTCAGCCTGAACTGGATCGGAAACCAGGTGGTTAAGCTCATCGGCATCCAGCCGGCCTCCGGGCACGAGCTGGTGCAATCGGCCGAGGAGCTGATGCTTTCGATCGACGCGAGCCGCGAGGCTGGCCTCGTCAACCAGACCGCGCACGACATTGTCGGTCGTGCCTTCGTCTTCACGGACATGCAGGCACGTCACGTGATGGTGCCGCGAACAGAGGTCACGGCCCTCCCACTTGAGGCAACGCTGGAGGATGTGATCAACATCATGGCGGAGTCCGCCTTCACCCGCCTCCCGGTATACGAGGGAGACACGGATAATATCGTCGGCATTATCAAGACCAAACGCCTGCTCCCGCTCTTCCTGCAGAAGCTCCGGGATCGCCAGGACGCACTTCATAGCGGTGAGACAGCCGATCCGGAGATTCCCTTCGACGTCCGGGAGTACATGTTCGAGCCAACCGTCGTACCGGAAACCCTGGCAGCGGCGGAGGTGCTGACGCTGATGCGCGAGAAGCGCGTCCAGATCGCGGTCGTCATCGACGAGTACGGAGGTACCGCCGGCATCGTTACGCTGAAGGACATCGTCACCCAGCTTGTGGGACGGGTGCAGGACGAAGAGGACACATCGGGAGAGTTCGGCCCGGACACCAATGGCGTGCTCTATCTCGATGGGCTGATGAACCTGACCGAGCTCCGCGAGGAGCACATGATTGACCTCCAGAACGAGGACTATGATGTCGAGACGCTGGGTGGATACGTCTTCTCCTCGCTGGGTCGCCCTGGCAGGGTCGGTGACGAGGTCACCTCTGTCGGTGGCGTTACCTTTCGGGTCGAGGAGATGGACGGGCTCCGCATCTCTCGTGTCAGCGTCCAGCCCGCAGCAGCACACCGGGCGGTGCATGCTCCCGCATAACTTCACATTCCGGGAGACTGATCGAAGACAGAGGCGCCGCACCGGTGCGTAGCGACGCTCACGAAGGACCAGATGATCATGAACTCCGCCGTCAGCGCGCGCAAACGCGATCGCCTCACCCCGGCGGAGTTCACCCTGCTTGGAATGATCTCGCTGGCGCCGGAGGATGGACACATTCACGGGTACGACCTGAACCGCCGGATGACAGAGGGGGCGATCGGTGCAATCATTCGGCTTGAATCCGGGATGCTCTATCACTACCTGAAGAAGCTGACTCAACGCGGGCTAATCACCTCCACCACCGAGCACCAGGAGGGCCGCCCGACCCGTCACCTCCATGCCCTGACAGAAACAGGCCGCGCAACGCTCGGTGCATGGCTTGACACACCTGTCCAGGCGACAAGAGAGATGCGGTTGGAGTTCCTGCTCAAGCTGTGGTTTGCCCGGCATACCGGGCGTGAGGAGGCCAATATCCTGATCCGTAGCCAGCGTGCTGTTATCCAATCCCTCATCGATTCGCTGGAGCAGCAACTCCGGGAGACACCCGATGCGACAGCCGATGACCGTTTCATGCGCACGGTGATCGGGCTTCGCCTCGCCCAGAACCGCGCGGTGGCTTCCTGGCTGGATGAACTGGAGGCAGCACCGTGATGGTTCCGCCACCCAGCGACATGGTCTGGAATACCTTTCCCCGGGTGATTCCGGAAGCCCGGAAGGGCGCTCCCCCGCTCCCTTTCCATCGGCTCCTGCCGGGGTACGAGCCAACACCCATCGTCGAGCTGACCGATCTCGCCCGGGAGGTGGGTATTGGCCGGATTACCGCCAAGATCGAAACGACCCGGCTCGGCTTGCCCGCGTTCAAGATCCTCGGGGCCAGCTGGGCCATCTATCGAGAGCTCTGCCGTCGCCTTCCCGGTCTTGAGGAGCGATGGGAATCCCTTGACGATCTCCGCCAACAGATAACGCCGCTTGGTGAGCTGACCTTCGTCGCGGCGACGGACGGCAACCATGGGCGCGCGGTTGCCCACATGGCTCGTCAACTTGGTCAACGGGCCCACATCCTGGTCCCGGCCGGGATGGCCCCGGCGCGCATCGATGCGATCGAAAGCGAAGGGGCTGCGGTCGAGGTCATCGATGGCACCTACGACGATGCGATCGTGGCATCAGCAGCGCTCATGGACAGAAGCCATCTGGTTATCTCTGATACTGCCTGGGACGGCTATCAGGTGGTCCCGCGCGATGTGATCGCCGGGTACAGCACGATCTTCGCGGAGGCCGCTGAGCAGATGGACGATGCGCCGACGCAGCTCTTCATCCAGATGGGGGTTGGAGCGCTCGGGACCGCGGCCATCCTTGCCTCCAGACCGTGGAAAGCAAAGGTAGTCAGCGTGGAGCCGAAAGACGCGGCGTGCATCCTGGCGTCCATCCGCGAGAAGGAGCTGACAGAGGTGCCCGGCCCTCACCGGTCGATCATGGCGGGGCTGAACTGCGGCATCCCCTCTCCGATTGCCTGGCCGCTGCTCCAAACCGGTATTGACCTTGCCCTGGCGATCCCGGATGACGCCGCACGGAGTGCGATGAGGATGCTTGCCGACGCAGGCGTTGTCGCCGGTGAGACGGGTGCGGCGGGTGTGGCGGGGCTGATGTCGCTGGCCACATCCCCCAACTGGCCGGAGATCCGGAAGCGGCTCAAGATGGACGCATCCAGTCACGTCCTTGTGATCATCACCGAAGGCGCCACCGACCCCGCCGCATGGGAAGCGATCACCGGCCGAAGACTCCTGTAATGCCCCGTTCTACGTTTGAAGAAACCTCTGTATACTGAGGTCCTATTCAATGATTGACTAATCATGGAGCGGCTCATGCCCGGAAGACATCACTCGTCTCGTCACGTTCCCATGTTGTTGCTCCTGGCCATGTTGCCCACCCTGCTTGCGCTCCCGTTTCTCCCACAGGATGTCTCGGCCGAGGTGGTTTGTGACGACGAAGTGGTTTCCCGAGCAACTCCCGCGGTGACCGCTGCGCCAGTGCCCGATGCTGCGTTCCCGGAAGATGGCGGAACCCTGACGATCCTGGCGGCTGCATCACTCATCGATGCATTCGCCGAGATGGAACAGCGGCTGGAGGAGGCGCATCCGGGTCTGGATATCGTGATCGAGACGGCAGGCTCGCAGACGCTCGTTACCCAGCTGGAGCAGGGAGCCCGGGCGGACGTGCTCGCCACCGCCGACATGCGATCGATGGAGGGAGCGTCCGCATCCGGTCTCATCACAGGTGGCCCCGTTGCCTTCACCACAAACCGGCTGGTCATCGTCGCCCCGGCGGACAACCCGGCCGGGGTCGACTCACTCGATCATCTGGCTGGCGAGGATCTCTCGCTCATCCTCGCCAGCGG
>DASYWM010000193.1:0-4189 GCA_035936075.1 Thermomicrobiales bacterium
CGGCGGGCCGCCGGGTTGGACCGGCTTCGGGAAGAGCAAGGCGCCGTCGATATCGTAGAACTCGCCATGGAAGGTGGATTCACCGGTTGTCATCAGTTCGCGGATGATGCCGAACGCTTCGGCGAAGCGGCTGAAGCGGTGGTCGTAGGGGAAGCCGAAGCCGCGATATTCCGGCTCGTGCCACCCTGCGCCAAGCCCGAGCACAAAGCGGCCGTTGCTGATCTGGTCGATTGTGGCGGCCTTCTTGGTGATCATCGGCGGGCTGTGGAAGAGGGCACTGGCAACAAGCGGACCGAGTTGAACGCGTTCTGTGACTGCGGCGAGGGCGGCAAGCGTGCTCCACGCCTCGAAGGGGCCGCGCGGGGCACGTTTGGGATCCGCGTAGCGATACATCAGGTGGTCACCGAGCCAGATCGAGTCCAGCCCGATCTCCTCGGCAATGACGGCCATCTCTTTCAACTGCGGCCAGGTGTATTCGTACTCAACTTCGGGGAGCTGAACCCCGATCTTTAGTGGGCGAGGCATGGGAGCACCTCCGTGCAAGAGCGAGCGACATCTCTGGCGCCATGCTACCCGATACAGGTACTCGGGGAATCGCTCCCTCCCTCTGGGCCAGGGTGGGGAATGCCGGCAGCAGTATACGAAAGTGCCTTTGACGATATACGGATGATCCACTAGCATTGGCAACTTCGCTCGGGCCTGGCTCGGGCGACGTTGTTCTTGCGCCACAGTCAGATGTGCTGCTCGTATGCTGGGGACCCGTATATGTTCGCGATATCTGCTGCCCGACGGAATTCCCGTCCGCAGCGGGAGATCATTCTCACCGCCGGTATGCTCGTCGTCACGAAGATCGCCACGATGTTCCTAGCGAAAGATTTACTCTTCGCCCTCCTCCACGCTGGTGAGGATGGCCCGGAAGTGGCAAGGATCGGCCTCTTCACTGCGGTTATCTTCATCCTCATCTACGGCAATGTTGTCTCTCTTATGACGCGTATTGGGTACAACCTGCGCCGGATGCGGCATAGCCCTCCTGCCTTCGGGGACATCGTTGCCAGGCACTGGGACAGGGCCGAGCCAATCGTCGCGCTGGTGCCTTCCTATAAGGAGGATGCTCGCACGATCCGGCAGACCTTGCTCTCGGCTGCGCTGCAGCACCATCCGCGCAAGCGTGTCGTGCTCCTGCTGGATGACCCGCCGCATCCCAAGGACCGCGAGAGCGCTGAGCTGCTGGTGGCCGCTCGGCGGGTACTCGGCGAGATCACCACCTTGCTTCAGGAGCCAAAGGACCTGGTTGGGAAGGCATTTCGAGGGTTCGATGCGCGACAAGGTAGCGGCCCCGTCGATGCCCAGACTGAGTTAAGGGAGCTTCTCGGTGTGTATAACGGGCTGGTTGCATGGATGGATCGGTGCGTGGCCGAGGGCTATCCGAGCGATCACACGGATCACCACTTCCTTGCCATCACGTTCCAGGAGCACAAATCACTCCTGATCGACAGTGCACGTCGGCTGGTGGTGGATCTGCACGGGAGATCGACGACGGAAGATGTTGCCCGCGAGTATCAGCGGCTGACGGATCTCTTTGATGTCGAGATCACACGTCTTTCGAGCGCAAGCGCTACCGGAACGTGTCGCAGGAGGCGAACAAGGCGGCGAACCTCAACACGTACATTGGGTTGCTCGGGCAGACGGTGCGTGAGCGCTGGTACCCTGATGGAATCCGTCTGGATGTCGCCGACGGGACTCCAGGCGGACGCGGCGTCCTCACGATCCCGGATGCCGCGTCTGTCCTGACGCTTGATGCGGACAGCATGCTGAGGCCAGACTACGCGCTCCGGCTCTCTTCCGTCTTTGCCGAACCGGGCAATGAGCTGGTCGCGGTCGTGCAAACGCCCTACACCGCCATCCCAAACGCGCCCGGCGTCCTGGAGCGGATCGCAGGTGCGACGACGGACATCCAGTACATCGTGCATCAGGGATTCACATGGTGCGACGCAACTTTCTGGGTTGGGGCGAACGCGTTGCTGCGGAAGCGATCCTTGGATGACATCCGGACCGAGGAGGAGGAAGGCGGATACCTCGTTTCCAAGTTCATCCAGGACCGCACAGTGATCGAAGACACAGAGTCGACGGTTGATCTCGCAGCACGTGGTTGGAGACTGCATAACTATCCCGAAAGGCTCGCCTTCAGTGCAACTCCACCAGATTTCGGATCCTTGCTGATCCAGCGACGGCGATGGGCCAATGGCGGATTGTTGATCATCCCCAAGTTGGTCCAGAACGCATTGACGCGGCCCTTCCAGGCGATCACGATCCCGTCGTTCCTGGTGCGGCTGCACTACCTCTCATCGATCGCCACAGGCAGCATCGGTATGCTGACGCTGCTCTTCCTGCCGGTTGATGCCGAGCTCCTCTCGGCCTGGCTGCCGGTGCTGGCCGCCGCCTACTTCTCGATGTACTGGCGAGACCTCTTGCTCAACGGGTATTTGCCGGGCGATATCCTGCGGGTGTCGGCCTTCAATATCATGCTGTTGCCGATCAATCTGGCCGGTGTGCTGAAGTCGGTTCAGCAGGGCGTGACAGGGACGCGAACGCCATTCGCCCGGACACCGAAGGTGGAGGGACGTACCGCGGCGCCCGCCTAGTCGGTCATTTCGCTCTGGCTGCTGTGGGGAGGGGCGTTCGTCGCGGGAGTTCTGCACCTCGCGCGGGAGCGATGGATGTATGCGGCCTTCTCGCTGGTTATTGCCGCCGGGGTTGGCTACGCCGTGCTGGTCTTTATAGGGCCGAAGGCAAGCTGGGAGGATGGTACGCGCTCGATGCGGATGGGCGTCGGCGGTCTTCGGCAGCGCATAGAAAACTGGGCGTCCTTCGGTGAGAACGTGCGTTCCCGTTAGAAACCCACTGCCAAATCCACAGCTGCGCCTACACCGGACTTCACTGATCCTCTCGTTCCGCTCAACGATCCATACGAGTAGGCGTCATGCCAGATCGGTCATCCCATCCGCTGAGAGTATTGTCGGCGTTCCATATCTCATTGGATCGCCTCCCTCCGATCTTTGCCACTCAGGACTCCCGCTCCGCCAGTAACGACAACAGCGTTGCGGAGGTGGTGATGCCCTGCCAGAGGCGCTCGACGCGGTAGCTCTCGTTGGGGGAGTGGTTGGCCTGCTCGGGTGCGCCGTAGGGGACAAGGAACGACGGTAGCCCGAGTGTCTTCGTCCAGGTCGCGTCGGGCAGGCTACCGCCGACCGATGGAATGTCGACCGGGCGGCGGCCGAAACCTGCCTCGACGGCATCGCGCACGACATCGGCGAGCGGATGCTCGACGGGGGTGAACGAGGGCAGCATGCCACCGTCCAACTGGACGATCTCGACACCGTCACCGTGCTTCTCGACGTGCGCGCCGATCTTCTCCCAGATCTCGGCCGGGGTCTGGTCGGGCACCAGGCGCATGTCGATCTTCACCGTCGCCTTCGACGGAATGATTGTCTTGCTGCCAGGACCGCCATAGCCACCGGTGAACCCGGCGATGTTCAGCGTCGGCTGGGCCATGATCCGGTCGGCGTAGGGAAGATCGACCGGGGGGACCATCTCGGTGATGCCGATGGCGCCGATGGTCTCCTGCGTATCGAAGGGCAGCTTCTCCATCGCCGCCCGGGCGCCGGGTGTGGGCTCCAGCACGTTGTCGTAGAAGCCCTCGATGAGGATGCGATTCTGGTCGTCGATCATCGTGTTCAGGAGCCGGACAAGCTGCCAGATCGGGTTAGGCGCGACACCTCCCCAGTGGCCCGAGTGAAGATCGCGATTGGGACCGGTGGCGCGGAGCTCCACATAGAGCAGGCCACGCACGCCGAAGGAAATCTCCGGGTAGCGTTCGTCTGTGATCGGACCATCTGAGGTATAGATGAGATCGGCCATCAAGAGGTCGCGGTGGGCGCGGACGGTCTCGTCGAGATGCGGGCTGCCGACCTCCTCCTCTCCCTCCAGCAGGACCCTGACATTGACGGGGAGTGAGCCGGTGGCCTTCATCCAGGCCCGGATGGCGGCAATGTGGCTGAAGTGCTGCGCCTTGTTGTCGGCGACACCGCGGGCGTAGATGCGGCCGTCGCGGATCTCCGGCTCAAAGGGATCGGATTTCCAGAGCTCGAGCGGATCTGCCGGCTGGACATCATAGTGCCCGTAGAAGAGG
>DASYWM010000194.1:0-5639 GCA_035936075.1 Thermomicrobiales bacterium
TCGACCAGGCAAGGACGTAGGCGCTACGACCACGAATCCGCGATTGAACCTAGTACGTGACGGTGCTCCGCATCTGGCACCCGTGGCTCTGACCGTGAGTTCGCCACTCAATCCAGCGGTGCCCTTGCGCGGGCCTTCTCCCGTGCTTGACATGATGCACTGCGGTGCGCACGGAGTACTTAGTGTCACATTGACAATTACTCTTCGTTCGCCTACTATTTGGCGCGTTGACCTGTATGTGATGACATCGTCATCCAATCACAATTCCTCGCCGGAGGCCGATGTAGGGCTCCGGAATTCATGCGGGAGGCACCGCACATGGTGCAGCAAACAGCACAATCGAAAACAATGTGGCCAGCATCACTGGACACTAACAAGGGTGGCGGAACAGCTGTCGCCGAACGCCCAACCACCGCAACGATGTGGTTCTCCGAACCGCAGTTGGAGGTCGCGTCCTGCACACCTGAGGAAGGTGTCGGCGCTTATGACCGCTTGAAGGCGTACGGCGTAGGGTCCCTTCGCCAGGAACGAATTCCCCGCGAGTACTTCAAGATGCAGGCGGAAGAGCGTGACGCACGAATCTTTGCGCTCAAGGAAGAGCTGGGCGCCCGGCTGACGATCCTGGGGCATCACTACCAGCGGGACGAAGTCATCCAGTTCGCCGACTTCCAGGGCGACTCATACAAACTCTCCCAGGAGGCAGCAGGCGTCACCGATGCCGGATTCACGCTCTTTTGCGGCGTACATTTCATGGCAGAAAGCGCCGACATCCTTGGCGGCCCGAACCAGCATGTGATCCTCCCGAATCTCGAGGCTGGGTGTTCCATGGCCGACATGGCGAAGCCGGAGGATGTCGAGGCGGCCTGGTCGGTGTTGGCCGGGCTCGGTATCGACAGTGTCATCCCTGTCACCTACATGAACTCGGCTGCATCGATCAAGGCGTTCTGCGGGCGCAACGGCGGCATCGTCTGTACCTCATCGAACGCCATGCGCGTCTACGACTGGGCATTCGAGCGTGGTGAGCGCATCATGTTCTTCCCTGATGAGCATCTGGGCCGGAACACCGCCGTGAAGAAGGGTATCCCGCAGGACCAGATGGTGGTATGGGATCCGTTCCAGCCCATGGGCGGAAATACCGAGGAGGATCTCCTCAACGCGAGGGTGATTCTCTGGAAGGGCTATTGCTCCGTCCACGCGCGGTTCTCGGTCGAGCAGATCGAGAAGGCAAGGGTGGACTACCCGGACGTCAACGTGATCGTCCACCCGGAGTGCCGTGTTGAGGTGGTACAGGCGGCCGATTGTGACGGCTCGACCGAGTACATCATCGATACCATCCGCAATGCTCCCGCTGGAACGACCTGGGCTGTCGGGACCGAGATTAATCTCGTGCGCAGGCTGCAAAGCCAGATGCCCGACAAGAAGATCTTCTGTCTCGATCCGGTGATCTGCCCTTGCTCCACGATGTACAGGATCCATCCGGCGTACATGCTCTGGGCGCTGGAGCATCTGGTACGCGGCGAGATCGTCAACGAGATCAAGGTCGATCCCCAGACGAGCGCGGACGCGAAGGTTGCGCTCGATCGCATGCTGTCTGTGCCGTAATTCCGAGGGAATCCAGGATGCCGATCGAGGTTGGTGTCGATGCACCGGACTTCATGCTCAAGACAAGCACCGGGGAGGACTTCCGGCTGAGTGACCTGCAGGGAATGTTGCGGGTGATGCTCATCTTCTATCCCAAGGACTTTACCCCCGTTTGCACGGACCAGCTGATCCAGATACGAAAGAACCTCAAGCATCTCCGAAAAGCCGGTATCGAGCCGGTTGGTGTCAATCCCGACGATGCGGAAAGCCACGAGAGGTTCCGGAAAGCGCATGGACTCAACTTTGAGCTTCTGGTGGACGAGGAGGCAGAGGTCGCCAGAGCCTATGGTGCCCTGAAGCCTGACGGTGAGGGCATCCTGCGGTCGGTGATCGTTGTGGGCAGGAATGGCAAGATTGCCTATTCCAAAGAGGGGAAGCCGCCCTGGCAGCTCATCCTCAACGCATTGCGCCAGGTGAGCGACGAACCCCATCCATAGCGGTATCGAGCAGGCCCCGGAGATATGTCTCCGGGGCATTTCGCTTCCATACGTCCGTATCACTCTTATCCTTGTTTGGACAACTATGAATCGTGGCAGGCCGTCTTGCGGGTGGCGACCGAAAGGGCCGGGCTGTCTACACGTCGACGCCCGAGATCCAGTAGAACGGCTCGTTGTAATGCCGGCGGATGGTCGCTTCTTCCTGGCGGCTGAGCTGGGCTTCACTGTCATAGCGCGGCGCGGATGCCAGTTCCTCGTGAGTGACCGCGACCGTTACTCCATCGGGAGTGATGCTGATGCGTTCACTGGGGATCGCAAGACGTTGGCGACCGAGGCCCCTCCCAACGCGAACCACGATATACCGGAGCAGCAGCTGATCGTCGCTGATACCCCTGTACAGCAACTCCGGCGGTGGATTGACGGGCTCAGGTTCGAAGAGCAAATCTTCTACGCGCCCGATAATCTCGCCGTATTGAGATCTGACGAGACGATGTCGGAGGTCTCGGGGGCCGCGTTGGAGTCGTGGGTCCCAAATCAGGTGTCGAAGCGGGGAGACGGCGTCGGCAATGACCACGGCGCCCGTACCCCGGGGGCCGGTGGCCAGGAGTTTCGCCGCCTGCGACGAGATCGTAGATTCCGTTTGGGTGAATCCAATGTATACGGGCGAATTCTCCGTGAAGATCTGGTGGGCGGTGCGAAGTATGTCGATGGTTTCCGAGGTGACCGCAATCAGGGGAGAACCCGCAACGACCCGCTGTTCAACGTAGGTTGATTCATTTCGCTCGAAGCCGAACGCCTGGAAGGTACGGGTCAGCTGACGCGTCGGAAGGCTGCGTAGAGGTGACACAGTGCTGTCGTCGTCCTCACCATGCTGACGGGATTCGCGTATCGTCGCCAGGATGGCACCGATTGGACCCGCCGCGAGGTAGGTGGCTCGATCCGGCAGGACGAGTGAGGCAAGACCTTGCAGCCAGCTGCCCACGACGTCGAGCGCGTTCTTGGCCACGACCTCGGAGAGCACGGCACGGTAGGGCGTGCGAGAATCGGGATCAAGCACACGCTCGCGAAAGATGATCGAGATCTGGTCCGCCGGCTGCTTCAGTCGACGGAGACACATCAGTGAGCTCTCTGCATCAATGATGTCGTCGAAGAGGGCCATGACCGTATAGGACCGATGGAGCTCCTCGTCTTCGAATTGATCGATAAGGGAATCGAGCATCATGCGCGGACTTCACCTTCGGCCGGAGCACGGCGTGCAGCACTATGAACGATAAAGCGGCCTTGTCCAGGGGGGACGAAGGGTGTGTCGAAGTGGCCCGGTGAAAGCGGCTTGACGTCGAGCGTACGAAGCTCGGAAGCAATGAAGTCATCCCGCGATCGGAGCAAGCTGCCCACAAGGACCTGTACCGCAGCGCCAATCGGGATCGCGATCAGCGCGCCAGCGGGTCCCCCGAGCGTGGTACCGACCAGAATGGCAAGAATGACCGTCAGTGGCGTCATGCCAACGGCATTCTTCATGACTCGCGGGACAAGGAAGGCACCTTCAAGTTGCTGCATCAGGAAGGCCGCGCCAATGACGATCAGCGCCTTTTGGGGGGAATCCGCCAGCGCGACAAGAGCCGCGGCGCTTCCACCGATGATCGGACCGATGAACGGGATCGCCTCGGTGAGACCTGCGAAGATCGCCAGCGCCAACCAGAAGCGCAGGTCGATTCCGTAGTAGATGATGCCAGAGATCATCCCGACCGTGAGCATCAGCAAGAGTTGGCCGCGCGTCCACCCACCGATGCGGTACTCGATCTCGTCCCAGATAGCATGGACACGAGTCCTCCTGGAGAAGGGGAAGAGACCGAGGACGACTCGCTTGATCGTCACTTTCTCGACCATCCAGTAGAAGGTGACGATGAGCATCGAGATGGTGGTGAGTGTAAAGCCGAAAACTGTATTGACTACGCTGAATGCCTGGTCCCGGCCAACTTCGGGGCTGTTCCGGATGTTGTTATAGCCCTGCTCGATTCGCATCAGGACACGGAAGCCGGAGGTCCGGACGAGGCTGCTTTCGTTCTGAAGGGCCTGCTGGCGCAGGTTATCGAAGATTTCCGGGACCGCCGCATCGAACGAAGCCAGTTGCTTGACCAGTAGGGGCACGAGGTAATAGAGGGCCACGCCCAGGATGGTAAAGAGGACGAGATAGACCACCAGGATAGCCTGGGCACGACGAAGCCCGGCGCGGCGCAGCCGGAAGACCAGTGGTTCGATGACTGCGGCGAAGAGGATCCCGATCGCCAGGAGCAACAGGATCGAACGAATCTGCCAGATCATCCATGCTGAAGCCACGATCGCAATGATGGCAATCGTCGAGATGGTCACCCGGATGAGGTAGGGCTGCTGCGCTGTCACTGGAACTTTGCCTTGTCGCGATGGCTCTATTGCTGCGGAGCGTCCGGTACCAATGAGTTACCGGACGCCCATGGATGCGCACTTGGCCGGAACTACGGCGTGTTGACGTACTTTCCGGCATCCTCTGGCTCCGTCAGGAGCTCCTTCTTGAGATCTTCATAGCCTTCGCGTCCCATGAGCGCATAGGTTGCGTTTTTCCCGGCTTCAACACCTGGTTGCCCGAATGGATTTACATGATACAGTGCCCCGGCCATCACCGTCTGGAGTTGCATCAAGTAAAAGAATTCGCCGACCGCAAAGGCATCAATTGTGGGTGTCGTGATTGTGATATTTGGTCGCTCGGCCTGCGCCAGTGCCCATGCGGTGGCGAGTCGCTCACGGTCGAGCAGCTGACCGAGCTCCCCACCCTGGAAGTATGAGAGCTCTGTGGCTGATTCGGGTGGGCTGGGGATCTCCACTGTTTCCCGGTACGCTCCCACCGCAATGAGCTGGATCAACTTGTCGTTCGGGCCCTCGGTATAGAGCTGGATCTGGGAGTGCTGGTCGATGGCACCGAGAGCCTTGATTGGCGTCTGTCCAGCGAAGACGACCTCATTGTCCGTCGAGAGCTTCTTGCCCAGGCTCTCGGCCCAGAGCTGACGGAACCAGTCCGACAGGCCGAAGAGGCCGTCGGCGTAAGGCATGGTCACCAGCATCGACTTGTCGTGGTTTGTGTCCGCGAGGACCGAGAGCGCGGCAAGGAGATACGCTGGGTTGTCACGGATATCACTGCTTGAGGCGCGGGCGCGCATGGCGGCAGCCCCCGCGAGCAACTGGTGGATATCAACGCCGGCAAGCGCGGCAGGGATAAGGCCTACGGCGCTCAGTACCGTCTGCCGACCGTCGACTCCAGGAGGGACTGGAAACGTTCGGTAGCCTTCCTGATCGGCCATCTGGCGCAGGATGCCGGTTTCCGGATCGGTTGTCGCAACGATCTGCCTCGCCGCTTGCTCCCTGCCCACAGCCTGGATCAGGGCGTCCCGGACCACCAGGAAATTGGCGGCAGTCTCGGCCGTTTGTCCCGACTTCGAAACAACATTGACCAGCGTCCTGGAGAGGTCGACTGTTTCAAGGGTCGCACGGACCTTTTCCGGGTCCGGGTTGTCAAGCACGAAGAATCGT
>DASYWM010000195.1:0-3512 GCA_035936075.1 Thermomicrobiales bacterium
CACCGAAATGGCTGCTGATCACCACTTATTTCCTGCTTGCGGTATGGGTAATCATCGCGCTGTTTCCGCTCTATTGGATGGTGACCCTCTCGTTCAAGAATCTGCGGCTGATTACCACAGGGCCATTCTTCTTTCCCTGGATAGACTTCGACCCCGTAACACTGGGGTGGACCGACATTTTTCAGAGCGGTCAGCGTAATCGGTTCCTCACCGCCATGCGGAACAGCCTTATTTGTGCAATCGGCTCGGGGCTGCTGTCGATCGTGCTCGGCTCGATGGCTGGATATGGGCTTACCAGATTCAGCTATCATTTTGGCATCTGGCGAAACCGTGACATATCTTTCTTCTTTCTTTCCCAGTTAATCCTACCTCCAGCCGCTGTGATCCTCCCGCTTTATATCCTGTTCGTCGAGTCCGGCCTTTACGACACTCTGTTGGGGCTCACGTTGCTGTATACAGTTGTCGGACTCCCAATCGTGATCTGGATCATGCGTGACCAGTTCGACAGTTTGCCCGTGGAACTCGAGCAAGCTGCACTGGTGGACGGGCACAGCGTGATTGGTGCCTTCCTAAGGATCGCCGTGCCGATTGCTGCACCGGGAATGGTGGCGGCGTTCATCCTGGTCGTGATCTTCAGTTGGAACGAGTACCTGTTCTCCGCAGTGTTGACCTCGAAAGGTGCGTACACGCTGCCGCTCCTTGTCGCGACGCAGGTTAGTAGTCAAGGTGTGAAATTCTGGACGATGGCTGCGATAGCCACCTCGACCGTTGCTCCACTGCTGGTGATTGCCATTATGCTCGAACGATATATTGTCCGCGGTTTGACGGCAGGAGCTGTGAAGTAGGTGAAACTAAACGGAGCAATGGTGGAATATTCGACCCATATGCAGGTGACACGCGAAACGGGGGCGCATTCTTGCGAATGCGCCCCCGGTTACCTCATGCAGGTCAAATATTCCAACGTTATCGTATCAGTGCGCGGAAGCCACTGTTCAATGTTGTGCAGTCCGTGACTGGATAATACACGAGCAGGTGGCCTACCGACTTAGATTGCGGAGCAGCGTAGAGAATAATCAGATAGGAAGTGTACAAACTCGCGGCTCAGAAATTATCCCATCACTCGTTTGACGGGATAAGTTATAGGCTGCGCTTTTGTGCACCCCCAAGGCGATCGAACTAAGAGGACGTTTCAAAACCATTCGGTGGCCCGCGCGTCGGCGTTCTCTGGGGCGAGGTCTAGGGTGTCGGCGGCGCCGCGCGGGCGGCCTCGAGGAGCAGGTCGGCGAGTTCGTACGGGGCGGTGACCATCGCGTCGCGCCATCCCGCCGGGGCGGCCACCCCATGGCTTGGGCGGCTCCTTCGGCAGGAGGGGGGCGATGGCTTCCCAGAGGTCGTCGGGCACAAGCGGCGTACTCATGAACGAAATAATGCCACTCCCGCGAAGTTCTGAATCACGCTTTATAATTCCCATTATTGCGGCAGAATGGACTACCTCATGGAGATGGCCGGTTCTCTCGATCCGAATATAGGGTACCGACGTGCGACTCAGCATAGTCACGAGCACCGCCGGCAATGGGTGCAGAAAGGGCAGGCATTGAACCTGCCCCTGCGAATGCGTGACAGAAAGCAGTGCCTGACGGATACTCAGCGGTTCCTGCGAAGTTCTTTCAGATCTTCCTGCCAAGGAGAAGGTCGCGGGTTCGAATCCCGTCTTCCGCTCCATTTTCTGTGGCGACACGGGAAACGCGCAATGAAGGGTAAGTCCGGTGCCTATTGGTGCCGGGCTTGTTTGCATCCTTCTCCTCTTGGCAGAGGCGTAGCCACCCCGGCTGGCCTTCGCGGTATCATGTCTCCGCTGTGGCGGCCAAGCGGGCGTGGCGGAACGGCAGACGCTACGGTCTTAAACACCGTTGAGGAAACTCGTGCGGGTTCGAATCCCGCCGCCCGCACCTCTGGTCTAACCGCGTTAAGTCGCGACGACCGCGCTCTTCAGCTGCAACGTCCTGTCCGTGGATGCCTGGATTTCCTCCAGCAATGCCGGGTTCTCGGCAATCGCGGTGCCCACCGATGGGATGAGTTCCCGCAATCTGCCCTGCCACCCTGGGTACTCCGCCGAGAAGCAGCGCTCCATCACGTCCAGCATGATCGAAACCGCCGTCGACGCGCCGGGTGATGCGCCAAGCAGCCCGGCCAGTGATCCATCCCGGGTGCTGACGACCTCCGTACCGAACTCCAGCACTCCCCGCTTCCCGCGAGTCGATTTCATCGTCTGGACGCGCTGGCCGGCCGCTACGAGCTCCCAGTCATCCTCCTGGGCGGTCGGCACGAAGTTGCGCAGCGTCTCGATCTTGCCGACGTTGGATTGCAGCGCCTGCCGGATGAGATACAGGGTCAGCGGAAGCTCATCCTTCGCCACTGTCAACAGGGTCAGGATGTTGTCCCGCCTGATCGATCGAGGCAGATCGGTGAGCGCACCATGCTTCAGGAATTTCGGTGAGAACCCGGCATACGGACCGAACAGCAAACCGGGTTTGCCATCGATCATCCGGAGGTCGAGGTGAGGCATCGCCATCGGCGGCGCGTTGACCGTTGACTTGCCGTAGACCTTCGCCTTGTGCCTGTCCGTCAGCGCCGGGTTCCTGCTGCGCAGCCACTGTCCTCCTACCGGGAAACCGCCGTAGCCCTTCGCCTCCGGGATGCCTGACCTCTGCAACAGATGGATGGCCCGCCCTCCGCCGCCGATAAAGACAAAGCGGGCCGTCACCTGTTTCCGTTCCCCGGTCGAAAGATCGGTCACGCTGATAGACCAGCGACCATCAGGCTGCTTCACGAGGTTGTCTACCTCGTGGCGCATCGCCACCTCGGCCCCCTGGGCAACGAGCGCCTCGATCAGGTACTTCGTCAGCGCGCCGAAGTTCACGTCCGTGCCGTCATCGCTGCGGGTGAAGAGCAGTGGAACGGAGAGATCCCGGCCCTCCATCATCAACGGCACCCACCGCTCGATCTCGCTGACGTCGTCGGACATCCGCAGGCTGGCAAAGAGCGGTATCCGGACAAGCGCCTCGTAGCGCTTCCGGAGAAACGCCACATCGTCTTCTCCACCTACATAGCTGAGATGGGGTACCGGACTTATGAACCGCCGGGGCTCCGGCAGGAGCTGTTGATCGATGAGGGAGGCCCAGAACTGGCGTGACTGATGGAACTGCTCGTTGACCCGCACGGCCTTGGTAACATCGATGCTGCCGTCCGCCCGCTGCGGGGTGTAGTTGAGCTCGCACAATGCGGCATGACCAGTTCCGGCATTGTTCCATGGATCCGAGCTTTCGGCCGCCGCCCGGTCCAGGCGCTCGTATACCGCAATCGACCAATCAGGCCGGACATGGTTGAGCAGCACGCCGAGCGTGGCGCTCATGATCCCGCCGCCGATCAGGACAACATCGATCTCCGCGGATGTCTCTGCCATGGGCCCTTCTCTGTGCGCAGTGGTGCCGTCAGCCGCATGAACCGTGCAT
>DASYWM010000196.1:0-2842 GCA_035936075.1 Thermomicrobiales bacterium
GGAATCCTCCGTTATCAGGGAGCCAAGCGGACCAAAAGACGGTTCGTGATCAGATGCCACGCGGGGCCGTAGCTCAGCTGGGAGAGCACCACACTGGCAGTGTGGGGGTCAGGGGTTCGAGTCCCCTCGGCTCCACCCGAATGCTTCTGAATCACGAGTGCCCGACCTGGTCAAGCAGGGTGGTACCGCGGAAGCGCCAAGACGCCTTCGTCCCTGAGAGGGGATGGAGGCGTCTTTGTCGTTAATGAGCGAAATCGAGAAAAGGACAAGCTGATGACCACGACAAGTGATTCCAGGCCAGAGCAACACGTCCACGGAGCTGATGCACACAGATACGACCACAGGGAGATCGAGCCAAGGTGGCGTCAGGCATGGCAAGACAAGGCAATCTACAAGGTTAACGACGACAGCGAACGGCCGAAATGGTTCTCACTGACGATGTACCCGTATCCCTCCGGCATCCTGCATGTCGGCCACTGGTACGCGTTCGCCGTGCCAGACGTATTCGCCCGGCTGCAACGGATGCGTGGATACAACGTCATGTTTCCGATGGGCTTCGACGCCTTTGGCCTGCCCGCCGAGAACGCCGCAATCAGGAATAATATCCATCCCTCTACCTGGAACAACACCAACATCCCACAGATGAAGCGCCAATACGACTTGATGGGCGCGATGATCGACTGGTCGCGGGAGGTGAATACCTCGGATCCGGAATACTATCAGTGGAACCAGTGGATCTTCCTGAAGATGCTGGAGAAGGGGCTTGCCTACCGCAAGGACGGCGCAGTCTGGTGGTGCCCGAATGACCAGACGGTGCTCGCCAACGAGCAGGTTCTCGAAGGCAATATCTGCGAGCGATGCGGCGCGGACGTTTACAAGCGTGACCTGGAGCAGTGGTACTTCCGGATCACCGAATACGCCGAAGAGCTGTTGAACGAGCTGGACAACCTGGACTGGCCCGAGCGCGTGAAGACGATGCAGCGCAACTGGATCGGCCGCTCCGAGGGCGCCCGCCTGCAGTTCGAGCTCGAAACGGGCGACGCACTGGAGGTCTTCACGACCCGGCCCGACACAGTCTTTGGCGCCACCTTCATGGTCATGGCGCCGGAGCACCCACTGGTGGAGAAAATCACCACCGACGAGCAGCGCGAGCAAGTCGAGGCATACGTCACGAAGGCACGAAACGAGACGGAGATCGAGCGCCTGTCGCTGGACGAGGCGAAGAAGAAGACCGGCGTCTTCACTGGGGCCTATGCCGTCAACCCGGTGAACGATGAGCGCATACCGGTGTGGATCGCTGATTACGTGCTGATGTCCTACGGGACGGGCGCGATCATGGCGGTCCCGGCGCACGACGAGCGCGACTTTGCGTTCGCCAGGGCGTTCGATTTGCCGATTCAGGTCGTCATCCAGCCAGAGGACCAGAAAGCGCTCCAGCCAGCGGCGATGGACGAGGCGTATGTGGGTCCAGGGAGGATGGTCAACTCCGGCCAGTTCGACGGCACGCCGGTGCCGGAGAGCGTCGACACGGTGATCACCTGGCTGGACGAGCAGGGCCGCGGTAAGGCGGAGGTCACCTGGCGCCTGCGCGACTGGCTGATTTCCCGCCAGCGCTACTGGGGCACGCCGATTCCCATTGTCTACTGCGACGGATGCGGCACGGTCCCCGTTCCGCTGGAGCAGTTGCCGGTCGAGCTTCCGCTCGACGCCGAGTTCAAGCCGACCGGACAGAGTCCGCTGATGACCCATGAACGGTTCCTGAACACCACGTGCCCATCGTGCGGCGGGCCTGTCCGGCGTGAAACCGACACGATGGATACCTTCATGGACTCCTCGTGGTATTGGTTCCGCTATACCAGCCCGCATTACATGGATGCGCCGTTCGACCCGGAGACCGCGAAGAAGTGGACGCCAGTAGACCTGTACTGCGGCGGGATCGAACATGCGATCCTGCATCTGCTCTACGCCCGGTTCTTCACCAAGGTACTGCGGGATATGGGGCTGGTGGACCACGGCGAGCCGTTCACCCGTCTGCGCAATCAGGGCATGATCCTCTCGGCCGAAGGCGTCAAGATGAGCAAGAGCCGTGGCACCCAGATCGGCCCTGATGATCTCGTGGAGGAGCACGGGGCTGACGCTCTGCGACTGCACCTGATGTTCCTGGGTCCCTGGGAGCAAGGTGGCCCCTGGAATGATCGCGGGATCACCGGCATGGAGCGGTTCATCCGCCGTGCCTTCCAGATTGTGTCGGGAGTGGGCGATGCGCGTCTGGATGGGGACGCCCCGGAGGCCGACATTCGCGCCCTGCGGTCCCTGACCCATCGCACGATTAGGCGGGTGACCGAGGACATCGACACGTTCTCCTTCAATACCATGATCGCGGCACTGATTGAGTTCACCAACGAACTGATGAGGCTGCGGGATCAGCCAGTGGCAAGAACCGCCGCCTGGCGCGAGGCCGCGGAGACGCTGACGCTCCTGATGGCACCCAGCACTCCGTATGTCGCCGAAGAGATGTGGTCGCGTTTGGGGAATGCGTTCTCGGTGCATCAGCAAGCGTGGCCGGCGTTCGACGAAGTACTGGCTTCGGTGGATACGATAGAGATCCCGGTGCAGATCAACGGCAAGGTTCGTGACAAGATCGTCGTAGGAGCGGGACTTTCGACGGACGACCTGTTGGCTGCTGCCAAGGCAAGCGACAAGATTCAGGAGTTGATGGTCGGCAAGACCATCGTCAAGGAGATCTCGGTCCCGGGTCGGTTGGTGAATATCGTCGTCCGATAGGATTGATTCCCTCTAACAGTCGCAGTAATGGCCGGCCTCCATAGGCCGTCTATTACTG
>DASYWM010000197.1:0-4505 GCA_035936075.1 Thermomicrobiales bacterium
GGGCATCCCGTACCCTGCGTGTGCCCCTGTTCCCTGAGATCGGTGAGCATTGGGACATGCACTACCGTGCCATTGCAGCCGAGGCTCCGAAGGATGCAAAGGATGTGTTGCCGGAGGCCGTCGATGTGGTGGAGGGTGGTATCAGGCTCGGAACCATACGATACCCGGCGGTGTTGATGGAGTGGATCGATGGTCCCACTGTTCTTCAGGGTGCCGATCGCGCGGCAAGGGCCGGGAACACTGTTGTGCTGCGCGCGTTCGCCGAAGCGCTGAAGGATCTGGCTGGAACTCTCAGGCGAGGGCGGATGGTGCATGGGGACCTCGCCGCCGACAACCTTCTTATGCGATCCACTGGTGATCTCGTCTGTGTCGATTTGGACGGTTTGTCCTGGCTGGGTTCGCCAGCCGCCGTGTCGCGGGAGGTCTCGGTGGCCTACCGGCACCCGGGGCGAAGCACCTCCAGCCCGCAGCGTGACGCCTTCGCGCTGCTCGTGCAGTACGTCTCACTGGCTGTGCTGGCAGACGATCCTGACCTACGGCGCTCCTACGGTGATCCGGTCTCAACTCACGGCGGTGCGATCCTCTTTTCCTCCTGGGATCTCAGGGACCCGCTGCGATCGCGGACATTCGCCGATGTGCGGGACCGCGTCGGCCCGACAACAGCTGCGCTTGTCGACGATCTGCAGCGGGCCTGCCTGGGTGACGCTTCAGAAGCACCGAGTATCCTGAGTGCGGTCCTCCAACTTCCCAACATGATCCAGAATGTTCCTGTTGATGCTGCTGAGGAAACGACGACGTGGGATTTGTCCCGGGTAATAGACCGGCTGAAGACGCACTACCCTGAGCAGCAGGAGACGCGACGACTCCCGGCGGTCCCGGCACAACCACCCGCGTCCGAGTCGCAAGGATTCGCGGTATCCGGGACGGTGACCGAGGACAGGGAGCGGTTGCGGGAAGCGATTGCGCAGGGCAATGATGCCGAGGTGATCCAATGGGCGGTGCGACTGGCAGATGATCCGGTGGCGCAACTCTACAAGCTGGATGTCGAGCGCGTCCTGGCAGTCGGGTATCGGAGCCGGATCGAACAGGCGGCGGCACAGGGGCAGGACGAAACCGTTGTGCTCCTTGCGGAGCAAGCCGAGTCGCGCCAGTTGCCACTGGATGCGACATCGCGACGCGCGGTACGGAACGCGAGAGAACGGATCGAGGTCCGCGGCAAGCTTGAAGCGGCACTCACCAGCAACGACCGGGCCGCCTTGGCGGATCTGGCGGTTTCCGGTGAACTGGTCGTCCTCGGAGATGCCGACAGGGCATCGCTGCAACGGGTGTTGCAGGCAATCGAATGGCCGAGCCTGCAACGCGCCCTGGAGACCGACGAAGATTCACTGATCCTCGAAGCCTTCGACGAGGAGTTGTTTGTGGATGGATCGGGCGTTCCCACCCATGTCCGATCGCGCCTGATGCTCGCCCGCGAACGAGTTGCCTGGATCTCCGACGTTCGGACGGCGCTGAAGCGGCGCAATGCGCGGGAGCTGGCACGGTTGTATGCGTCCGAGCCGGAAGGCGGGTTGGATCGTTTGCGTGCATCGGAGCGTACGCGGGCGAGCCGTATGCTGCGGCAGCAGGCGGCGCTGGACGCGCTCCAGGGAGCAATGCAGACGGGGAACGATATCTCGATCGTGGAGGCGCTTCATGCGATCGAGCGGACTGGCGCACGGATCGAGGACAGGTTTGCCTGGACGGCAGTGCAGGGCGTGATGCGGCGTGCAACGCTCATCGAAAGCATCGTGGCGGCCGCGAATGCGGATCCGGCTGATGACCGACAGTTGGCGCATCTGCTGCCAGCCGCGAAGACGATGGGGTTGATGCACGATCCGTTGTTGCAGGGCGAACTGGCGTGGGACCGGCTGCAGGAGGTGGTCGTGCGCGGTGCCGCGCTCAGGCGTATCCGGCGCGCAATCGCGGCGGATGACGATCGCGCAATACGGAAGGCGGCCTTCCCCGATGTGACAGCAGCGCTGCAGCAATTGACCACCGAGGAACGAGCCCGGGTTGATGCAGCCCTGCAGCGACGCAGGGCGGGATAGCGACTGATCGGAGATCAGCACATGCAACCCCGGGCATCGTTGGCCCGGGGTTGCATGCATATTGGGGCCTGATTGTTCTCGACCAGGTAATCGAGGTCGCAGTGGGCGTTGCCCGGGGCACCACCGGTGCCAGTTTCGACGGCCTCGCAGCCAGCCGCCTTGATGACATCGAGCGCTTCCCCAAAGGGGCGGTGTGCAAACGGGACGGTAAAGACGCCCATCTTCATGGTGTGTCTCTCCCCCTGTCTTGTGGTCGGACGATCCGTCGTCGCGATCCATTCTTACCGGTCATTTTCCGCTTGATGCCGCCATCCTTGCGGTCTTAGTACCCCATCCTTCCGGGTGGTTGGTGCCGGTCCTTGAGACGGCGTTTGGTACATTGGACGGAGCGTCACGACGATAGAGCGTCCCCCTAGCCTCGCTTGAGAGAGTCCGGATTATTCCATGAGGTCCATTGATCGCGATCCAGGACGGGGATCGCGACTGATTGTCGCCAACCGGTATGAGATTGATGTCGATAACCCTCTGGGTCGTGGCGGCATGGCCATGGTGTATGTGGGACACGACCTGAAGACGCGCCGGAAGGTCGCCGTGAAGACGTTGCGGCCCGAATATCAGCGAGATCCGGAATCAAGGCAGCGTTTCCGGAGAGAGGCCCGGATGATGGCACTGGTGTCCCATCCGAACCTGGTGACCATCTACGACCTTCACGACGAGACGAGCGGATCATGGATGGTCATGGAGTACGTCGAGGGGCAGAACCTGCGCGACGTGCTGGAGGACGAAGGCCCGCTGCACCCGGAAGCCGTGATGGTGATCCTGAGCCAAGTCGCCGGTGCGCTTGCTCACATGCATTCCCGGCATCTGGTGCACCTCGATGTCAAGCCCCAGAATCTCATACGCACGCCTGACGGAACGATCAAGCTGATCGACTTCGGTCTTGCCCAGATCGCTGGTGTGCCGCAGGAGATGATCGGCGGTGCTGCCTTCGGGACCGTCGCCTATCTTGCTCCCGAGCAGGCAAGTGGCGGCATGGTTGACGCCGCCACTGATGTCTATTCCCTGGGGTGCGTGATGTACGAGCTGCTTACGGGGCAAACGCCTTTCGTCGCGGATGGCCCTGATCACAAGCGGCAGTTGATCGACGCGCATCTCAACTCACGGCCGCCGGCACCATCAATGGTCCGCCCAGAGCTTGGTCTACCCTCCTGGATCGACGATGTTCTGGGGTGGGCCCTCGCGAAGAACCGGACGGACCGGTTCCACGATGTTGAGACATTCGTGCAGGTGTTCGAGGCCGGGTTGGATGGCGAGACCATCCGGCATCCGGCACAGCAGACGCTGGCGTTCGAACCGCAAGCCGACCGTGAAGTGGAACGAACGGGAATCTTTCGACGAAGACCGGGACCTGAAACTCATGTGAATCACCCGGTTGAGGTCCATGGGAACGATGGGGCAGCGACGATCCCCAAGGTGCGGCCCGTCAACGAGAGCACCGCGAGGCAGCTCTATCGCAGGGGAGGTCGGATCGCCCGGCGGTCACGCCGCTTCCGGCGTGTTCTCTGGAGGTTGGCCGCGATACTGTTGGTTGCGAACCTTCTGCTGGCGTTGATCCTGATGGCGAAGGATGGCCCGGCCGTTCTCGTCGAGCGCTTCCTCTCGTTCGCGCCGGGTACCAGTACCGAGGTAGTCACTGACGTGCTGAACCTGCGTGAGGCCCCTGGTACGACATCGCCGGTCCTCCTGGTTCTTGGCCAAGGGGAGGAAGTGAAGATTACCGGTCTCTCGGAACTGGATGAGCAGGGGCGTTGGTGGCCGGTGGAAGTGGACCGGGGCGGCGAGACTGTGACGGGCTGGGTTTGGGAAGGTGGGTTGCAACCGAACGCCTGGACCGGCCGGCTCTCATGGATGCAGGACATCGTCGATGGTGTGAACGACACGAAGAATTCCATCCAGAATGGCGTTGAGCGGGTGCTCGATATTCTGCCTGGTGTGATGATCCAACCGCGATTCCTTTGACACCTTTTGACATCCCGGTCCCAACGGTAACGAGGCCGCTCCCATGAGATTCCTCGGCGGGGCAGCAAGAGCACCGCGTGATTGTTAATAGATTCTGAGGGTCCGGGGCTCTCAGCAAGGTTGGCGATGTGCGGGCTGTTAGGAGGATCCGTTCGACAGGCCCAGGGCAGGCTAGTGCTGCGTTCGTGGCCGCGAACAGGCAGCATGCACCGCAAGTCCTCGGGTGAGCCCTCAGGCGAATAGCGGGAGCGACCCCTTCGCTACAGACGACAGAGGCGACAGACATGCAACCTCTCTGAAAACCGCTCTTGAGAGCGGCGGATACTACCCCACGGGATGGGTGTTTCTTCGCGCCGATTCCTTACTATCGCGTCAGGTCGTGTGCCGGTGGCCAATCCG
>DASYWM010000198.1:0-10552 GCA_035936075.1 Thermomicrobiales bacterium
AAGGGCGGCAGCATCATGACGATGACCTACCTCGGCTCCGACCGCGTCTTCCCCAAGTACAACGTGATGGGTGTCGCCAAGGCGGCGCTGGAATCGACCATGCGCTACCTCGCCGCCGATCTCGGGGAGCAGGGTATTCGGGTCAATGCCATCTCCGCCGGCCCGATCAAGACCGCATCGGCACGCGGCATCCCAGGCTTCTCCGCCATGCAGGAGGAGGCCGCCAGGCGCTCTCCCCTGGGTGATATCTTCGACACGGAGCATGTGGCCGGCACCGCCGTCTTCCTGGCGAGCGATGCCTCGGCGGGCATCACCGGGGACGTCATCTTCGTCGACGGTGGCTACCACGCGATGGGGCTCTAGTCGACCGTAATTGGGCAAGGGCACAAGGGGCAGCCGATCGGCTGCCCCTTGTGTATCTCCTAACTAGCCAGACTGCAGCACTGATGCTTTCCCCGTTTGGATCCAGCCGCCCCGCAACAATCATCGGCCACTCCCGGGACTGCTCCGGTCATCGGCCGGCCCTCCCGGCGCCTTGGGGTTTGTCTCTTGGGCCACAACACCTAAAACCGCAAGCGCCATCACTCCCAGCACAGACTCATACTTGCCACAAGTTGAACCAATCGTTTCATCTCACTTCTCCCTTCGAGCCATCGTCCAAACAGCCCTTTGCATCCAGGAGGGTCGTGGGGTGCACGTTCGCAAGTGTGGAGAGGTGGCGAAGAGATGGGTATCGCATGAACGTGTGATTTTGCGATCCCAAGTACATCAAGAGGGGGGCGGACTGATAGCCCGCCCCCCTCTTCCTGCCGATCGATCCCCTAAGTCAGGTTCAACTCATCGAGCCAGATCGGACTTGTCCAGGCCCGAAAACCCTTTTCGTCCAACACCGTCACCCGGCAGAAGGAGTTCAGGAAGGGAGAGAGCGGAATCCGCACCCTCGTCAGGCCATCGCCACGCTCGTACGCCTTAATTGAACCGCGACCGCCAACGAACACAGCAATCGCGGGGGAACACTCGATGAGGATCTCCGACTCGGTGAACTCGACATTGTGGATCTCTGGACCCGTGCTGGCGTAGTATCGACCGTCCTTGAGCGCCTTAAGAATGGAATCCGGATCAAGAGATGGCGACTTCACCTGCACCCAGCCCCCGAACGTGTCAGGCCGGAGCTTGAAGTGGGCATCGTCCGCCGCGGTGGTGGAGAAGCGCAGGCCGCGGGTGGCGAGCGAGTCGGCGATCATCCAGCCGTTGCCACGATCGCAGTCGTTGGTGTGGCCGTGGTTGTAGATTTCGATGGCATCAAAATCGTGGAGCTTGTCGACATCCTTCTCGGTGACGCCGTTCCACGCCGGATGCCCGATGGTGACAAACGCGCCTTCACCGATCGCCCGCGCGGCGATCTCCGCACCATCCTCGTTGGGATGTTGATCTGCAAAGTCCTCCGGCAGCCCGTTTGCGACAACGTGCCAGAGCTCTCCGTTCTCCATGCCGCCACCATGAAGCTCCGCTCCGAGCAGTGTTGTGAATTGCTCGTCGCGAAAATGCGTGGTATCCGTCACAGGCCAGTTGAACCGGTTCATGAAATGATCGGTGATCGAGATGAAGTCGTACCCGTGGTCGCGGTACGTATTGACGACATCCTCCGGTGCGAGGGCACCGTCCGAATTGTTGGAATGCGAATGCAGGTTGCCCTTGTAGAACCGGCCAGGAAGATCGAACGGGAGGTTACGCACGCGGAAGGTCCCCTTCGTGGGTGATGGATGCAGAACGGGCGGACACGACTGCTCACGTCCGCCCGTTACCTTACCCGATATAAGGCGAGAAAGGGGCTGGCATCTTGGAGAAACTTCTACCGCTCGCCCGGAAAGATCTCCTCCGGCGCGCTGTCCTGCGGTGCGTATCCCAGGACCTCGCGCGCATGATTGATGTCCCAGATTTTCCTTGGGTTGTCAGAGATCCCATACACCAGCACCCAGTCACGGTCTGTCTCAAGCGACTTCTCGATCAACTGGACGCAGTCCCGCTCGCTGAGCCAGACCGCCCGCATCCTCCGGCGCTGCTGCCGCATGTTTTCCTCGTCGTCGCGCTCGGGCTTCCACAGGTTTGAAGGATGGGAAGGATCCTGCGGCGAGCGAACCGCACCGATCCGCAAGCAAGCTGCCCTGAGACCATGATGATCGACGTAGTACCTCGCCATCCCTTCCCCGTACACCTTGGAGACGCCGTAGAGCGAATCCGGACGAATCTCGGCAGTGTGATCCCAGGTCCGGCCGTTATCCAGATCCCAAAGCTCGGGAACGTTCTCCGTCTCGTATGTTCCGATGGAGTGGTTGGACGATGCGAAGATCACCTGATCGACACCGGCGCGACGGGCGGCTTCGAAGACGTTGTACGTACCGATCAAATTGCTGTTGAGCACGGCATCCCAGGAGGAACTCAACGAAATGGTCGCGGCAAGATGCACGACCGCGTCCATACCTCGGCACGCCGCCTCAACCGCGTCAAGATCCGTGATGTTCGCCACGATATCGGCGTGCGGTCCCGGCTTCCGCCCCAGCCCCACTGGCTCGTACGAGTCAGATTTCTGCCATTCATTGATCAGCAAGCCCCCGATCAGCCCACCTGATCCGGTCACCAACACACGCTTTTTCGATGCATTCGGCATAGTCTGTCCCGCTGTCAGTCAATCAGCGAAATGGCGACACGGTCCAAAAGAACTGGTTTGAGTCGGGCACACCCGAAGGTCGATTCACAATCCAGAGTCTGAGCTAAGCAGGGTTGACCCGGCCCGAGACGTGGTCGTAGAACGGGTCCCCCGGCCCGATCGAACCTCGCTCAACCGGCGCCCCCGTCATGCCGGACTTGTAGAGCGCGCTCAGGAATTCGATCGTCGGGCGAATGTCGTCTGTTCCGGCAGGCGGGCGTCGCCCCGCCTCAAGCACATCAAGCATCATTGCAAGCTGTGCGCCGTGATTAGATTCCAGGTCCGTTTCCGGGGGCCATGTGCCAGCTGGTAGCTCCGTGCCCGCTACCGGCGTGATAGTCCAGTTAGCATTTCGATGACGGTAGAGGGCAACCACCTCCGCCGTTGCCCTCTGGAAGTCGAGCCGCAGCCGCGTCTCCTGCCGCGGCGACACGACGCTACTGATTACCGACGCCACCGAACGGTCCTCGAACCGTACCATTGCAAGGGAAGCATCCTCGACCTCGATGTCGTGATCCAGCGTCTCCGTAATCGCGGTGACATCACGCCACGGCGTGTTCAGCCAAAGCATGAGGTCGATCAGGTGGATCGCCTGCCCCATGCTGACACCTCCGAGTTCGGATGCCCATGTCCCGCGCCACGGCACAGCGTAGTAGGCATCGTCCCGATACCAGGTGGTAGCGCAGATGGAGACAGTGTGTCGTCCGAAGGTGCCGGAATCGATCAAGCGTCGGATCTGCTGTCCAGCCGAGCCGAAGCGCCATTGCACGACGCTACAGCAAAAGCGGCCGCTGCGCTGCTCCGCCTCTGCAATGAGATCAAGCTGCCGCAACGATCCCACGAGCGGCTTCTCGCAGAGCACGTGCGCACCCGCCTCGAGACATTGCAGAATCTGCTGGGCGTGCAGGGACGGTGGTGTGGCGATGTGTACTAGATCCGGTTGCTGCTCGCGGAGCATCTCGCCGACATCGGCGTAGCTATGCGGAATGCCGTGCTTGTTGGCAAAGGCCGAAACTCGCTCCTCGTCAATATCGACCGCTGCCACCCGATTCAAGCGGTCCTTACAGTCATCCCAGGCATTCATGTGCGAACCGGCAACGCCACCCGTCCCAATGATCGCCACACGCAGCCGTTCCATCACTTCCCTCTCCTTCAACATCGTCCCAAACCCGCCGAACGATCCCGGCCGTCAATGTGTCCATCCTTCAGGCAGGTAGGTGTCCAGTTGTCCGCACATGCCCACCGCTGGCTCGGCCTTCGGCATGTAGGAGGCAACACGTGCCTGCATGAGCGCTGTAATCGCCCCTACCTCAATCTCGTCCAGCCGCTCGCCGGTGCGTTGCGCCTCCGCGAGTGGCCGCTCCTGCCACAGTTGCCGCCACTCGGACACCGGATCCCGCCGAAGTGAGACGGCATTCTTCAGGAACCGCTCATACCGGGCCAACCGGTCGGTATCATCAGCGTCGAGCATTGCAGTGAATCCCTCGACAGCCAGATTGCGCAGAACCGCCGCGTCGACGGGCCACTTCACTGCGGACGCGACCTCTGGGCCCGCCGCCGACCGGTAAGTATCAGGGTCGGTAAGGATAACTTCGGGAACCGTTAGCACGGCATCACCCGCCTCTGGTAATCCGTTATTCTGCATGACGACGAAGATTTCCAGATCGCTGCTGGTGTTGACAAGCCGATGGATGATGCCGGGCTCGAACCAGACGACCGCGCCGGGCCGCAGGTCCAACGTCCCGAACCCGTCAGGACCCAGCGTATGCACCTCACCGTGCCCGGCGACCGTGACGTACGCCTTCGTGCTGGCGAGGTGGACATGCGGGCTGCCGCCGCGTACGCCATCCGGTGCGACGCTGTCATAGACCCGCAACCAGGTAAACCCGACGGCGCTTGGGAACTGGGGCAGGCCGAGGTGCTGCCAAGCCATTGCTACTTATCCTGGAGCCAGCGCTGATGTTCAGCCTGTAGTCGTTCGGCGTCCCAGATGCCATCGTGGATCAACACCCGGTGGCGAAGCGCCAGCACTTCGCCTTTCTGCAGTTTCATCGGCTTGTGAAAGAGCAGCGCGGCGTTGAGGAAGTTGCCCGACCCTGCCCCACCGCCGTACCAGGGAGCCGGGTAGCGGGGGTTATCCGGGTGGTCAAACATCGCCAACCCCGCCGAAAGGTTCGCACCGCCGTCGAGCGGTCCAGACATCTCGCACCACGCCCCCGTCTGTCCGGCCGGGCGGCTGTCGGCTACCCCGTCTGGAAGCAGGAAGCGGTCTACCAGCCAGCTACGCGACCCGCGGAACGAGAGACCGCCGTAGCCGCCCCAAGTGGTATATGGGGTACGGTCCAGCGTGATGTCGCGTTCGGCGGTCAGGACCGTCCCCCAGTCGATGACGAAGGCGTCATCAGTGGCACGAGACCGGATCGTTCTGCGCTCGGCGATCATTCGCTGGCCGCCGTTCGGCGCGATCCAGTCGAGAGCGAGGCGCAACTCCACATCCTCCGGTGAACCGTGGGTAATCTCCGGGATGCCCACGACGCACTGGGTGCCGAAAGGTGGCCTCTCCTCCCAAAAGTTGTCGCCGTTCACGAATTTGATGGTGAACCAGAGCCCTCGGTGCCAGAGGTGGTCAGCCGGCTCCAGCAGGGACAGGAGATGGCCGGCAGGCGTCTGCACTGGATGCATGAATGGCTTGGGCGCGGTCGTGTAATCCAATATCCATGAGGAGTTTCGCTTGTCAATGGGGAAGCATGAGATGGTCTTTCCGACATCGTGCGAGATGAGCATGATTCACCTTTCTCGTGCGAAGCGTAGCGAGAAGTGGGTACCCAGTCGTGCGATCAAGTGAGTAGCACGATCCTCGCGGCGTGATCTTCCGGAATCGGACTGGGGAAGAAAACGCCTCGGCCCAGACGCGAGACCATGAGACGATATTCGTGGAGGAGCCGGGCGGTCTTCACAAGCCGAATGCCTTTAATCTTGTTACACCACAGGGTAAGCTAGGGAATCTCGGGCCGGACGCAGCCCTCAATCGCCTGTCGGATTATTCAATTGCTTCACCATCTTCTGATTCGGACTAAGCCGGGAGAAATCACCATGAGCAGAGGAACTCATTGGGCCACGCCTGCCACCTCGAGAAAAGAGCGCATCCGCCGTGTTGACCGCTCCGGATCCCTGAACAACCGCGCCGCATCCGCCAGCCGGAACAATTCAGCAAGATGCACGACGGAGCGACAACTCTCCTGGGCGTTCACCATGCGGAAATGATCCTGATGCCCATTCAACCATGCTAGGAAGACCACACCTGTCTTATAGAACCGTGTGGGCGCCTTGAAGATATGGCGCGACAACGGCACGGTTGGCGCAAACAATTCATCATATCGATCCATATCTCCGGCATCCAGAGCTGCAAAGGCAGCTCCCGCGATCGGCGCAATCGGATCGAAGATGCCCAAGAGGGCGTTCGAGTAGCCCTGCTCGTCACCCTTGATGAGATCGGGATAGTTGAAATCGTCGCCAGTGTACATCCGGACACTTTCGGGAAGACGGCGGCGCATATCGACCTCCCGCTGATCGTCGAGCAATGAAACCTTGACGCCGTCAACCTTGTCAGCGTGCTGGGTAATGATCGCAACGGCGGTATCCATTGCCTGGTCCAGGTTGTCGTTACCCCAGTAGCCAGCGAGTGCAGGGTCGAACATGTCTCCCAACCAGTGAATGATCACCGGCTCACTGGCCTGCTCGAGGATACGCCCGTAGACCGACGCGTAGTCATCCGGGCTCCGGGCACAGGCTGCCAGTGCCCTGCTCGCCATCATGATAATGCGGCCGCCGAGCCCCTCAACATAGGCGAATTGCTCCTCGTAAGCAGCAGTCACATCATCAAGCGTAAGTTCTGGTCCCAGCCTCAACTGGTCGGTACCGGCACCGGAAGCCAGTTGCCCGCCGACAGCTTTGCCTTCCGTCACTGAGCGTCGGATGAGCTCCCTGGTCGTCTCCCAATCGAGCCCCATGCCCCGCTGCGCGGTATCCATCGCCTCTGCCACCCTGAGCCCCATCGACCAGAGATAGCGACGGTATGCGAGGGTCGCCTCCCAATCGAGCGCTACATCAGTCGTCGGGTTGATGTCAGCCAAAGGGTCGGGTACCACGTGGGCGGCAGCAAACGCGACTCGTGTCCTCGGTTCGACAAAGCCGGTGCCGTAATCCGCGGCGGGACGCGCCGAGAAGGCTTCAACTTCCCCAGAGACAGTCGGCAGGTTCAGCGAGGTCGACGCTAGCGCCATATTCTTATCCTTTCAGATGGCCAACAGGATCTGGCGCGTCCAGCCGTCACCGTTCCTTCCCCCATTGAAGTCTCAACCCCGCAAGCCAGCTGAACGCCCTTGACCCCTTCAAACAGATGATATGGTTGGAGATCAGCGACGACAATGTGGCGCAGAAACTTTTCCCACTGAGCCATGAAGAGTTCTTACGGTAGAAAGTCACTGCCAACGAGGAGTTGAGGTTCACAACGATGTCGTGATCAATATCGAACCGGGAACGCGCCGCGCCACCGGCTGCGGCCGAATACGGTTCGCCCTGTTCATCAATGCATCTCGAGATTTGAGTCGCGCCGAGCATCTGTACAGATTCCGCTGGGCCAATCACATTATCGAGCATGTAGCGCCAGTCGCAAAGTATGCGGAATGGCCGGGGCTCTAACAGCGCCAATGCTGTTTACGATAGAGCGACAAGGAGGGGCGCAGGACACTTTCCCGTTGAAACATCTTTTTCACGATTTCCTATATCGCACAGAACGACTCCTCATAGCGCTTCGGAGGTTCCTAATGCTAACGTAGATGCACACAGTGACTTCATCTCATCTCACAAGGGGAGGGATAATAGCATGAAGTTTGGAGTTTTTCTTCCCACATTTCTGTTCCCAGGCACAGATGCCGGACACGCCGAACGGCTCAGGAGGTTCGCCCGCAAGGCGGAGGAACTTGGCTTCGACTCGCTCTGGATCACCGACCATATCGTCACCGCGCGCGGCCTTTACGCGGTCAGCTGGCTCGACTCCCTGACAACCCTCGCCCATGTCTCCGCCATCACGGAGCGTGCGCGACTAGGAACCTCTGTCCTGATCCTGCCCGTGCGCCAGCCGGTCGTCCTGGCCAAGGAGATCGCCACCCTGCAACACCTGTCGGGCGGGCGGTACAACTTCGGCGTTGGTACAGGCTGGTATGGCCCCGAGTTCGAATCGGCCGGGGTGCACAAGTCGGAACGGGGCGTCCGGACCGATGAAGTGCTCGATGCCGTCAACCAGCTTCTGCGAGAACCAAACGTGACCTTCTCCGGTCGCTACTACCACCTGAACGACGTGACGGTGGAGCCCCTCTCGACCGTACCGCCCGTTTGGGTCGCCGGCGGTCGTCAACTTGTCCACGCTGCCTCTCCGGAAAAATCCGCGATGCACCCCCGGGTACTCAAGCGGATCGCCCGGTCCGACGCCTGGATCGCGCGGCCGACCTGCCCGCCCGACTTGATCGCGGTGGATATGGCCGAGATCCGCACCGCCCGCCAAGAGGCCGGACTGGACGGCGAGCCCTTTACCATGGCGCACGAGAACTTCGTATACATCGTCGAAGAGGGCAGCCCAGAGGACATCGTCCGTGAGCAGCAGGAGAAGTACTTCCGCCTGACCGGGAGTGCCCGCCCATGGGACTACATTGAGGCCGTCTACCTCAATGGCACGGTTGACCGCATCCAGTCAATGGTCGATGCACGGCGGAGCGTGGGTATCGAGTATATGATGCTCCATACACTCACCGATGACCTTTCGCAACTGGAGTTGATCGCCCGCCATATCGTGCAGCCATTCGCCAACGCATAAGCTGCAAGTTGGCCAGCTAGCGAGGGATCCGATGACGGCCTGTCCCGAACTGCTGCTCTCCGTGGTGACACTGGCAGTGCTCAATGCCGGAGACGTCGGACGACACGACGCCATCCTAGCTCCCGCTCAATCCAAGCCATTCCTTGACAGTCTCTGATAGCGTCGTTATGATTCGCCCACAGCCACAATCAACTAAGCCAGCAAGGAGGGATACTCAGTGCGGAAGAGCAAACTCAGCTTTGGCATCCTGGGCTGCGGTGTGATCGGACCACATCATGCAGCGGCCATCACTGCCCTGAGCGATGAGGCACACCTCGTAGCGGTGGCGGACTCCGAGCCGGAACGGGCGCAGCAGCTTGCACAACAGTATGGCGTTCCCGCCTACCAATCGATGCAGGATCTGGTAGCACGGGACGACATTGATGTGATCAGCATCTGCACTCCTAGCGGCATGCACGCCGAGCATGCGGTTGCGGCAATGGAGGCGGGGAAACATGTGGTCGTCGAGAAACCGGTCGATATCACCCTCCCAGCGGTTGACAAGCTGATAGCAGTACAGCGCGAGACCGGGCGAAAGGCTACGGTCATCAGCCAGCATCGATTCGATCCCGCAAGCCAGGTTGTTCACGAGGCAGCCCACGATGGTCGGTTCGGACGCCTGACGATGGGGAACGCGTTGGTCCGCTGGTGGCGTTCGCAAGCGTATTACGACTCTGGGGCGTGGCGTGGTACGTGGGCGATGGATGGCGGCGGCGTGCTGATGAACCAGTCGATCCACAGCGTTGACCTGTTGCTGTGGATGATGGGTCCAGTCGCGGAAGTGAGCGCATACACCGGTCTCCTGGCCCACGAACGCCTGGAGGTCGAAGACACAGCGGTGGCCGTCCTCCAGTTCGCAAGTGGGGCCCTTGGGATCATCGAAGGGACCACCGCCGCCTATCCGGGACTCAGTGCGCGTCTGGAAATCTCCGGTGACCGTGGGTCCGCGACTATTGACGACGACCGTCTCGCGTACTTTCACAGTGCCGCCGATGGCGAGCAGGCCGACAGCTATGGAAGCCGCGGTGAAGGCAACCAAGCAGACCTGGTGCTCCCAAGCGAGGAGGCGCACACGTCTGCCGGTTCGAATCCCGGCAATCTGTCGACGCGCCACCGCGAGCAGATCAGCGATTTTATCGAAGCAATTCACCAGGAGCGCGAGCCGCTTGTCACCTTGGAGGAAGGGAGAAAGGCCGTCGCAGTCATCCTCGCCATCTACGAATCCGCCCGGACCGGACGGCCCACACCTGTAGAGGGTGCCCGCGTCTAGACGGATGCGTTATCCCATTCATGCGATGCCGCTCCGTCGCGAGCGAACAACCACTGCAGCCCCGGCGGTACCGAATACGTGAAGGGGTGCCAAACGCGAAAGGAGGTGGCATGTGAGTTCGACCATTGTCCATCGGGGCAATGGAGCGACCCCTCGGAGCATCATTGCCTGAGGTCAGCCTGAAGAGGAGTGATTTATGTCCAGCAACGATCAGACAAACGTCCGGGCGTTCGACCGCCGCACACTGGTTAAGGGCGTGGCTGGCACGGCCATCGGCGCCAGTGCCTTGCCGACCGCCATGGCCCACGCCTCAACCACGACGCGCGGCTCCTCCATGAATCGGATTCAAGACGGTGAGCCCATCACGCTCGTCTATTTCAACGCGCGGGGGGGGGAAGCCGTCGAACGGGCCCTGGTCGAGCGCTACATGGAAGAGAACCCCAACATCACGATCGAGTACCTGTCGACTACCGCGATTGGCGGGCCAAGCGACACGGACACCATCGCCAATCTCATCTTCAATATCCAGGCCGACACCACCGTCGATGTCGCAAAAGTGGAAGTGCAGCGGACGCCCCTTGAACTGATGGCAACAGGCTCCGCGCTGGAACTCACCGAGATAGACGCCGAGGCCGTCCGGGCCCGATCAGACGAACTGTTGAAC
>DASYWM010000199.1:0-4197 GCA_035936075.1 Thermomicrobiales bacterium
GATGGCGGCTGCATGCCGCTCAATGGACTGGGCTCCAGCCACGAGCTGTGGGGCGATAGCGATCGTCTCCTTGAGCGCGGCGACTTTCGCCGTATTCTCCGCGATCCCGATTCCACCGGCGAGGATTTCGCTCGTGTACCGCTCGATATTGGTGGCTGCCGACAGCGTTCGTGACAAGAGGCGAACGACAATCGGCAAGATTCCGACGGTGGTGGCGATCAGCATGCCTGACCAAATAGCAGCAACGGCACGGTTCATGATGCTTCCTCCCTCGTCAATCGCTCCGCGACTGCCTCTAAGTGCCCGTCGACGACCCCGAGCTTGGCAGCAAGTGCTGAGAGTCCATCATTGAGCGCAACCACCTGCGGCGCGAGGTGGCTTGTCTCCTTCTCGATGGCACGTACGCCAAAGCTCACCTTGGCGAGTGAGCTGGTGGGAGAGCCGCCAATACGCTCCAGCGTGTTAGCTATTCGCCCCAGAAAGCGAATCAGGATCCCTACGAAGAGAAGCACCTCAACGGCCGAGAGGATAGTGAACCGGACGATCATCGGTACTCCTTCATGGTGTTCAGGCGTTCGCATCGCCAACGACTGCACGACCGATACGCATGGTCTCGCTTGCGATGCCATCAACAACCGGGAGGATATCTGCGGTGATCTGGTTGGTTCGCACGAGCAATGGGACATGAACGGTATTGTTGGCGATCAACTTGCCGACGCGCCAGATCTCGCCCGCTCCCGCTTCAATCCGAGTCGTGGTTTTGGCCAGCGTATCGAGGAGCAACGCCACCGCCCCAATGACGACCAGTCCCATACCCAGGCTGACCCGCCAGTAACGGATAATGACATGGAGGGGGATGGACCGGTCGCGTGGCGAAGGCATGGATCTGTTCTCCCATTGATGGTCGCTTCAGGTCGTCACCGTGTCTGAAGTTACGCGTGGTGGTGTTTCGAGCGCATCGGCCACGTCTGCAGCATGACGCTGGATGAGCAGCGCTCCTTCCCGGAGCTCGGTCGCGACCACGTTCGTCTGCTCGAGATCCCAGATCGGTCGCGTATTGACGACGATCTCGTTCGCGAGATCCAATGCACGCTGCGCGTGAGTGTGAATACTGCGCGCCGTGCCAATGATCGCGAGCAGAAGTGCCGCAACAGTGGCGACCACCGCAACCGTGATCGAGACACCGGTGCGCCAATACCGGACAAACTGTTTCTCGCTCATTTTCACCTCACAATGATCAATCGCATCTAGTCGAGGTGCTCGGGTGGCCTGGTCTCGCCGGATCGAACCCCGGCTACTTCATACCCGTCCGGGTACTGCTCGACCTTCTTCGTCCGACCAGGTGATTCCGCATTGAAGTACTGCATCTTTTCGTAAAAGTAGTGAACGCCCTTCTTGATCGGGCCTGGTTCCGGCACGTTGCCCCACCCACTTGGCACATGCCCATCCTTGTCCCATCGTGGCTCCCTGTTCTGGAACTGCATGGTCATCCGGCGGAGCGGACGGACGAAGGAGCCCACCGACCGCGCAGTCGTCGAGGAGATAATGGTTCCCGGGGGCCGCTTGTAAAATGGAGCGAAGCGGTCAGGGAACCCCGGCATCGTACAACCAATGCAGACGCCACCCGTGTTCATACAGCCCCCCATATGATTGATGGCACCCCGGGACGTGATATTGCATTGGACCACTGGCCCCCAGCACCCAATTTCGACCAGGCATTCGGGATCACCGTAATGCTCGGCAAATGTCCCTTCCTCGTAGAAGCCGGCTCGAACGCAGCGCTGGTGAACGGTCTGGTTGAACAGCCAGGCGGGCCGGCCCAGCTCGTCGAACTCCGGCAGTGGCCCCAGCCCGTTGAGAAAGAGCAGCACAGCGGCAATTGTCTCGGTGAAGTTATCCCCAATTGGTGCGCAGCCCGGGACGTTTATGACGGGAAGACCAAGCGCGCTCAGATAATCCTTACCCAGGAAGTCCATTAAACTCATCGAGTTCGTCGGATTGCCGTACGCGGCTGGGATGCCACCCCAGGTAGCACACGTGCCGATCGCGATGACGGCGGCGGCACCAGGTGCAAGACGTTTGAGCCAGGTGGTGGTCGGAATCGGTTTTGGCACCGTCTCGGAGCCCATCGCGCACCAGTAACCACCCGTCTCCGCCGCAAGAGACTCATCGGCGATCGAACCCTCGTAGATCACGACATAAGGGGCGTCGAGTTTTCCTTCGGCCGCGAGCTCGTAGTTCCGCATGAACGCCTCACCCGACTCGACTGAGGTGACCGGGTGGTGCAGGACCACTCTGGGCACGCCAGGCAGACGGCCGATCAGCAGGTCTTCGACACTGGGCGCCGTTGCACCGGTGACCGCCACCGTACACCCGTCGCAGCTCATGCCGGCGAGCCAATACGCATGCACTACCTTGATTGGGCCCAGGAGGGCACCCACGCGCTCGGAGCCGGGCGTACGCTGCATCTCCCGCTCGACGGAAGAAGTCAACCAATCCGCGGGCGCCTTGGTACGATCAGCGACGGATTCGCGCTCTTCAGGTGATACTGGTAGTGCAATTTCTTCCATCGCCTCCGCTCCTCCCGCCATACAACCGCTTCATCCACTCGGATGCTGTTCAATCGGCGGCATTGACTCGGCCGGCGGCCTCCTCGAGGAGATCGCGTGCGAGCTCCCGCACCGCTAGAACCGCTTTCGCTCCAGGCGCAACATCGAGGATGGCCTTTCCTTGCCGTTCCGCTTCGCTCACGTCGGGGTCGAGCGGCACCACGGCCAGGACCGGGAGATCGTGCGACCTACAGAAGTCGCGAATGGCCGCCTCGTCCCGCTGTGACTGGACTTTGTTGGCGACAGCATAAAGGGCGGGCACGCCAAGATTCCGTCCGAGCTCGGCGATTCGTCCCGCTGCTTCGAGTGATTTGAAGTAGGGCTCCACGATGATGAGCAGCACCTTGGCGTGCTGGAGCGTCCCTCGCTTGAGGTGCTCGAGGCCAGCCTCCATATCGGTCACAATGAAAAAGTCATCACCCTGGTGAAGATGTTCGAGAATACCGCGGACCGTTCGATGGGCTCCGCAATTGCAGCCAACGCCCGCCTCATGCGGTTCAACCCGGCCTACGAGCAAGAGCGTTACACCGTCCGGGGCCTGGCTACCGTAACGGGCCGAGATCTCTTCGGGAGACATGCTTAACCCGACGGAGTAACAGCCTTCGGCATCCTCAGAATGGTGGCTGAGCGAGGTCGGCACCGGATCAATATGCGCTGCCGTTTCCGCATCAATGCCCAGGCTCACGGCCAGGTTTGGGTTGGGGTCGGAGTCTATGGCCAGAACCCGGTGGTCATCTTGGGCAAACACGCGTGCAAGCGTACCCGCTATCGTCGTCTTGCCTGACCCGCCTTTTCCAGCTATCGCGACTTTCATGCTATTCCCTCCTCCATCGCTACCGTGGCGACCGGCATCTCTTCAAAATTCCACAAGCCCTGGATCCAGGCGAGGCCGTGCGTTCGGAGCGGAACGGCATGCGGATTACCGCCTATCCTCTCCATGGCGAGACGCACGATCGTCTCCTGAAGGTATGGCCAGAGATCATCGAATGTCCAACCCTCCCGAGCAAGATGGGTAACGGCAAAGGCAGCCTGAAGGTCTGCCCAGTTTTCCGTCAAAGCGACTGAAAGGTCCTTCGCAAGAGCGTGACAGGCACTCTCAATCAGATCATGATCGGGCTGACGAATCACTGGCACGGCTGGCGCATAGTAGCGCTCTGCAGCGGACCGCTTCTCCGATTCAGGGAGATGGACCTCGACAACCAGTCCGTCACGTACCGCTCGACGAACTTGTTCCAATACCGTTGGTTGCGATAAACCGAACAATTGTGCAAGTTGCGCTACCGTGCTGGTGGCGTTCGGCAAGGGCGGCGACTAGCCTGTCGCGAGCTGCCAGCGGCATAACCGGTGGCGAAGTCTCCCCGGGCACCTGGACCTGTTTGACCCAATGCAACTGTTTCGGCCGTACAGAAGCCATATATTGTTCCTTAGGCAAGTCCCTAAGCGTGCGATAAATTGCTTATAGCATCCGGGACGCAGTGCGTCAAGCCTGTCAAGGAATGCGCAGCTGTCTTGCAGATCAACTTCTCACTCCTTGGGGACCGATCTGCAGTCGTGCCGGATGGTGATATACCGCGCTTCCTCTCCCCCC
>DASYWM010000200.1:0-5879 GCA_035936075.1 Thermomicrobiales bacterium
GCTTGCCAATCCGTCGTAGGCGAGGAGTATGATCGCACGTGCAGACCGGCTGCTCCGGGGGACATATGCAGGTGGCAGATTCGCGCGTGATGAACTGCTTGACGAGCCGATCTTCAAGCGAGTGGAAGGCGATCACGACCAGCCGTCCTCCCGGCTTCAAGCGTGTCACTGCAACTTCAAGCACGTGCTCCAGTGCCGTCAACTCATCATTGACAGCGATGCGGAGCGCCTGGAAGGTCTTCGTCGCCGGATGGATCGCCTTGCCACGGCGACCACCGACAGCTCGCTCCACCAACGCCCCGAGATCCGTGGTGGTCTCGATCGGCTCCGTCTCCCGCCTGGCGACAATCGCCCTAGCGATACGACGGGAGTTCGATTCCTCGCCATAGTGCCAAAGCAAGCGAGCCAGATCATCTGTGTCAAGTGTATTCACGAGATCCGCGGCAGAGGGACCCTGGGCCGGGTCGAACCGCATGTCGAGCGGTCCATCGACGCGAAAGGCGAATCCCCGTTCGGCCTGGTCTAGTTGGAACGACGACAACCCTAGATCAAGCAGAATGCCGTCTACCTCGGCAATCTCATGGTCCTGCGCTATCTGTTGCAGATCGCGGAAGTTGGCATGCACCGGCCTGACACCGGAACCCAGTGGCGAGTCGGCCAAGCGTTGGGCTCTGGTGACGGCATCCGGATCGGCGTCGATAGCGTACAGCGTCGCGTCCCCGTTCAGGCGCTGAAGCAGCAGTGATGAATGCCCGCCGCCGCCAAACGTGCCATCGATATACGTGCCGCCGGACCTGGGTTTCAAGGCTCTGACCGCTTCCTTCAGGAGGACCGTGACATGTCCCTCCAGGAGCGCTGGTACCTGACTTTGTGGTTCCATAAGTAACTCCGGAACATGTCATGGGCTATGTCGCCTAACCATGGGGATGCTACCGCATTCCGATGTATGGACGAGGCGACCGTCGGCTCAGCCTGGTTATTCCAAATCCTCGATCGTCGCGATTATCCCGCTGATTTGGACAGTCGCCCCGGCCACCACGTTGAGTGCGGAGATGATCCCATCCCGATGCGCGGTCATCTCGTTCTCCATCTTCATCGCCTCAACGACGCAGACAAGATCACCGCGAGCGACAGTCTGGCCCTTCTCCACGGCCACCCTCAACACCGTCCCCTGAATCGGGCTGATGAGATCATTGCCACTTCCGGCACCTCCACTTCCCGATTTGGGAGGACCCGGTCTATGCGTCCGACCCGACTGCCTTCTTGACCCACCGTTGGTCGGCAGGCCGGAGACGGCAACATCGAACCGCCGACCGCCGACCTCGACGACAAGCGCCAACGCGGGAGAGCCTGGTGTTTGCTCTTCCTGGGCTGGCATATCGGCAGGCGAGTAGCCCTCCAGCACTTCAGGATGATTCGCAAGAAAGGTGGTGGTGGTTTCCCCGGCGCCAAAGGCCTCGTGCTCCATCATTCGCTTGTGGAACGGGATTGTCGTCGGTACGCCTTCGATCTGGTAGTCCTTCAATGCCCGGTACATGCGGGCTATCGCCTCGTCGCGATCGCGGCCCCACACGATAAGCTTTGCGATCATCGAGTCGTACGCCGGGAGGATCCGGTCGCCTTGCACAAGGGCACTGTCGACACGGACGCCGAAGCCGTCGGGAGGGAGGTATTTTGTGAGCATGCCCGTCACGGGTGCGAATTGCCTCGCCGCATCCTCGGCGTTGATACGGCACTCGATCGACCAACCACTAGGTTCAACCTCATCCCTGGTAAAGCCGAGCGGCAAACCCATTGCAGCCTGGATCTGCGCCTGAACAATATCAATGCCCGTCACCATCTCCGTCACTGTGTGCTCGACCTGAATCCTCGTGTTCATTTCGAGGAAGTAAAAGGAACCATCGGCATCCAGCAAATACTCAACGGTGCCGACACCGAGATAGTCCACAGCCTCGACCAGTGAGATCGTCGCCCGCTCAAGGCGTTCTCGTAGCTGCACGTCTACGGCGGGCGACGGTGTTTCCTCGATCAGTTTCTGATGCCGCCGCTGAATTGAGCATTCGCGCTCCGGAAAGGCCAGCACCTCGCCCTGCGCACCCGCGAATACCTGTACCTCGATATGGCGCGGCTGCTCAATATAGCGCTCGAGATAGACCTCAGGGTTGGAGAAATACCGCTCTGCCTCGCCTCGGCTCCCCTCGAACGCATCCTTCATTTCGTCGGCGCTGCGCGCCACACGGAATCCGCGTCCCCCGCCTCCGCCCGACGCTTTCACCGCCACCGGATAGCCGTGCGTTTCAGTCCATGAAAGGGCATCATCAATTGTCTCGACGGGTTCAGTTGTGCCAGGTACTGGTTCGACACCGGCCGAGCGCGCGATTCGGCGGGCTTCGACCTTGTCGCCCATAGCAGCGATGGCATCTGCAGGAGGGCCAATAAAGATCAAACCCGCGTTCTGGACCGCCCGCGCGAAATCGGCATTCTCCGCCAGGAACCCATATCCCGGATGCACCGCCTCAGCGCCGGACTTGTGTGCGATCTCCAGGAGTGCGTTGATTCGCAGATAGGGAAGTCCCTGACCGTCGGGGATTCGCCAGGCGTCGTCGGCATAGAGCACGTGCTGCGCGTGTTCTTCACCATCGCCATACACGGCAACAGTGCCGATGCCCATCTCGTGGCATGTGCGCATGATGCGCAACGCGATCTCTCCCCGATTCGCAACCAGAATCCGATTGATCGTGCGCTGGGTCATTCCACAATTCTCTCTCGCAGGAAGGGTGCGACGCATCACCACCAGAAGGCCACCGGACTGATAAATCCACGCCCGGAAAGATAGCATGGTGACGCTCCGTATCCGGTGCCTATCTCGATTAGGTGGTAAGTTGCTTGTGCCCGGCCCAAGTATTGCGCAGGGCAGCCTGATTGTCGGCAACGGTGTATAGGCCTGATCCGCATAGTGATTCCGCATAGTGATGAAGGCCACCTCGAAGATCAGAGGGCAACCGGGACACATGAGCCACACACGTATACGAGGATCAAAGAGCAACGCAGCCGCTCCCGATGCGCCCTCTCATTTTTCACACGGCCCGATTGTCCTGGTATTCGCCGTCTTCCTCCTGGCGATGTTCGTCATCCCCACGTTCAACAATGTGCCTGTGGGGGATGACTGGGTTTACACACGTTCAGTCGAGATGCTAGTGGAAGATGGACGACTCGAGATCCTTGATCTCTCGGTCGTCACTCTCGTCTTCCAGGTACTGTGGGGCGCACTCTTTTCCGCTTTCGAGGTGTCGTTCGCTTCTACCAGGCTCTCGACGATTGCCCTCGTTCTGTTAAGCACCGCCGCACTGTACGCGCTCTGCAGGGATATGCGGGTCTCTCCGCAACGCGCCGCACTCGGTGCGGCGGTCTACCTCTTTAACCCCCTGACCTTCGGCCTCGCCTTCACCTTCATGACTGACCCACACTTCACCGGGCTGTTGGTGATTTCGACCTGGCTCTACATTCGTGGATTACGCCCCGAGCAATACAGCCCGCGCACGGTGCTGTTCGCGTCCGCGATTGCGGCTCTCGCCTTCCTGGTCAGGCAACAGGGCATCCTCATCCCGGCGTCTGTGGGTCTCTACCTCCTCTTCGCATCCCGGTGGAAACCAAATGCTGCAGGGGCAAGGATGGCAGGGATCGTCGGAGGTATACCTGCGCTTGCGGTCGTTCTCTACTATGCATGGCTCTTCCTCATCCATGGGGCGCCGGAGCAACAAGGCGCGTTTCTGGATGAGATGATTGATGCCGGTGCCCACGAGTCGCGCATCCTGGCAAGTCGAATGACTTACATTGCACTCGCCTACATGGGTGTCTTTGTTCTCCCGATTGCACTTGGGGCAGTACCAGCGCTGCGCTCCCTGTGCATGCCGCAGTCATGGGCCGGGCGCCTGATCGCGGGAATCTGGTTGATTGCATTGATCGCCGGCGCAGTCATATTCACCCAGGCGGGTCGGCACATGCCCTATATCCCGCAATACGCCAGTCCTCAAGGGATCGGACCTACGGATCTCTACGGCGGACGGCCCTGGCTACTAGGTGGTGACGTGGTGTCATGGCTCAGTTGGATTGCCGTAACCTCCTCAGCAGCGTTCATTCTGCTCATCGCCACCCGCCTCTTCGATCGTGCTACACCTGAGCGCGCCGGCGCCTCATTGCTCTGCATGATCGGGTTCTGGCAGTTCATAGGTGCCCTGCCGCCGTCCTTCCATTTCCGGAATTGGATCATCTCGGTGGATCGCTACTTGTTGCCCCTGGTGCCAATCAGTGTCGTCCTCCTGCTTTGGGCGCTGAATGACCGGCGTCTCATCTTGCCAATCGCCTGGGTTACGACGGCGCTCATTGCGGCATTCTCGATCATCGGCACGCGGGATTTCCTTGTTTTCCAGGGTGCAACTTGGGAAATGGCACACGAAGCCGTGGAGTCGGGCGTTCCCCTCGTGCAGTTGGACGCTGGTGCGAGTTGGGACGGCTATTATCTCTACGACTACTCCATCGCGCACGGTATCGACCAGCGAACACCGGGAGGTCCCTGGTGGACTGATCTCTTTGGTCCGGCAACGGACTCAACGTATGTCGTTTCGACACGTGTGCTTCCTGAGCACACGGTCGTAAAACAAGATGCGTTTTCATCCTGGATGGATGGGGATACGCGAACCATGTATCTTCTGCGAAAGGCAGATTCGCCAAGGACACCGTGAAGCCCACGTTGTTCCCAGATCACCAAGGGTCGCCATCACGGTCATCAGAAGGACACCTGCTTCATGTGGAACGGGCGCACGGTATCTGTCGTACTCGGCACGTATGCCGAGAAGGACTCCATTCAGGGTGTGATCAACGGCTTCTTCGCCACAGGCGTGGTCGATGAGGTGGTCGTTGTCAATAATAATGCTGAGCCAGGTACCAGGGAAGAAGTCGAGCAGACCGAAGCGCGTCAGGTTTTCGAATCGAAGCAGGGTTACGGCTATTCCTATCGACGGGGCCTTGCGGAAGCGACAGGAGATCTCCTGATCCTTGCGGAGCCGGACGGCACCTTCCTGCCCCGGGATGCCGTCAAGCTCTTGACCTACTCCGATGATTGCGACGCCGTCTTCGGCACCCGAACCACACGCGAGATGATCTGGAGCGGCGCCAACATGGGCACGTTCCTCAAATGGGGAAACTGGGCTGTTGCCAAGCTGGTTGAAGTCCTCTTCAACACCAGTCATTTGAGCGATGTCGGTTGCACCTACCGGCTCCTGACACGCGACACGCTGGAAAAGATTCAGCCGAAGTTCACCGTCGGGGGTAGTCACTTTGGCCCTGAGCTGATGTTGCTGGTTATCACGTCTGGCGCCCGCGTCGTCGAAGTGCCCGTCAACTACCTCCCACGCGTCGGTGAGTCCTCCGTCACTGGCGATCTTCGCAAGGCCGTCAAGCTTGGATTTCAGATGATAGGCTTCATCCTGAAGTTCCGGCTAAGAGTAGCGCGCGGCGGACGCGTTAAGGCCGCCCCTAGGATGCTTGATGGAGACTGATCAGTGAAGAGAACCTTGAGTCCGGTGGCACCAACCGCACTGAGGCCAAAGACGACCGGTGAAAATGGGCAGACTGACTTTGACGCCGTCGCCGATGAATATGACGAGAGCCTCCCGGTTCATGTCATGGAGCATTACATCGACAAGCGGACGGCGTTCGTGCGTGAGCACGTCGCGAGTGGTAGCAAGATTCTGGATGTCGGCTGCGGGACCGGGGTCTTGGCGGAGCGGTTGCTCCAACAGGGATATGACGTTACCGGGGCGGATCCCTTCGCCGCCATGCTGCATCATATGGCGAAGCGAGATTCGAGACTTAAGACG
>DASYWM010000201.1:0-4215 GCA_035936075.1 Thermomicrobiales bacterium
TCCGGCCCGGTGGGATTCGTTCCATCGCTCACTGCATAGGTCTCCGGTGAAAACCAGTCGGCGCACCATTCCCAGACATTGCCGGTCATGCAAGAGAGGCCATAGGCGTTCGCCTGGTAGCTCGTCACCGGTGCCGTGCCCAGGTGCCCATCCGCGCGAGTGTTTCTCCCCGGGAAGGTGCCCTGCCAGACGTTCATCCGGTGCTTGCCCGTTGGCGTTAGTTCATTGCCCCACGGGAAGCGCGCTCCCTCCCGACCACTTCGCGCGGCAAACTCCCATTCCGCTTCCGTCGGCAACCGGGTTCCAGACCAGGTACAGAAGGCGTGGGCATCGTTCCAACTGACGTGGACCACCGGGTGATCCAGCCGCCTGGCACTATCGCTGCCCGGTCCCTCCGGATGCCGCCAGTCGGCACCAAAGACCTGTCGCCACCAGGGAGCGACAACGGGACGCTGCATGTTCTGCAACGTGGGTGGCAAGAGGCCGACAAAGACAAACGACCAGCCGAAGGCTTCGGCCTCGGTGATGTAGCCGGTAGTCGTGACGAACTGGGCGAAGCGCGCATTGGTCACCGCCGTGGCGTCCATCCAGAAGGGATCGACTGTGACCTCGTGCACCGGTCCCTCCCCGTCCGTTTCGTAGCCATCGCCACGGGGATTGCCCATGCGAAACGTCCCACCGGGGATCGGCACCATGCCTCTGGGCCGGGCGGGCGCAGGTTGCACCTCAGGCGTCTCCCGGGTTGTGGCTCTCGCTCCTCGGGACGGGCTGCAGCAGCCGCTCATGCGAAGCGCTCCATGACGCTAAGTAGCGCGGGCACCAGGGAATGGCAAGGAATGAGCATGATGTCATCTCCAGCGACGCGTCTCACCACACTGTCCAGGTGTTCTGCCACTGGTCGCATGCGACCACAGGGAGGTTGAGGCACCGATCACCCCTCATTCCGCCTCATTCCGGATGATGGCGTGTATCGCGGCGTCGAGGAAGACGCCATCCTTCACGTAATATCCCCGCAAGGTGCCCTCGTAGGTCAGGCCGGCCTTCTCCATGACGCGGCCGGAGCCGATGTTTTCCGGCATCCTGGTCGCCTCGATGCGATGGAGATCCAGCTTCGAGAATCCGTACTCCACCACGGCGCGAGCGGCCTCGCTCATGTAGCCCTTGTTCCAATATGGTCTGCCGAGCCAGTATCCGAGCGTGCCCCGCCGGTTATGGACATCGATGTGGATGCCGATCGCGCCGATCAGCAGGTCGTCATCCTGTAACCAAACTGCCCAGGTCAGGTCCGTGCCCGCTTCCGCTGCCTCAGGATGCCTCGCTATCCATCCGGCGGCATCGTCCCGGGAGTAGGGGTAGGCGATGTTGAGTGTGGTCGCCGCGATCTCCGGTGCCTGGAGCAGCTCCGTCACGCGGTCGATGTCGTCCTCGCTGAAGGGGCGCAGCTCCAGGCGGTCGGTGGTCAGGATGGGGATACTCATCGAGTGCTGGCCTCCTTCGCGATTCCTTGTGTGCCTGCCATGCCATTCTATCCCTCGTGTCCCACGATCGCAGCAGGAGACCGGGGAGATGACGCAAGGAACCCCGGCTGGTATGGAACCAACCGGGGCTCTTCGGGGAGGATTGCGGAGTGTTGGACGATGCCTGGGATCAGGCGGCGACCCAATGGTGCTCGCGGATAATGGCCTGAATCTCTTCCGGCAACACGGCGTAGCAGGCGAGGGCATCCCCCCGCGAGATCAGGCCGTGCTCGACGGCTTCGCTAATCCCCATCGTTTCCGGGATGGTGAACTGGACGTAGAGCCGCTGCAGGTTCAGGCCGATGGCGACCTGGCGGGCAATGTCCCAGGTCGTGACGCGCGCCGCGCGGATATCCTTCTCAATCTTCTCTACCGGCAGAGCCTCAAGCTCAGAGATCGGCACGCCCTTGCGGTCGGCAAGCAATCGAATTCCGGCTCGGAGTCGCAGCTGATCGGACATATCAGAATGTACCAAGTTAATCTGCCCTTTCTACGAAATATCGTGAAGGAAGAAGCGGTTTCTACATGTCCGGATCGTCGCTCCCATCATCGTTATCACAGCGGTTGCGGTCGATGCGGTGACAAGTGCAAAGATATCGGCAACTGGCCCATCCCAAGGGGAAGGACCGGCTTGGGGGCCAGGCTCACACGAGAAACCCTATTCAACTATCGGTATTTTACCATAAATAGATATTGTATGCAATTCGCGGATCGTTAAATGAATGTGCAGGAAAGCATCACCGAATGAAGGCGCGGAATCCGCACTCCTGACCCACCCGGCCCGCATGCCATCATGCCAGAGGGCGGTTGGGGTGAGGTGGGGAAGGCGTCTTCCTCCTAGGCATGGGCTGGCGTGGCGCCCTCGGCTGGGTCCATGGGGTGCTTCTTCCCGGTGACGTAAAGCATGGCCACCATCCCAAGGAGCACGAGTCCGGTAGCGAGGAATGTGGCCCGAAAGCCAATGCTGGCAGCCAGTCCGGCGCCGGCGAGCGGGCCGAGGAACCCGCCCAGCGATGCCGCCGTATTCATCAGCCCGAAGACGGTCCCCCGACGGCTGGGGTCGGTCACACTCGCGATTAGTGCGTTGGCGGCGGGGATCATCCCGCCGGCGAAGACGCCGAAGACGGCCTGCAGCACGATCAGCTGCCACGCGTTCTGCACCGCCGACATCGGCAGGTAGATCAGCCCGGCACCGAGAGCGGCCCCGATCAGGATGAGGTGATGCCCTCGCTTGTCACCCAGCCTCCCGAAATAGACGGACGAGACAGCGCTGGTCAGCCCCAGCACACCGAGCGTGATGCCGGCGAGGGAGGACGTGCTGCCGGAGCCATCGGACAATTGCGCCACGAAGAGGGGGATGACCGGCTGCACGGCGGACGACGCAAACCGGATCGCCAGCATCGCAAAGGTGAGCGAGAGCAGCACTGGACCCAGCAACAGTCGCCAGGCGGAGGCCTCCTTGGGGTCATTCTCCGTCTGTTCCGCCGGCTCGAACCGCTCCTGCACCAGGAGGAGGGTGATGAACCCGGCGCTCAGCAACATCAGCGAGGCGACAACAAACGTTGGCCGGTAGCCGAGGTGGTCGGCCAGCAGCCCCCCCGCCAGTGGGCCGATCGCGGAGCCGGAGAAGACGGCCGTCTGGATCATGCCGAGCCCGAAGCCGAGCCGCTCCTTGGGCATCGTCACGGCGATCAGCGCTGTCGCCGCGGTGACGGTTCCCGCCAGTGCCCCCTCTACCACGCGTAAGCCGAGGATCTGCCATGGCGCGGTGACGAATGCGGTGAGGCCGATAGTGACGAAGGAAGCGAACTGGGCCCGCAGCAGCATTGGCCTGCGGCCCTTGCGGTCGGCGATCGCACCCCAGATAGGCGAGGTAATGGCCATCATGGCGGCGCCGACCGAGAGGATGATGCCCGTCCAGAGCGCCTGGCCGGCCCGTGTGTCGACACCGAGATCGCCGAAGAAGAGCGGCAGGAAGGGGGTACGGAGGCTGAACCCCATGATCGCCAGCAGCTGCGCGGCCCAGATCGCATAGAGATTGCGTCGCCACGAGATTTTGCCCTTCGGCGAGCGGAAGAAGCGGCCGACGGCATCCCGCCCAAGGTTCCGGTCTCCCTGAAGCAGCACGGAACGGACGGCCCTGAGCGGGTTCGGGATGCCCTGCTGGCTGTCGGGATTCCCGGTATTATCGGGGTCGGGTGGGTCTTTCGGCGTCTTCGTCCTCATACCGGTTGCAGTGTATCCCACTGGCCCCCTTGCCGGAACAGGTGGCCCGCTCCATGCTGTATAACGTGCGACCGCCCGCCGGTTGCTGCTCTGGTCGTGCGATTCGCTCGGAGGCACAGAATACCGAGCCGATATCGCCTATGCAGCCGTGGCATGCAGGTCTGCCCCAAGAGCGGCACATCATATGTCCGATTTATATTGGAGGAGGTGTCGAATGCGAGTGTTCCGAACAGGTTTCGCCTTGCTGGCCCTGGTGCTGGCAATGATGAATATTGGTATGGAACGCGCCGTCGCCGTCCAGGCTACCGGCACGGTGGAGGTACACGCGCGAAGCTGCGACCAGGCCTACACCGGTGACGCCTGGTTTACTGGCTGTCACGAGAGCACCGCGCCCGATACCTCTTTCGAGGCCACCAATACCGAGACCGGCGAAGTCGTCTCCGGCACCACCGATGCAAGCGGCAATCTCGTC
>DASYWM010000202.1:0-7570 GCA_035936075.1 Thermomicrobiales bacterium
GTTCCTCAGCATGAACAGCCAGGAGCGCAATGGATTGATCCGTCTGGTCATGGAAGGTCACCTGCGTGGCATCACTGGCCAGCTCACGGTTGAGGCGATCGTGAAAGAGCCGGAGATGGTTGCTGACCGGATGCGAGCTAACGTCGCAGAGGATATGGCAAAGATGGGGCTCGAGGTGGTGTCGTTCACCATCCGCGAGGTCAAGGATTCCAATGAATATATTCTGAACATGGGCAAACCGGACATCGCTAATGTGAGGCGCGTGGCGGATATCGCGACGGCAGAAGCCGACCGCGATACAGCGATTCGGCGGGCACAGGCGAGCCGTGAGGCCCGGATTGCCGAAGCCGCCGCCGAGCAGGAGAAGGTGACGGCTGAATCGATGAGCCAGACCAAGCAGGCCGAGGCCGTCCGCGATCTCGAGCTGAAGCGGGCGGAGTTCGACCGCTCGGTACAGGAGCAGCGGGCGCAGGCCGACAAGGCTTACGAGATCCAGGCGAGTGTGCAGCAGCAGAGGATCATGGCTGAGCAGGTCCGCATCGAGCAGGTCCGAAAGGAAGGCGAGATCGCGGTTCAGGAAGCGGAGATCATTCGTCGGGAGAAGGAATTGATCGCGACGGTGCTCCGGGCCGCCGAGGTCGAGAAGAAGCGAATCGAGACCTTGGCTGAGGCAGACCGGCAGTGTCAGGTTTTGCGAGCACAAGCGGTGGCCGAGCAGACCCGGCTGGAGGGAGAGGCGCAAGCCGAGATCGTCCGCATCCAGGGTCAAGCCGAGGCGGATGTGATTGCGGCGAAGGGCCAGTCCGAAGCGCATGCCATGCAGATCAAGGCGGCGGCGTTCCAGGAGTACAACCAGGCCGCTGTCCTGGACAAGTTGATCTCCCAGATGCCGGAGGTCGTGCGCGCCATCTCCGAGCCGTTGAACAAGGTGGACAAGATCACGATCGTTTCCACTGGGGGTGACGGGCAGAACGGCACGACCGGAGTAAACCGTCTGGCCGGAGATATGACGTCGCTTGTGGCACAGGTGCCAGCATTGCTTGAGTCGCTGACGGGAGTCAAACTGGAGGACCTCCTGAAGCACGTGCCGGAAACAGGTGATACTTATCACCGGAGCGGCGAGAACGCTTCACCGGCACGGAAGACCGACAGGAGGGATTCCCCGATGTTGGTGGTCGACGCCGAGCCCATGAAAGCCGAGAATGGCAAGGCCCGGCGACCGTCGAAAGACGGGCAAGGGTCGCAAGAGAGTCCGGAATAGGGTCGCGTATCCTTTCCATGGATATCCGTGCACCGGTTACGACCCCTGAGCAGCGTTAGCGAGGAAGATGGCGGACAACATGGAACCGAGCGCCCCGGGTGGCGACGCGCAGTTGCTTCAGGTAGAGGCTCTCGGTGAGCCGGGTCACCGGCGCTTTCGCATCGTTGCGGTGATCGAAAGTGAGACCTATATCCTCTGGATGGAAAAGCAGCAGGTGCAGGCGCTTGGCCTCGCGCTAGAGCAGCTCATCGAGCAAGTGCCTGGATCCCCTGGAGCTGGTGGGGTCGGGAACGCCTTTGCCATCGTCAATGAGGAGACACGAAACCAGTTTCGGGTAGGTCGGATAGAGATTGCTTTTGACGATCTCATTGAGCAAATCCTCATCTCGGCGCACGACATTGAGCAGGATACGCCGGACGCTCCGCCCACGCTCGCGATCCGTATCTCACGCGAGCAGGCACGGGAACTGAGCACCGAGGCGGCGGATCTGGTAGCGAGAGGCCGGCCCATTTGCCCAATGTGTGGATCCCCAATGGAGCGAGAGGGCCACGTCTGCCCCCAGCAGAACGGTCATTTACCGCTCGCCTTTGGCGATGAGTTGACGTAACAATCTACACAGGTGGCAATTGCTCAGATCGTTGCTACCTGGCGGTCGGCTTTTGCGGCGGGTCAATCAGGACAACACGTTCGCCACGCACGGCGGTGGATCAAGTTGAGCGACATGCCGTCGCAAGATTCGCTGAAAGGTGTTCCCGGCCCATGCGCGTTTGCCTGGGGTTGACACCTTCCGCAGGGACACGTACCATAAAAGAGGCGCGGGATGACCGCGTGAAGAATTGCACGAAGTGAAACCATGCAGACGTCTATCTTCTCGCTTCCCATTATTAGCCTCGTACTTATTGAGCTCCCAGTAGGGGGCGATTTGTGTGGGCGAGGGCAGCGGGCCGAATAAGGCAAGAGAACGAGACGATACGCATGCTGGCCTCCCCCAATGGGAGGCTTTTTTGATGCTCCTGACCAACGACGCGCGGGAAGCATCCGATTCCTCCCCATCAGTCCTGACGCAGGGACCCGGGGGCAGCAGCTCAGTTCGACGGCGACGTTGTTTGGGATGCTGAAGACTGCAACGATAGCGGTCGAATATCGGAGTGCAGATTCGTGTCGCTGACGCCGTTAACCATAGCCGGTGACGGAGGGAAAAGGAGCACAATGATGGTAGCCGTGGAATCCCGGTCCCTGACCGGGGAAGTACCTGCCCAATCTCCGATCCAGACCAGGCCCGAGATTCTCTCCGGGGCGCAGATTGTCTGCCGCAGCCTCGAAGAGGAGGGGGTCACGACGGTATTCGGTTACCCGGGCGGAGCGGTCATTCCACTGTATGATGCTCTCCCTCCCACGAACCTCCACCATGTCCTGACCCGGTTTGAGCAATGGGCGGGTATGGCCGCTATCGGATACGCTCGCGTTACTGGAGAGGTCGGCGTCTGTATTGCCACCTCGGGCCCCGGCGCCACGAATCTGGTCACGGCTCTCGCCGACGCGATGCTCGACTCTGTGCCGCTTGTCGCCATTACCGGGCAGGTCATGCAGGGCCTGATCGGACGTGATGGCTTCCAGGAAGTGGATATCACCGGCATCACGCTCCCGGTTACCAAGCACAACTACCTCATTCGCCGACCGGAGGATATCGCCTCAACCCTGAAGGAAGCCTTCTACCTGGCCCGCTCCGGGCGCCCGGGACCGGTGCTTGTCGACATCCCGAAGGATGTCTTCATCGCCAAGGCCCCCTATACCTATCCGGAGACGACCGGGCGCAAGAGCTATCAACCGAACCTCGTCCCAAACATGCGGCAGGTCCGGTTGGCGGCGGAGATGATCAATTCAGCCAAGCGACCGCTCATCATGGCAGGTCACGGAATTATCCTGAGCGGTGCGGAAGCGGCGTTCCGGGATTTCACGGAGAAGGCCGGCATTCCGGTCATTTTCACCCTGCTGGGACTGGGCGCCCTGGATGAGGGACATCCACTCTCTCTGGGCATGATGGGCATGCATGGCCACCGCGCGGCGAACCGGGCGCTTGATGAATGCGACCTGCTCGTGAACTTCGGCGCGCGCTTTGATGACCGTGCGACAGGAAACCTCAGCGGATTTGCCCCGAACGCGAAGGTCATCCACGTCGACATTGATCCGGCCGAGATTGGCAAGAACGTGCCGACGGATGTGCCTGTGGTTGGCGATGCCGGCGAAGCGCTGAAACTTCTCACCCCCGAGGTGAAGTCTCGCGATCACACCGGTTGGAGAAACTGGATCGAGGGACAACACAACCGTGTGCTGCGAGCGGCACTGGAGGATCGGCCGGAGTGGCCGGAGCCGTTCTCCATTATCAAGACGATCTCGGAGGTGACAGATCACGAAGCGGTGATCACGACGGATGTAGGACAGCACCAGATGTGGGCGGCACAACACTTCGGCGTGCGGCATGGACACCGCTGGATCACCTCCGGTGGGCTCGGCACGATGGGATTTGGATTGCCATCAGCCATTGGTGCAAAGATGGGCCGGCCGGACCTTGAGGTCTGGACGATCTGCGGCGATGGCGGTTTTCAAATGTCCGGTAACGAGATGGCCACGGCAGTGCAGGAAGGCCTGGATATCAACATCGCCATCATCAATAACGGCTATCTCGGCATGGTCCGCCAATGGCAGGACCTCTTCCACGCCCGCAACTACTCCGAGGTGGAGATCAGCGCGCCAAACTTCGTGAAGTTTGCCGAAGCCTTTGGCGCAACGGGCATCCGCGTGACGCGCCACGAGGAGATCCGGCCCGCCATCGAGCGGGCACGGTCGATCAAGGGTCCCGTGTTGATCGACTTCGTGGTTGAGCCCGAAGCAAACGTCTACCCCATGGTGGCACCCGGAGCGAGCAATTCCGACATGATTCAGGACCCGCAATGGTCGCCGTCGCCGGAGGATGTCTAGTCATGGAACAGTCACACACACTTGTCCTGTTGGTGGAGGACCATCCCGGTGTCCTGAACCGCGTGGTTTCGCTAATGCGGCGACGGTCGTTCAATATCGACTCGATCACGGTAGGACACTCGGAGCAGCCGGGGATCTCGCGCATGACCATTCAACTGCGCGGTGAAGCCGCCGATGTCGAGCAGGCTGGCAAGCAGCTCTACAAGCTGCTCGAGGTGATTAAGGTCGTCGATCTCTCCCCCAACGAAGCCGTTATTCGAGAGCTAGTGCTTGTGAAGGTGGCCGCGAAGGGTGCAGTGAGGGCCGAGGTCGTGCAGACGGCGTCGATCTACGGGGCCAAGGTGCTCGACGCGACGCCAAGCAGCCTGATGATCGAGATGGTTGGACGCGAGGACGAGATTGAATCGTTCCTGGCAATGATGCGCGTCTATGGCATTCGTGAGATGGTACGAAGCGGCAGGGTCGCGTTGGCTCGGGTTGCCCCTGCCAAGCGCGGTCATGTCGATCGAATTACCGACACGCCGTATGCAGTGGCGGACTAGCAAATCGGGGAAGGGAGCGCTTACACGCTCCCTTCCTTTCTGCAATGGATTCTTGCTTGAGTGACGACCAGGGTGGCGTCACATGATAGAGATGGGCGACCTTGCGGTCGCGGTACGGAGGAAACGGTAGATGCCGGTAACGATCTATTACGAAAACGATGCAACACTCGCGCCGCTCCAGGACAAGACCGTTGCCATTATCGGCTATGGAGCACAGGGACATGCGCACGCCCTGAACCTGCGCGATTCCGGCCTTAGCGTGGTGGTTGGGCTTCACGAGGGAAGCAAGAGCCGTGCGAAGGCTGAGGCCGAAGGCTTGCGCGTGGAGTCGGTCGAGGACGCGGTAAACGAGTCGGACGTCGTTATGGTGCTCGTCCCTGATCACCTGCAGAAATCGATCTACGAGGCATCGATCGAGCCAAATCTCACTGCCGGCAAGATGCTGATGTTCGCGCACGGTTTCGCGATCCATTTCGGTGCAATTACACCGTCTCCTGATGTTGACGTGTCAATGATCGCGCCCAAGGCACCGGGTTCCAGAGTTCGCGAGCTTTACCAGGAGGGCATTGGTGTACCGGCACTTGTTGCGGTGCATCAAGATCCGTCCGGGAACGCCAAGGAGACGGCGCTGGCATACGCGCGTGGGCTGGGTTCCCTGAACGCCGGTGTGCTGGAGACGACCTTCAAGGAAGAGACCGAAACTGATCTCTTTGGCGAACAGGCCGTGCTGTGCGGTGGCGTTTCGGCGTTGATGCAAGCCGGTTTCGAGACCTTGGTCGAGGCTGGATACGCTCCAGAGAGCGCGTATTTCGAGTGCGTACATGAGATGAAGCTGATCGTGGACCTCATTTATGAGGGCGGCCTCACCTACATGCGACAGGTCGTCTCCGACACGGCGGAGTATGGTGACTACAAGGCGGGCCCGAAGATCATCACCGACCAGACCAAGGCGGCGATGAAGGAGCTGCTTTCGGAGATCCAGGATGGATCGTTCGCTCGCGAGTGGATCGCCGAGAACGAGGAGGGCCGCGAGAACTTCCTAGCGCTCCGGCAGGCGAACGAGGGACACGAAGTCGAGCAGGTTGGTGCAGAGCTACGCGGCATGATGCCGTGGCTAAAGACCGGCAAGGCGGCCCGCGAGGCCACCACGGCGAAGCGCGGATAGGCGCGATAAACCGCACGTGACGGATGCTCGTCGCTTTTGGTCGACGAGTAGCTGTCGGAGAGAGTAGGGCAATGAGTATTCGAGAAGGCAACGTAGCTGACGGGCGGGATCGCGTCATCGTTTTCGATACGACGCTGCGCGACGGGGAGCAATCTCCTGGCGCAACGCTTACCTGGGAAGAGAAGCTCGAAGTCGCGGATGCGCTCCTTGCCCTGCGCGTCGATGTCATCGAGGCCGGATTCCCCGCCGCGTCTCCTGGTGATTTCGAGGCGGTGCGCGAGATCGCGCGTCGATCCAGGGGATCCGGCGTGACAATCGCGGGGCTCGCCCGGGCGTCACGTGGAGACATCGAGCGTGCCGCACAAGCGGTGCAAGAAGCCGACTTACCGCGCATTCATACGTTTATCGCGACGTCCGATATCCATCTCAGGCACAAGCTTCGGATGACCCGGGAGCAGGTGCTGGACCGGGTGCGTGACTCTGTCACCTTCGCCAGGAGCTTCGTTGAGGATGTCGAGTTCTCCTGCGAGGATGCGACTCGATCCGACAGGGAGTTCATGGCTGAGGTCTTCAACGTCGCGGTTGAAGCTGGCGCAACCACGCTTAACATTCCTGACACTGTCGGGTACACCACCCCGTTTGAGTACTACGAGCTGATTACCTACCTCAAGGAGAACATCGCCCGTAGCGATGAAGTCATCCTCTCGGTGCACTGCCACGACGACCTCGGTATGGCGACTGCCAATACGCTGATGGCTGTGAAGGCGGGAGCGCGGCAGGTCGAGGTGACGATGAATGGCATCGGTGAACGGGCCGGGAATACGTCACTTGAGGAAGTCGTGATGGCTCTCTCCACCCGCTCCGAAGAGTTTGGTGGCGTGCAGACCCGCATCGAAAAACAGCGGCTGGTGCCGACCAGCCGTCTTGTGAGCATGCTCACCGGCATCGAAGTGCAGGTGAACAAGGCCATCGTTGGTTCGAATGCGTTCGCGCACGAGGCTGGTATCCATCAGGATGGCATGCTGAAGGAGCGGACGACGTACGAGATTATGAATCCTGCCGATGTTGGGTGGGAGGGCACCAGTCTGGTGCTTGGCAAGCACTCCGGGCGGGCCGGATTCAGGAACGCCTTGAAAGATCTCGGGATCAAGCTCGAGGAGGCTCAGGTCCAGATCGTTTACGAGCGCTTCCTGGAGCTGGCTGACCGGAAGAAGAAGATCACGGGAGCGGACCTTGAGGCGCTGGTAGCTGACCAGGTTTCCTCGAAGTCCGGTACGCTCCGGCTCGTGCGCTGGAGCGCGAATATCGGTACGGGCGGCTCCGCCACTGCCTCAGCCGTTATCGGGCGCGGCGATCAGGAAATCTCCGGGGATGCTGAGGGCAACGGTCCAGTCGACGCTTTGATGAAGGCGGTTGACGCGGCGCTCGGCGTCGAGAACGAGCTGACGTACTTCCATGTCGAAGCGGTGACTCCCGGTGAAGATGCCCAGGGACAGGTGCATGTGCGCATCAAGCACGAGGGCCAGTCCTACTCGGGGCACGGCTTGGCAACCGATATCGTGGAAGCGAGCGCGAAGGCGTACATCGCGGCACTGAGTGACGTTGCGGCGCACCATCCGGACA
>DASYWM010000203.1:0-6172 GCA_035936075.1 Thermomicrobiales bacterium
GCGTCAACAGTCGCTGTCGCGCTCTATCGAGGCGTGGAGTTCTACCAGTATCTCTACGGTGCCGACAGCCTCGATGGCGACGAGTGGGACCCCAGGGATTTGATGGAGGGCCATGACGAAGCGGGCGGCGCCATCGTCGACGTCGCGTTCGAAGTCGCTAAGCAGCTGGCGTAGAAGGCTGTTCTCTTTGAGGAGTCAGCGTTCGGTATGGAGTGGGTACTGCGGATAATTTACGTTGTTAGAAGCGTCATTGGTTCATTGAGAGCTCTCGCTTCCAGCCAGCCTCAATCATGCATGGACGAGACAGTCACAGAGCTGAAACGCTTCCAATGCCGGGGATGGGGGGTTTTCAGACCACGCCGGGCAAGTGAGCAGTATTGTTGAGATAATCCGGTCACGGTCACGAGGGTCGAAAGCGGCACCCCTTGGAGCCCCGGCAGGATCTTGCTCCGGAAGACCGCCTCATCCACCTTCACGTCAGGATGCGCCTCATCCCACGCCGCTTCCTCCCGCCGTCGCTGCGTCATCGTGTCGCGACGCTTTGTAGCGGCTTCCCCCGTTTGCGACGGATCACCCCCCGCTTCCCGCATTTCCTGGGGCTTCGCCCGTCCCGCCTCGGCATAAGAGGTCACCTGCGCCTCCCGATACTCCGGCAGGCACTCGTCACAGTAGTGGCGCGTTCGATCCTCGAGCACCACGCCACACTCACGGCACCCGGCCGGTGCCTCGATCCGCTGCGGTCGGGGAGTCCGTATCGGTGTCGTTCTCACTCGATCGCGCCCCTTACTGCGATTGCTTTCGGTCAAGAGCGTTGGCACCGTCAAGGGTCTCGCGGCCGTTCCCTGTCCTTCGGAGAGCCGCTGCGCCACCTGCTCCACCACCGGAGCCACAAGCTTGGCCAGACGCGGTGCCATCTCGGCGAGGACCTGCGGCAGCGGCGGCATGAGCCGACACACCCCTGCCGGGTCTCGAAGAACTCCCGGGCAGCAAAAGTACGCTCCTCGAGCATCGTCAGCAGATACCCATCCACCTCCGATCGCAGCGGTTCGATCACATCAAAGACAAAGGAATCCCGGCTCTTGAGATCGGCATGGAGGATCCCCATGCCGGGGTCTAGCCCCATGGTCAGAATCGCCAGGCGGACTTCCGTCTCGAGGATGGCATAGACGTAATTCAGCAAGGCATTGAGCGGATTACTCGCGTTGCGGGTGGCACCGGAGATCGGGGAGGAGCGGGTGCCAAAGGTCTTCCAGTGCTCTGGCACCTTCGCTTGATCCCGTTTGGCAAACCGGATGGTCGCCGGAGTCCATGCCGACCAGTAGGCAGCGGCCGCATGGTCCTCGACTGAGCGCAGATCCCGATGTTGGCGTCATGATGCCTGGGGGCCGCACCGAGGATGTCAGCGTCCCGAGGCGGGGGAACGTCAGCACCCCGGTGGCGTAGCACGACGATATTTCGGCAGGAGGGTTTGTGGCGCACCATCCTGCTTGTCGAGTGATTTTCGGAGGCCAACTAAGAGGTCAGCCTCGGGTTCTCAGGGCTGCGCTGCCGCTCCAACATGGGAAACATGCGCACCTGGCCCTGGTGTTGAGTTAGAGGCGGGGCGAGGTTACCGCTGGCGCCATGGTCGCCGTGGTCCCGGCACTCGCTTTGGTCCGCCTATGAGCCTGTCGGCTACCAGGCCGGTGGCGAAGGCGTAGACCGCCTTGTGGGCGAGGTCGATCACCTGCTCGTCAACGGGCCAGGTCCATGGCGGTGCACCGACACCCGTCGCATTCTCCAGACTCTGGTCGTTCAGCAGCCGGAGGTTAAGGAAGAGGAAGGAGCCAACCGGTCCCCGTATCCCCCTCCGGGCCATCAGTCCCCGGACGGCACCAAGCAGGATCCCCTGTCCCCAATGCATCGTCCAATTGAGACCGTGGTGCTGCTCGTCCGGTTTCAGTTTCCGGCGGACAAGACGCGCGAGCGTGTGGGCCGGCACATAGGAGTTCGGCCGATGCGTGAACTGTTGCTCCAGTTTCTCAGCCGCAGTCATTGCAGCAACGCCGGCGATGCCAGCCACAAGTCCTCGCAGTGCCGCCTGTTTCTGTTGCATCGCTGCATCCTTTTGATGAAGAGGCAAGAGCGGGTTAATGCCCCGTGAACCTTCTGGCAGTTACGGACGGTGCCCAGGGGTCGGGAGTGACGTATACGGAATATCCGGCGTGACCCCGGTGTGTCGCCGAGGTAGGCAAGAACTGGGCCAGGTCGGGTGTGCGGCGCTCTGTCGTGGAGATGCGGCGCGAGGCGGATGCCGGGGTCAATACTGGAGACTTCGGCTATGGACTGAACTCTATCGGGATTCGAGGCCAATCGGTACACGGCGGAGCCCGGCAGCGTGCATGTATTCTTTCCAAGGGGAGAGGGGGAAGCCGTCGCGGCATCGCCCGCCCAGTTTCCCGCCTGAGGTATTCGAGGATCTGCGCCGCGCATGTTGTCTTCACCCGACCTTCCCCATCTCGGCCCGTTGCGGCTGCCAGAGAGATCGCCTGTGCCCGCGCTCGTGCGGCGCATCCTGCTGGCCCTGGGCCTGGTTCTGCTCGTGGTTGCGGTCATCTGGTTCGACCGTGAAGGCCTGCGCGACCACGCGCACGAGGGGCGGCCGCTCGGAATTACCGATGTTCTCTACTTCACGGTCGTTTCCCTCACCACCCTTGGCTATGGCGATATCTCACCGGTGACAACCGAAGCGCGCCTGTTGAATGCCCTGCTGCTCACGCCGATCCGGATCTTTCTCTGGGTGCTCTTTCTCGGAACGGCGTATGAGATGAGCGTCCTTCGCCTGCAACTTCGAGAGGAGCGTCACATGAGAGAGCTGCACGAGCGCCTCAAGGACCACGTCGTGATCTGTGGTTACGGCGTCAAGGGGCGCGCAATTGTCTCTGAGCTGGTGGCTCACGACCATGAGCGGGAAAACATCGTGATCATCGATCCGAGCGAAGAAGCTGTCGCTGCGGCGGCACGGGAGGGGCTGGTCGCGCTGCGTGGGGATGCCTCAAGTGAGTCGCTTCTGCAAGCGGCGGCGATAGAGCGGGCGGCGTACGTCCTGGCTGCGCCCGACCGGGATGATGCCTGCGTGTTGATCTGTCTCACGGTTCGCAACCTGGCGCCGACGGTCCAGCTTGTCGCCGCCGCGAGGGAGGAAGAAAACATCAAGCTCCTCTACGGGGCAGGAGCGAATCTCGTGGTGGCTCCATCGGTGTCGGGAGGACGGTTGATGGCCTCGGCCGTGCGCCAGCAGGCCGTTCCGCACTTCCTGGAGGATGTACTGGCATTCGGTGAAGGACTCGCCGTTGCCGAGCGCGAAGTACGGTCGGACGAGCGTGGTCTCCTGGCACATGACCTCCCGGATCTGGCAACTTCGCTGATCCTCGGGGTGGCACGGGGGACGGAACGTTGTCCCTTCTACCAGCTCTCGGACTATGTGCTGCAGCCGGGCGACATCGTCGTCTATCTCGCCGGCGATCCGAACTGCCGGAGCCAGGGCAGGCCCGCCTGACCCCGCGCTCCCTGCCATGCTGGCGGGCTGTCCCATCCCGGGACATCGGTTGCATTCGCCGGGGCCAAAAGGCCAGGTAAGGAAGAGGACCATGGCAGAAGTCATTCTCACCAGGGGATTGCCTGCCAGTGGCAAATCCACATGGGCGAAGGCGCAGCTCGATGCTCACCCCGGGCAGTTCAAGCGTGTCAACAAGGACGACTTGCGGGCAATGCTCGACAACGGGCGATGGAGCAAGCAGAACGAGAAGCTGGTGCTCCAGGTCAGGGACGACATCATCCGGACGTCCCTGGGACGCGGGTGTCACGTCATCGTGGATGACACGAACCTCTCGCCGAGGCATGAGCGGCGGATCCGCCAACTCGTCGAGGAGTTCAACAAGGAGCATGGCGAAAGCCATGAGGTCTGCATCAGGGATTTTACCGACGTTCGGCTGGAGACCTGCATTGAGCGCGATGCGAAACGCGACCAACCGGTAGGAGAGAAGGTCATCCGGGGGATGTACAGGCAGTTCCTGGCTCCGGTGGCCGAGCCTGCTCACCAGGTCGAGGTGGCCGTGGCAGCGAGCGGTAACGAACTGGAGGCGCACGGGCCGGGCTCGGCGACCGAGGTGGAGCAATAGCTGCGGTACCGCGATCTGGCCGCGGGAATGTCGGCTCGCCGCTGTCAGTCCTGATGGACAGGGCAAAGAGCAACGGCCAAAGGTTGCCCCATGACCGTTACTCCTGATGATCCTTTTAAGACACGTAATCCTAGCCCGCCGGAGAAGCCTCTGGTGTTCCGGTGCCGTCCTCCGCGCCGAGCATGAGCACGACTGTCACCGTCGTAGTGCCGTCTTCGTTGTCCTGAAGCTGAGCCTCGCCAACGTAGCCGGACTCGTTGAGCTCCTGCAGCTCGATCTGGAGCTCACCGTCCGTCGGGGTACCCGTGAGATCGCCGCAGGCGATGTAGACGTCGATGTTCTCAGGGCTCTGGTGCACGTTGATCGCGTGCTCCTCGGCAAGGATGTCGTCCAGGGATGCTTCCACGATTGTGGTGCTCCCGGACACAATCGTCGTTTCATCGACTGCTCCCGGTACCGGTGTGGCGTCCAAGTCAACCGCCACAGTAGGCACTCCCTCGACCGGCGTGCCGCCCGGAGGGACATCAGCACCTATCCGGGTGAGATCGCTCAGCGGGAAGACGACATCGCCGAGCTCCTCACAGGTTCCTGAGTGAATATGCGCGGGGTAGGGTGCAACAGGATCAACGTCCTCCTGGCCGGCAGGGGTCGCTGTCCCCTGGGCACTTGCCGCCGAGAGGCTTGCCGCAACACCTAGCGCCAGGACGAATGCCGCGATAAGAAGCGTCACTGGTGCGAAGAAGCGTTTGGTCATAACCGATCCTCCTTCTCTATAAGAGTGGACTCGAAACCGAATGGCTCCATCCGGAATTACCAATGCTGCACGAGCTGTGCCACATGCGATCGACGGGCGGGCCGATTCATCGAGCGTCGGTCGCGGATAGACTGTCAGGTTCCGGGGCCGGCGGACTGGTCCGCAAAGGAGCGGCCGGAGCGTGGCGGCAAAGTATTCCCCGTCGCCCCTGCCCGAGATGGAGGAGATACGCCGGGGTGCAACGGGCAGGGCAGGGCAGGGCAGGAACGGATCAGGGCGGGGTGGCACCACGCTTGCGCGCTTCGGGACAGCAGATGACGCAAAGCCAAAGCTATGGGAGGAGGGCAGAGTGACAGACACGAGCCAGCGGGAGGCGATGGAAGATTCTTCGTCCATCTTGCGTGCAGGGCGACGAGAACAGCGTAGTGGGGTTGCCCTTTGCCTCTCTGGTGGTGGTTTTCGTGCCGCGCTCTTCCATCTCGGCGCTCTGCGCCGTCTGAACGAGCTCGGCATTCTCTCAGATGTTGACACCATATCAGCCGTCTCGGGCGGCAGCATTCTCGCCGCTCATCTCGTCGAGCGCGTTCCCGACTGGCCGAACAGGGGTGAGATCGTGCAGGACTGGGAGGAGCGGGTGGCCGAGCCCTTCCGGGTCGTCACGAGCAAGAATCTTCGCACCGGCCCTGTTCTCCGCCGACTGCTTCCCTGGAATTGGGGTCGCCCGCAGTCCGGGGTTCAGGCGCTCGCCCGCCGCTACCAAACTGAGATCACCCGAGCGCGGCTCGGCGATCTGCCAGACCGCCCGCGCTACCTCTTCTGCGCAACCGATATGGTCTATGGGCGCTTTTGGGTTTTCGAGAAACGCGGCGCTGGCCGGTGGGATGCCGATCTTTCGCCGCGTCCCAAATGGCCGATCGCGCGGGCTGTCGCCGCCTCCTCATGCTTCCCGCCGATCTTTGCCCCGATGGAAGTGGGCCTGAGCCCGCAACAGGATGGCGGAGACGGGTCGGGACATGCCCGTCCCCCGAAGCGTCACGTCGACCAGAGCCACCTGACCGATGGGGGTACCTACGATAACACCGGGGTTGAGGCGGTCTGGGAGGACCACGCGACCATTCTCGTCTCCGACGGCGGCGGGACCTTCGACACCCGGTGGCGTAACTCCTGGTTGTGGCGCCTCCGCCGGTACCCATCGATTGCGAGTGCTCGAGTGCGGGTGGTCCAGAAACGATGGCTCTTCGCCAGCTTCCGCGCCGAT
>DASYWM010000204.1:0-13273 GCA_035936075.1 Thermomicrobiales bacterium
CCCCACAACAGTCGACGACCATGTCTGGTATCAACTTGAGGGAGAGGCCGGCTTTGGCTGGGTCGCCGCGTCCACCTTCGGCCCGAGCAATGCAGCATCACCAGCCGGGAAGTTTAAGTTCGGCGAGGAACTGGTCATGAATACGGACGTTATCAATATTCGTGAGACCCCGTCGCTCAAAGGCCTCATCTCCGCGACCCTTCCCTATATGGCGAAGGCCGTTGTTGTGAGTGGGCCCATGCCAGCCAATGGCTACAAGTGGTATCAGGTCACCACCGACTACGGTGCCGGCTGGTCAGTGGAACAATACCTGGCGCGAGAGGGCGAGGTGACGCCGCCCACTCGTTTTGTCGTCGGCGACGCCGTTCAGGTCGGGGATCCGGAAGGAATTAGGCTCCGCTCCGGGTCAAGTTCGCAATCAACACCGATTGCCAGCCTCTCCCCGGGAGTTCGTGGAGTAGTAATCGAGGGACCGACAGCAGCCGACGGATTCGTGTGGCTGAAGATCCAGACATCACAAGGCTCCGGCTGGTGTGCCGAGGAGTTTCTGGATGAGGCACCGTCGGCTGATCCTCCAGCGGCCAGGTTCGGCCTTGGGGACCGCGTGTTGGTGGATACTGACTCGCTTAACCTCAGGGAGTCGCCGGGAGCAACAGCACCAATTGTGGTCTCACTCGGTACAGGCGTGAGCGCGAATGTCGTTGGAGGCCCTGAAACGGCCAACAACATGAACTGGTACCAGCTTGAAACCGACTACGGCACGGGCTGGAGCGTTGAGCAGTTCCTCACGAAGGAGGATGCTGCTTCTACCAGCCGCGTCTTCTCACCAGGCAGCCGCGTCTATGTAAACACCGATTCGCTTAACCTCAGGAGTTCGCCAGGGATCGACAGCGAGGTCGTTGCAGTGCTCGTGACCAACGACCGTGGCGAAATTGCTGGCGGCCCTGTTGAGAAGGACGGGTTCAACTGGTATCAGGTCAGGAGCGACGGCGGTACAGGATGGGGAGCGGCGCAATATCTCGGCAAGGGCACTGCTGATCCATTCTCTGAGAAAACCTTTTCGGCCGGAGACACGGTCTATGTGGATACCGACCTTCTGAATATCAGGGCGGAAGCATCTCTCTCGGCCACCATCGTGACCACCCTTGGGATCGACGAAAGCGCGACTGTGTCGGATCGGCCGGTTGAGGCCGACGGATTCGGCTGGGTCAACGTTACATCGCCCAAAGGAGCGGGCTGGTGCGTCGCGGATTACCTGGCCAAAGTAAGCGGCAACGGACCACGCATCGGTGACACGGCAAGGGTTTTCGACGGTGAACTGAACCTCCGGGTTGCGACGAGCGTGGGTAGCGACGTAATCGCCCTCATTCCCGATGCCGCCTACGTCGAGGTTCTTGAGGGCCCGGTCGGTGCAGAGTCCTATGACTGGTACCGCGTAAGTACCTCCAGATTCGGGACGGGCTGGTGTGCCGGGCAGTGGCTTGCCGTCGTGTAAGTCCCTCGGCGTTGCAGGGGCGACAGCAAACCCGGTAGAATGGGTTCGACTTGCAACACGTCCGCACCGGTTGGGTCATCATTCAAACCGGTGTGGTCTTTTGTGCTGATTGCAAACTCGTTACCCGCGATGGTTGGAAGGTATTAGTCGATGAAGGTCGTACTGCGACAGGATGTGCCGAAGCTCGGTGAGGCTGGCACAGTTCAGAATGTTTCCGGTGGATATGCGCGTAACTATTTGGTTCCGAATGGTCTCGCGGTATATGCCACCGAGGGTGAGCTGAAGATGGCCGCTCATAATCTCGCTGTGAAGGATCGCAAGGTCGCCCGGCAGGAGGACCAGCTTCGCTCCCTCGCCGAGAAAATCGAGGGTCAGAGCCTCGTCTTTACCGCCCGAGCTGGAGAAGCAGGTCGGCTGTTTGGATCCGTCACTGCAGGTGACGTCGCCCAGCAACTGTCTGAGAAGATCGGCGAAGAGATCGATCGGCGAAAAATCGTGCTGGACGAGCCTCTTCGCTCACTGGGCACCTCAAGGGTTGCTGTCCATCTGGTTGGGCGCTTGCGACCAGAAGTAACCATTACCATTAGTCGTGAAGACGTTCCGGAAGAAACTGCCCCTGCAGAATCCGAGGTTACCGAAGAGGCGGACGTAGAGTCCGAGGTCTAAACCGAACAAAGTTGCTCATCCCCGCACACGAGCCGGCCCCGCGTTGTTTACGACGCGCCCGGCTCGTGGTGTCTGTGCTGTATCCTATGTACGTATATGTTCGTACAGTTCGCCGGACCCCGTCAGATCGAATGCCTTTGAGGACCGTCCCGTATGGAAACTACCGTCGTTGAACGCCTACCACCCCATAACGTCGAAGCCGAGCAGTCGGTGCTCGGCAGCTTGCTTATCGACCGTGACGCGATTATCAAGGTCGCGGCATACCTCAAGTCGGACGATTTCTACATTCACGCGAACGGTTCGATCTACCAGGCCGTCCTCGACCTGTACAACAAGCGGGAACCCACCGACTTCATCACGCTCTCTGACGAGCTCGATCGGCGGGGATTGCTCGACGACATTGGCGGAGTAACCTATCTCTCCTCCCTCCTCAACACGGTTCCAACCGCCGTTCACGTCGAATATTACGGCCGCATTGTCGAGCGACAGGCCACCCGCCGCCGGCTGATTGATGCGGGAACGCGAATTGTCGGCATCGGGTTCCAAGATGAGGTCGAGACCGAGGACGCGCTCGACGCCGCAGAACGGGAACTCTTCGATGTATCCCAAAAGCGACAAACCAAGGACTTCCAGTCGATCTCGGACGTGATCGACCGATATTTCGACCAAATCGATTACCTGCAGCAGCACCGTGGTGACGTTGTCGGCGTCCCTACGGACTACAAGGATCTCGACCAACTGACAGGAGGCCTGCAGCGCTCGGATCTCCTCATCCTCGCCGCCCGCCCCAGCATGGGCAAGACTGCGTTCGCCCTCGGCGTCGCTTACGGCGCCGCAGTCCAACATGGGCGCTCAGTCGGCATCTTCAGCCTGGAGATGTCCGCCGACCAGCTCGTGCAGCGGCTCCTTGCGACGGAGACCGGTGTCGACTCACATCGGCTCCGGCTGGGCATGATCGACGACACAGAATGGGATCGGATCTCGCGTGCATTTGGCAGGCTCTCCGAAGCCAACATCTTCATCGACGATTCCGCGAACGCCAGCATCATGGATGTTCGTTCCAAGGCGCGCCGCCTGCAGGCTGAAAAAGGGCTGGACCTCCTGATCATCGACTACCTGCAGCTCATGTCTGGTCGCCGTTCCGAAAACCGCGTTCAGGAAATTTCGGAAATTTCCCGAGGTCTCAAGGGGCTCGCGCGCGAACTGAACATCCCTGTCGTAGCCCTCTCGCAGCTATCCCGTGCCGTAGAAACACGTTCCGACCACCGGCCGATGCTCTCCGATCTCCGCGAATCCGGATCGATCGAGCAGGACGCTGATATCGTGATGTTCATTTATCGGGAGGAAAAGTATGACGAGAACAGCGACAAGAAGGGCATTGCGGAGTTGATCGTTGCCAAACACCGGAATGGTCCCGTAGGATCGATCAACCTGCGCTTCTTCGAGCAGACTGCGAGATTCGCTGATCTCGAGCTCTACCGCGAGCCGGATGCCTCATGACCCGGTCTTCGTCTTCCCTTACCGCCATTACTTCTTCCCGGCTCCCGGTCAGCATTCCGCATGCATTCCTGACAGAGACGGTCATCAACATCACCTGCATGGCGGAGCTCCAGGTCAGCCTCGCGATGTTCCGGCTGGTTGCCGTTCTGGAGGGCGAGGAAACGCCGATTGCAGAACGGATGATCCTGAGGGATGAAGCCCTCAACCGGGCGATGCGGCGTGACGGCATCGTACCTGAGCCTGCCGAACGTATCCTCAAGGGATTGGAGCTTGCCGTAGGTCGGGGAACCATCCTGCGTTTTCTTGCCACGCAGCCGAGCCATCAAGCTTACTGGTACTACCTGGACACCACAGTCAACCGCGCGACCGTCGCATCAATGGAGCGCGGAGCGTTGCCACCTCCCGCTATCATTTGGGAAGGCAAAACAGCGCCAGCGATCTCCCTCGACCCGCCTAACGCCTATCGACTCTATGAGCAAAACATCGGACCGCTCACTCCGCTGATAGCAGACCAAATCACGCGGGCCGTTACGGATTATCCCGGCGACTGGATCGAGGACGCTATCACCGAGGCAGTGAGCTACAACCGTCGCAGTTGGCGTTATATCCTGCGAATCCTTGAAAATTGGCAAGCTTCCGGCCGTCAGGAGCAGGAACACTACAGCGGCAATGCTTGATTTTCAACGACCCTGCCGGATGTATAGAGGAATAGATCATGAAACCCATTGGTGACGTTATCAAAAACATCCCGGTGTCGAGGTCCGGCAAAAGTCCCAACGGCAGCGCCATTCGCATTACGAGGAAGGATGACGTCCGATGCCCGATCTGCCAGGACGCGGGGTATCTCCGCGCGGACGTGCCTCCCGGTCACCCAAGCTTCGGTCGACTCTTTCCCTGCCAATGTAAGAGAAACGAGCTTGATGAGCGACGGGCGGAAGATCTTCGCCGCCTTTCCAACCTTGACGCTTTTACCGGGTATACGTTTGACGATTTCGACCCCTCGACATCCGGTACAGAGGAAGCCTTCGAGGCCGCCCTTGCTTTTGCACAGGAGCCCGATCACCGCTGGCTCTTCCTTTCAGGTCCCTGTGGCGTTGGGAAGACTCATCTTGCCGTTGCGATCGCGACCTATGCGATGCAGTGGCACCACATGAGCGTCTATTTCGCCGTTGTCCCTGATCTGCTGGATCACCTCCGGGCAACGTTCGACCCCAACTCCGGCTCGGCATATGATGAGCGCTTCACCTCTATTCGTAACGCTCCACTCCTCGTGCTGGACGATCTTGGCACGGAGAATGCCACTCCTTGGGCACGGGAGAAGCTGTACCAAATCATCAATCACCGTTATAGCGAGCAGATGCCAACGGTTATCACATCCAATGTGGAACTCAGAAAGGTGGATGAACGCATCGTTTCACGGATGTTGGATCATCGTCTCACCCAATACGTCCAGATCGACGCCGAGGATTTCAGGAGACCCGGCGATGCGAGGCGGGTTCGCCGGACACCACGGCGCTAGTGCAAGGGGCTTTCTTCCGATCCTTTGAACCGCGGACCTGTGAGGAATGCATGCTGGCGAGGAAGAACTGCTGTCAGCGATTATCAGTGTAGAATTTCCGGTGTCAACTCTCCCCGGATCGAACGAGTAAAGAGGCTACTGTTCCGGTAAGGTCGGACGACATGTTGCACCGTTCGACCGGGTTGTCGCCACTGCGAGTTACAGGAGATTCGTCATTTCCCCCCGTCAGCTTCGACGGCGTAGCGTCGAGATCATCGAAATATGGCAAATTCGATGAGCGACCTCACATGGTTGTTTGAGCGGCTGTTCGACGTACGAGCGATCCTCGATATCCTGGTTGTAGCGTTCCTCATCTATTGGCTCTTGTGGGTGGCACAGGGAACTCGCGCCCTGAGCCTTATCCGCGGCATCATCACGCTCTTCCTCTTCCTCTATTTGCTCGGCGATGGCCTCCAGTTAACGACCCTCAACCGGATACTCTCGGTCATCTGGCCGGCACTTATTATCGCGATCCCCGTCATTTTTCAGCCGGAGTTGCGGCGCGCATTCGAGCAGTTGGGCCATGCAGGATCCTGGCTTCGAAGTCCATTTCCTGCCCAGGATGATCAGGCCGCGGAGTCGATGATCGACGAGATCGTGAGAGCGTCCCACCAACTCTCGCGCTTGCGTTACGGTGCACTCATCGTGATCGAGCGTGAGACAGGCCTACAGGACTTCGTCAGTAAGGGCGTTCAACTCAACGCCGACATCTCACGTCAGTTGCTGATCAACATCTTCTTTCCCAACTCTCCCCTTCATGACGCAGCAGTCGTTATCGGGGATAACCGCATTTTGGCTGCGAGTGTCGTCCTGCCTCTGACGGATAATATATCCGCGTCGAGTCAGCTCGGGACCCGGCACCGTGCCGCAATCGGCATCACCGAGGAATCTGACTCACTGGCGGTGGTAGTCTCTGAGGAGACGGGGCAAATGTCGGTGGCGCACTCGGGGCGGTTGATCCGAAATCTCGACCAGGATCGGCTCCGGCGGGTGCTGAGGACGCTTATGCGTGTCGACAGGCCAGTGCAGAACGGACGGCTCGATGGCCGTTTCGGCAGATTGAGGGCTCTCATTCCCGCAGCTTCAGACTCCCGACTCGCGGACGGTTCCGCAGGAGGTACTCGGCGCGAACGACGACAAGAATCGATACACCAACCGTGAGAGACCACGCACCTTCGCCCGCATCCCCCATTGGGGCCCTCGCGTTTCGACCGACCCGGGTCCAAGTTGTCCGGTTCGTATTTTCGCTGCTGATTGCCACCATCCTCTGGGGCTGGGTGACCGAGCTGAACGATCCATTCATCACGGTTAGGTACCGTGAGCTAGACGTGACTGCGGGGCCATTGGACAACTCCCTGCGGGTCGTAACAACTCTTCCTCGTGCCACCGTCACACTGCGGGGACCTGAATCCAGAGTCGAAGACATCTCCCGTGACGAGGTCTCCGTGGTGCTGGACACGAGCGAGGTCACCGAGGCAGGAGAATATCGCCTGGAACTGGATGTTGTAGCCCCGGAGGGCCCGAGTTCGAAGTCAGTAAATCCGGAAGAGCTCCCCGTGACGATCGAGCAGGAAATCAGCGAGGTCATGCCGCTGGAAGTTCGAAACGCAGTCCCACGAGACGACCCCCGTGAGGTTACATCGACCGTGCCTGAGACGACACAAGTGACGGTCTCTGGCCCCTCATCAGCCGTGGGCCGGGTTGAGGAAGTGATCCTTCCTGTCTCGCTCGATAATCATCAGTCTAGCTTTGAGGAAGCCTTCACCCCGTACGCCGTGGATTCGGAAGAACAGCGAGTGAGCGAAGTCCGGATATTACCAGAAGAAATCATGACGAGCGTCGATATCCGCTCTCGAGGTAAGACAGTATCCGTCATCCCAGTGATCGAAGGAGTTCCCGAAGAGGGTTTCTCCGTTCAGCAGCGCGCCGCGCTGCCCGACTCGATTGTTGTCGAAGGTCCGGACGAGGCGCTGGAATCACTCCTATTCGTCAACACTGAGCCAGTCAGCATCGCAGGAGCAACGCAGTCGATCAGCAGTGAGGTCGGGCTTTCGAACCTGCCACCCGGCGTGACCGTCATCGAGCCAGAGAGCGGCAAGGTAGAAGTACGTGTGGCAATAGAGGACACCACGAGCACCGCCCAGACGCTCACCGGCTCGCGCGTTGAACCCATCAATCTGGAGCCCGGTCTCTCCGCCGTCATCGAACCTGAGGGCATTGACGTGACAGTCGACGGACCGGGTAGCACGCTGTCAAAGATGACGCCGTCGGATGTAAAGACTCGGGTAGACGTGTCGGGTCTCAGGCCCGGAACATACGAGGTTTCCCCTGAAATCACTGTTCCTCAAGGGGTTACGTGGGTCGGTAATTATCCCCAGACGGTCCAGGTGACAATCTTCGCAGTTCAGGAGACACCAGGGGCTTCTCCGATTCCGCAGGCTTCACCGGGCACCTAGCGACTAGCGTGTTGTGGCCCTTTCCTCACCATGAAACCCCTCCATGGGCATCCGCCCGGTGTCCCATCGAGTGGTGAACGCTCCCTGAGCACCGCAACGAAAGAGAGAGCCGGGGTGAAAGATCATCCCGGCTCTCTCGTTGGCCACATGCAAGAAAAAGATCACTCGTTGTTACTGGAAGTATCACCGTCGAAGGTATCACCGGCACCAGACGCGATCGAGAAATCCATTTCGTGAGCCAAGAGGATCGCCTCCGCGACCTCCCTCATCGACTTCCGGGCGTCCATGCTCGTCTTGCGGATGCGATGGAATGCTTCCGACTCCCGCAATCCATGGGTTTCCATGAGAACGCCTTTGGCCCGCTCGACGATTTTCCTCGTCTCCAGCGCATCCTTGAGCCCGCCGACTTCCCGTTCGAGCGTCCGAAACTCCTCGAATCGCGCTCGGGAAAGCTCGATGACAGGCATCAGTTCTGCCTCCCGGAAGGGCTTCACGACGTAGCCCACGACGCCGGCCTCTCGGGCGCGTTCCACGAGTTCCTGATCCGAATATGCTGTCAAGAGCACGACCGGAGCTATCCGCTCCCTCGTCAACTCCTCCGCCGCCGAGATACCGTCCAGATCGGGCATCTTGATGTCCATAACGAGGAGGTCCGGCTGTAATCGCTTCGCCAGTTCAACTGCCGTGCGGCCGTCACCTGCTTCACCGATCACCTCATAACCAAGGTGCGTGAGCATCTCCCGCAAGTCAAGCCGGATGAGTGATTCGTCATCGGCAATGATGATACGCCAGTGTGTTGAGACTTGAGGAGCGCGGCTCATTCTTGGCAAACCTCACGGCGTGGATGATAGCGAAACCGCCAACCGGACAGGGAGCCAATACGCTGGTGAGGAATGCGGTGGCGAGACAAAGGAGTCATCGATGGATCGTCATCGTTCGGGGGAACAGGTGCTGCAAGCCGGCAAGGAGATCCTGCCTGCCTCGTTTTCATGCAAGGTCCATGACAACCCGTTCCCGTGTGGCGGTGTTCCGAATAATACTCTGGTCGGGGCGAGAGGATTCGAACCTCCGACCACCGGTACCCCATACCGGTGCGCTACCGGACTGCGCCACGCCCCGAAAAGAACACCGCCGCTGCAAAAGTATAAGTCAGGACCCCGCTCCGTACAATTACATGTAGGAGCGGGGATGTCCATTCCGGTTCTGGAAGGACTTTCCCTCCCGGAGGGAGCCTGCTTTTACTTGACGTCGACCTTGGCTCCGACTTCTTCGAGCTTCGCTCGGGCTGCCTCGGCCTCGTCCTTCGTGACACCCTCGCGGACCGCCTTGGGTGCGGAATCAACGAGATCCTTGGCCTCCTTGAGACCGAGGCTTGTCAGCTCGCGGACGGCCTTGATGACCTGGATCTTATTGGCGCCGATATCCGTCAGCACCACGTCGAACTCGGTCTTCTCCTCTTCTTCGGCGGCGCTAGCACCACCGGCAGCTGCACCAGCAGCGCCCGCAACGGCAACCGGAGCAGCGGCGGATACGCCCCACTTCTCTTCGAGCGCCTTCACGAGCTCGTTGAGCTCAAGGACGGTAAGACCTTCAAGAGTGTCAATAAGCTGAGCCTGATCGGCCATGTTTTTGTTCTCCATCGGGCGGACCTCATGCCCGCCTAGTGTTGTGAAAGGTGTCAAATACAAACAAACAGCGAAACGCTTTAATCAGCCGCCTGCGCTTCAGTGGCGCCACCCAGCTGCTCGATCCGTGCGTTAGCAAGATAGGCAACCGAGCGTGCCGGTCCACTGAGGACGCCCACCGTACGGGCCATCGGCGATACCAGCATTCCGACAAGCTTGCCGAGCAGTTCCTCGCGTGGCGGAAGGGTGGAGATCGCCTCGATATCCGAGGGGCCTACAACCTGGCCGTTCATGACGCCGACCTTGACCTGCAAAATACGTGAGGTCCGGGCGAAATCTGAAACGGCCTTCGCCGGTGCGACGATATCGCCGAAGGCGAACAGCACCGCGGTCGGGCCATCGAGATGGCTCTCCAGCCCCTCGATACCGACGCGCTCCGCTGCGATCCGGACCAAGGTATTCTTGGCGACCCGGAACTCGGACTCGGTCGAGCGAAGTGTGGCGCGAAAGCCCTGCAACTGACTTACCGTGAGACCACGGTAATCCGCAACGATCGTGAGCTGCGATCGCTCAAGCCGATCGACCAACAGGTCAATTTCTGCTCCCTTTTTAAGAGTTGGCATTTGTTTCACCTCCTTCCTGTCATGGAATATTTCGAGAGGTCTTGCCCCTCTCCCTGGCAAAGAAAGCGCCCTAGGCAGAAACAGCCCAGGGCGCAGACCATGTGTGGTCGGTGCGTTTCCTGAGCCTCGGTCGGGGATTAAGTGAGTCTCCTCACACCGACTGTCTTCGGCCAGTACACAGTCCTTGTTGGGTTAGAAAGAATTAACTCGCGACGTTGGATGACTTGGACAGCGTGTCGTTGACATCAAGCCGGATACCCGGGCTCATCGACGTCGCGATCGCAAGTGTACGGCAATAGATACCCTTCAGGCCACTCGGCTTGTTTCGGTTGAGGGCGTCGACTACTGCCAGGATGTTTGCCTGGATTTGATCTTCGCTAAAGCTCTTGCGGCCGACCGTCACGTGAACATTGCCCGTCCGGTCGTTTCGGAATTCGACACGGCCGCCTTTGAGCTCCCGAACGACGCCGGAGAGATCAGCGACCTCGCGGACCACAGTACCGGAGCGTGGGTTCGGCATGAGCCCTCGGCGGCCAAGGATCCGGCCGAGTCCTCCGACCTTGCCCATCTGGTCTGCCATTGCGATCGTGGCGTCGAACTCGAGCCAGCCGCCCTGAATTCGCTGCACCAGTTCGTCGGATCCTGCGTGGTCTGCTCCCGCCTCAAGAGCGGCACGTTCTGCCTCACCGGCAGCGAACACGAGAACACGAACCTGGCGTCCCGACCCGTGCGGGAGAGTCACAGTGGACCGAACAGCCTGGTCAGCCTGGCGGGGATCTATGCCAAGCCGCGCATGCAATTCGACGGACTCGTCGAAGTTCGCGAATGCAACCCTCTTTAGCAGCTCGGATGCTTCCTCGACTGTGTACTGTTGTTCCTCATCCACGAGCTTCGCAGCCTCGAGATACTTCTTACCGTGTCCCATGTTTACCTCCCGGGGTTCAAGCGGGGCTGTGCCCCTCCCCCATCATTCTGCCTGTTCGCCCTCAATTAGCTGGCGACTTCGATACCCATACTGCGAGCGGTGCCTTCGACCTGCTTGATTGCACCCTCGATGTCCACCGCGTTCAGATCCTTGAGCTTGAGCTCTGCAATCTCCCGGACCTGATCCTGGCTCACGCTGCCGACCTTGGTCGTCTTTGGATTGCCAGCACCCTTCTGGATACCGGCCGCCTTCCGAAGAAGATCCGCCGCCGGCGGTGTCTTCGTCACAAAGGTGAAGGATCGGTCCTCGTAAACGGTGATGACGACCGGAATGATCTGGCCCGCCATCGCCTGTGTTCGCTCGTTGTACTCCTTACAGAAGTTCATCAGGGCGATACCATGCTGACCCAGAGCTGGGCCCACCGGAGGTGCCGGCGTCGCCTTTCCTGCAGGCAGCTGCAGCTTCACATATCCACGAATTTTCTTAGCCAACGAACGTTCCTTTCTGGCTGTCGTACACGTCTCGCCGTCGCACTAGTTGCACGGCGAGTCTGATTCTCCCAATACAGACTAAGTCAAACCTCGCGTTCCGCCTGAAGGAAATCGAGTTCCACCGGCGTCTCGCGACCGAAGAAGGAGACCAGAACTTTGATCTTGCCCTTCTCGTTATTGATCTCATCGATCTCGCCCCGAAAGTCGGCGAACGGACCATCGATAATCCGAACCGTATCCCCGAGAGCAAAGGACATTGTAACCTTTGGTGCTTCGGCTTCCATGCCTTGGATGACAACCTGCGCAGCGTCACCCTTCAGTGGCACTGGCTTGTTGTCCTGGCTCACGAACCCGGTGACACCCGGCGTGTTCCGGAGCTGGTACCACGTATCCTCGTCCATCTCCATTCGGACAAGGACGTATCCAGGAAAGACCTTGCGCTGGACCGTCTTACGTTGACCGTCCTTGATCTCAATCTCATCCTGAGTGGGAACCACCACCTCGTAGACCCGGTCGCCGAGGTCGAACGCCTCGACGCGGCTCTCGATGGTCTTCATCACCTTGTTCTCGTACCCGGAATAGGTGTGAAGAACGTACCACTGGCCCTGGGTTATCGAGCCGTCGTCGCCCGCTTCTTCTGCCCGCTTGGCTGCGAGACGCTCACGGAGCGTGGGGCGTTCCATTCGGAACCTCCTTCAATCTTCTTGTTGGTCTCTCATCCTAGGTTAGAGCCTCGAAAAGCTGGAACAACACGTAGTCGATCCCTCCCAGCAGCACCCCCAGGACAAACGACAGCGCAATCACGACAATGACCAGGTTGCGAGTCGTTTCTCGATCCGGCCATTGCACCTTTCGGATCTCGGATGCGGCATCTTCATAGAAGCGCTGCAAGCCACCGAACCGTTCCGTGTTCACGAATTGCCGGCGGCCCTCCTTCACAGGCTTTCGGCTCTTCGCCTCCCGCCGCTCCTCTTTCCGCCGCAGGTGCTTCTCTTTCTGAAGCTCGCTGGCGTCTCCAGGCTCGACGGCTTCCCGTGCGGAGGCTTTCCGATCCGCTCGCGATTCCTTTCGCGATTCTTCAACCGGCTTTAAGCGTACCGATTCCTCGGTCACCATGGAGGAGGGTGCGTGCTCAAGCTGGTCGACCGACGACGCCTGTGACGCCGGAGCCTGCCCTTGACGGAGATCGGCCTGGCGCTTGCGACGCCGATTCGCCGCAGAGGATCTTCTCTTTGGAGCGGTAGTATCTTGCGTGCTCAAATCTCGGATCCTTCACAAAAAGAACGCGGTTTGGTTCCCAGGCGGAATCGTCGAACTGAAACGGCGGGAACTTTCCGCATTATATCGGCAAATCTTGCACAGAAATGGGGCGTGCCGGCTGGCTCCGCCCCACCTCCACTCGGATTATCACCGGGCAGGGCCGGCAGGAATCGAACCCGCAACCTGCGGTTTTGGAGACCGCTGCTCTACCTAATTGAGCTACGACCCTACGACCACCCTAAGAGCGGTGTTATCGCGTCTCGCGATGAAGCTGGTGGCAGCGGCAACGCGGACAGAACTTCTTGAGCTCAAGCCGACCCGGATCGTTACGACGATTCTTCTCGGTGGTGTAATTTCGCTCACGGCAAACCGTGCACTCCATCGTAACCACCGGCCGGTCAACCTTCGACTTCTTGGCCATTGTACTACATCCTTATCTGCGTCTCACAACGCCCGCAACATATTGACCGAACAATTATCAGCGTATGGCGCCGCCGGTATCAACCAGGCACCGCCAAAACGAAATTGTGCTCTACTCCGTGATGGAGGTGACAGCCCCGGCGCCGACGGTCCGGCCGCCCTCGCGAATCGCAAAGCGCAGCCCCTCCTCGATCGCCACCGGCGTGATCAGCTCCACCCCCATCTGGATGTTGTCGCCGGGCATCACCATCTCC
>DASYWM010000205.1:0-2626 GCA_035936075.1 Thermomicrobiales bacterium
GGTAAAAATCGACCCGGAAGCTGTCCCCGCAACGGTCCCATTTGGAAGCTCCGCTGAACTCCAGCCCGGGCAGGATGTATTGGCCATCGGTTCACCGCTTGGAGCCTTCTCCAACTCGGTGACCGCTGGCATTGTGAGTGCGCTCGGCCGCAACCAGCTATCCAGTGATAACGCCACCTGCCAGAACTACAGCAACCTGATCCAGCATGACGCAGCGATCAACCCTGGCAATTCCGGGGGACCGCTGTTCAACCTGCAAGGGGAAGTCGTCGGCGTCAATACACTCGGTATCCCCATCGATGAGAGCGGCCAGCCGGTCCAGGGGCTTTTCTTCGCCGTGCCAAGCAGCACGGTGAAGACGGCAGTCCAGCAACTTATCGAGACGGGCACCGTCACGCAGGCATGGGTAGGCATCGCTTTCCACACAATTGATCCGTCGTTCGCGAACCAGTATGACCTGCCGGTCGATCACGGCATCCTCGTCACTGACGTCGAAGCCGGGAGCCCGGCCGACCAGGCCGATCTGCAGCCTGGAGACATTATCACCGCCATCGAAGGCACAGAGATTACCCCGACCCGGGCACTGGCGGATATCATGTTCCAGCATCGACCAGGCGAGACCGTCACACTAAGCATCATTCGGGATGGTGAGCAAAGCGAAGTGGAACTTACCCTCGGTGAAACACCGCTCAACTTCGAAGATTGCACCTTGCCAGGCGAGTAGCAGCCGCAGGCTCGTCTCTCCCCAATGTCACCTTGAGGCCTGGAGCACCGAGCGCCCTGTCGGGGGCGTTCAGTGTTTCAAAACTGAATCACTTCTCCTCCATGCAGCGCCAGGAGCTGCATCTTCCATAATATCTGCAGGGTGCCACGGTATTCGTCGCTGTCGGCCACCCACCAACAGAAACATCAGCCCGATCTTCACTGCGACCCGCATGGTTCCGCAGCAATTGGCGAGTACGCACGAGGAGCCAATGAACCAGCCGAATGTCTACCGCGACTATTTCCGCCGCCTCTATGCTCTCTTCGAAGAGGTGCTGGATTCCCAGGCGTCCAGGATCGAGAGCGTAGCTGCATGGATGGCTGACTCCATCGCCGCCGAAGGCATTGTCCATCTCTTTGGTAGTGGGCACTCGCACATGGTTGCGGAAGAGGTCTTTCACCGGGCGGGCAGCTTGATGCCGCTCAATCCGATACTGGACCCGAACCTGACCCTATTCGGGATGGTCAATGCGACACTGCTGGAGCGCACTTCCGGCTATGCCCGGGTCGTGATCGGCACCCACGACATCCGCAACGGCGAGGTGGTGATCGTGATCAGCAATTCCGGGGTTAACCCGGTCCCGATCGAGGCAGTGCTCGAAGCGAAGGCCCGCGGCGCCCGCACGGTGGCCATGACCTCCGACAGGCACTACGCGAGTGCTCCATCCCGGCATGATTCCGGTCAGCGCCTCGCCGATATCGCAGATATCACGATCGACACCTGCGTTCCGCGTGGCGACGCTTTGGTGGAGATCCCCGGAGTTGAGTTTTCCGTCGGCGGTGCCTCATCCGTCGTCGGCACAGCTCTCATCAACGCCATCGTGGTCGAGACGACGCATCGGCTCCACATGATGGGCGTCACACCGCCAGTGATTCCGACAATGAATCTGCCAGGCGGGGATGAGCGTATGCACGAGCTTGTCCGGGCTTACGATAAGCGTCTCCCGCTGCTCCGAAACGCCTGATCGTTGGTCCCGGCCGGTCCTCTCGCCGCGTTCTGGCGCACCCAGGATGTGGTCATCAACAAGTGTGGCACGCCCCGTGCGAGCCTTGTCAACAGGAGAGTGACGCGGCGGTAATGACTGCCGAAACGTTTCTCGACATCGAGGTGGATGCACAAACACAAGCATCAGTATCTTCAGGAGGTACAACAATGGACCGTGACATGAATCAGTTCATCCCACAGAACGGCATGACAGTCGTCGGTGCTGACGGCGAAAAAGTGGGTGATATTGACGGCGTTGAGCAGGATTACTTCATCGTGCGGAAGGGTTTCTTCTTCCCGCAGGATCACTACATCCCGATGACGGCCATCTCGTCCTACGATGACAGCCAGGTTTACCTGAATGTCACCAAGGATGAAGCGCTTGAGCAGGAGTGGAGCAATCCGCCGGCTGCCGGCACGACCTATGCGGAGACCACGACCGTGGGCGACCAGGCGACGATCGTTGATGACCGCGATGCCTATGGCGATACCGATCTCCTTACGGACAGGGACGGTGTTGTTGTAGAGGATTCCGGTCGCGTTGGTGCGGTCGGCGAGCCGGATGTCGCGACCTACGATGATGACCGCGATACCCTCGCGGGCGTCGAGACCGGTGTGGACCGCGGCGTCGACGTAGGCGTCACCCGTGGCGTTGATGACTCTGTCATTGAGGTGCACGAGGAAGAGCTTGGTGCGGCCACACGAGAGGTCGAGCGCGGCGAGGTCCGTATCGACAAAAATGTGGTCCAGGAGCAGCAGACGCTCGAGGTTCCGGTGACGGAAGAAGAAGTCGAAGTTACCCGACGTCGTGTCGATCGTCCTGTAACCGCCGACGACCACGCATTCGAAGAGGGTACCATCGAGGTTCCGCTTCGTGGT
>DASYWM010000206.1:0-2752 GCA_035936075.1 Thermomicrobiales bacterium
GGCCTTATGGAGGGCAAGGTTGAGCGGAAAGTTGAACGGTGAAATGCCGGCGATGGGCCCGATGGGAAAGCGGCGCACAATGCCTAATCGGCTCTTTGAAGACGGCAGCAGGTCGAGCGGGATGACCTCGCCCTCGATCCGTTTTGCCTCCTCGGCCGCATTCTCGACGGTGAAGATTCCTCGATCGACCTCGGTTGTCGCTTCCTTGACCGGCTTGCCGCATTCCATGGCGATGAGCTCAATCAGGGTGTTCCGTTCCTCCGCCATGGCCGCGGAGAGGTCGTGCAGCCACTGTGCCCTTGTGTACGTAGGAGCGGCTTTCATCTCGGGGAAGATCCCAAGCGCGGACGTCAGAGCGAGCTCGAGGTCCTTTGGCTGCGCCAGGAAGGTTGTCCCCACAACACTGTCGTCGAAGGGGTTCCTGACTTCGACCGTGTGCTTGTTCTCTTTCCAGTAACCGGCCAGGTACATGGGAAATGTGCGACTCAAGGTTGCTACCTCCTGGAAATGTGATGCCCGACCAGAAGATGGTCTCCTCTGCCGGGCATCGATTCCTTGCTTTCATTCAAGCTTTGTGGTGCCTTAGTAAAGCTCGGCGCCCTTGTCCCGGAACGGGTCGTAATACGATGGCGCGTTCGTCTGCTGGTTCTCCGGCCCGACGCCCGATTCCCACCAGATGGGGGACTGTCCACCGATGGTGGCCAACTCCGTCTTGGTATACACCAGCCCGTCGCGCTCCATCACGGTAAGCTCGTATTCCTGGCTCATCGTGATCGCGTCGACCGGGCAGACCTGGGCGCAGAAGCCACAGAAGAGGCACCGACCGGACTTGAGAATGAACTCGCCCAGCTCGCGGTCTCCCTCCTCAGAGGGGACGACGTTCATATCGAGGCAGGAGGTGGGGCAGATGCGCGCACAAAGCCCACAGGCGACACATAGAGCCTCTCCCGTATCCGGATCGGACCGGAGAGCCGGGAGCCCGCGGTACCGAGGCATCATGGCTCGCTTCTCATCCGGGTACTGCTGCGTGACCTTCGGCGCGAAGAGTCGTTTGAGCGTCACTGAGAAGCCCTTGACTTCGTCCAGCATGTGTTGAGGTCCCTTTCCTAATCGGCTGACACTGGCGCAGAACTCATGGAAATGAGTCGTGGCTGCAGCGGCCGGGGTGAATCGGAGTTCGAAGTCAGGATCGTGGCGCCCTGCTCACCCAGGGAAGTCACCGGGGTGACAATGCCGCCGCGCTCCAGACGGGCGTAGGTGACACTTGCATACCACGGGACGACCCGGGAGATCTCCGCCATAATCCGGCTTGGGTGGTCGGCCTGGAGCCCGTAACCCATGCGTCGTGATACGGCGCTCAGGATATCGATCTCGGAACGAGCCTCACCCATCGGCGGGACAGCGGCACGGACGCGCTGGACCGTGCGATCGAAGTTGGTGAACGTGCCATCCTTCTCAAGATTGAGGGCCAGTGGCAAGACAACATGCGCGATCTGGGCAAGAGGCGAATCGTAGCCATCGACGACGATAAGCAGTTCCAGCTTCTGAAGCGCCTCGTAGAGCGGCTGGTTCGCTACAATCTGGCGCGTCCATTGGCCGCCCTCAACCCACATCGCCTTGATGCGGCCACTCTTGATAGCATCTGCAAGTTCTTCGTAGGCGACACCGGGTTCCGTTGGAAGCCGTTTGACCGGGACGAAGCCGTTCGATGTCGATGCCTTGTCGGCCCAACGTCCGAGCCAGAGCGCCTCGAGCTTTTCACGCGCAGCCGGGTCAGTCACCCGCAGACCACCGGGAAGCAGATCCGGGACAAGCCCCATATCCGTCGTCCCTTGATGATTTGCCGGACCCCTGGGCGAGGCAACTCCGCCGCCAACCCGACCAATGTTGCCGGTGAGGATGGCAAGGTTGATACAGGCGGCGGCGATGCGGCCGGCGTCGCTGTAATCGGTGTCAACCGAGCGATCCTCAATCCTGTAGTCAACAACATGGTCGATCGGCGTCTGGTGGGCAACCGTGTGGAAGATCGCCGCGGGCGGGAATCCCGCTTCCGGCCGCTCCTGCGGCATCTCATGCTGGCCTGTCACGAAGACAATCGCCGCCTCGCGGATCATAGCTGCCGGCACACCGGACTTCGCCGCAACCTCTTCGAGATCGACATCCGGCTTCAGACCCAATTCGCTGCCGCCCAAACCGAGGCGGATCACTTCAGCTGCCACCGCCTCAAGGACAAGTGACGTGGTGTTCGGGTTTGGTTGGAGCCACACGGCGGCGCGGTCGCAGAGGGGATAGTGCTCCGTAGCAACCACGACGATCCGCGTCTCACGGTAGAGGCGGGAGTGATTGATCCAGTAGGACGCAATCGGGGCGTAGTCAATGATCGAAGGCCCGACCACCAGGAGGTTATGCACCGCGGAGAAGAGCTCCTGCATGTTGTTCGTGTGTGCAACATCGTCGCCCAATGCCGCCCGTGTAACACGCTCAACAGCCGCATGATTCTGGGTCATCAGGCGATTGACGTTGTTCGACTGCATAACGGCACGAGAGAACTGCTGGAGAACATACGCTTCCTCATTGGTGTTCTCGCCAGAGGCCAGAGCGCCGAACGTCTCGCCCTGGTAATGGGCCAGTCCCTCGGCGACGAGGTCAACCGCCTCGTCCCAGCCCATCTCATACGTCCGGCCATCGGCATCGCGCGAGCGCGGGTAAAAGATCCTGTCGGTGGACTGGATCTTCTCGTATCCCCATCGCC
>DASYWM010000207.1:0-2532 GCA_035936075.1 Thermomicrobiales bacterium
GTCCTCGGGCAACATCGTGGCGTCCGGCGACGAGATGTTTGCCCTGAGGAAGGGAGACCCCAACAGGACCAAAATCACTAGCACACCGGCCGTGACGAGACCCGGGTGCTGCTCCACCCGTTTCGCAAGTCGGTACCAGAAGCCGGTCGTCACCTGTTCCGTTGCATGCCTTCGCGCAAGTCGTCCCATCGGGAGAGCGTTGATGCGAAGACCGATGATCTTCAGGATGGCCGGGAGCAGCGTGAGAGCCGCCGAGGTCGAGATTGCGACCACGATCACGCCGGCGATGCCCACCGACCTCAAGAACATGAGATTGAACAACGATAATCCGGATAGGCCGACGAGGACACTGAGTCCGGAAAAGAAAACGGCGCGCCCCGCGGTGGACATCGCCGTCACGACGGACTCATCAACATCGCCGCCGCGGCGCGCCAATTCTTCCCGGTACCGGCTCGTGACAAAGAGGCTGTAGTCGACAGCGAGTCCCAGGCCCAGCATCGTCGTCAGGTTGAGAACAAAGATGCTCATGTCGACGATGTGGGCTGTCCAGTACAGTCCGAGCAACGCGACAGCGACCCCGGCACTGCCCACGAGCAACGGTACAGCCGCCGCAACCAGCGACCCGAAGACGATGATCAATGCAATAAGGGCAACCGGAAACGCGATCAACTCTGCCCGCTGCAGGTCCCGTTGGCTGGCAACCTCCACATCGGCATAGAACGACGGTCCTCCGGCCACGAGGACATCCAGATCGGGTTGCTCGATCAACGCCTCTTGCACCGCCCGTGCTTCCGCCTGGGCCTCCTCCACTGGCACGCCCAGGCCTACCACCGCATATGCAAGTCGGCCGCTTGAAGCAATGAGCGTGGGATCGAGTGATGGGGTGATCACGTCATCGACGAAGTCCAGGCGTTTGACCTCATTCAGTGAAGCATCGACTTGGTCGAGGAAGCTGGAGTCGTTGGCCTTGAGCGTGTCACTCGTGAAGATGATTGCAAGCTGTGAGGGGCTGAAACCCAACTCCTCCTCGAGAATTTGCGTTGCCCTTGCGCCCTCCGATTCGTCAGAGGAGAATCCTCCCACCTTCAGCGGACCGTCAATGTTTGGCACAAAAGGCAGTACGAGCCCGACAAGGAGCAGCCAGAGAGCTATCACCAACCACGGTCGCCTGCAGGCAGACCGTGCGAGATATTCGAACACTAAACCACCGTCCCGGCTTCGACTCTCACGTTACTCCCTGGTGTAGGACACGAACGTGCCGTCCTCCTGGCGCCTTGCAAGGAGAAGCCCGACGACGGAGTTGGTATTCAGCGGACCATAGATATGGGGGAAAACTTCATCTGGATCGTCATATCGAACCGGCGATTCAACCTTGGATAGATCAAGGATGAGCACACGGAACTGTCGTTCATCGGCTTTGTAGTATCGGTTGCCAACTGCAACCAGCTCATCGAGACCGTTGGTACAGTGGATGAAGCCCTCCCGGTCATAGCCCTCAGGGAGATACGTGGGCGCGTCGCTCTGACGATCCCATACCTCGCTGGGGACCAGGTGATAGGTGACACCCTTTTCACGGCATTCCGTGCTGCCAGCATATCTCAACGATCGCTCCCTCACCGACCGGATGCCCATCGGTGCCGATAGCCGCGACATCCATCACCCCTGATTGTATGATGCGCTTGCACGATTCCCAATCGGTCCCGCTCCAGTTCCTACTGGAAATCGAACAATGTGTCTCAGTGAGGGTGACATGCGCATCGGTATTATCATCAATCCGGGATCAGGTCGCCGGAGCGCATCTCGCCACAGATCTATGGTCGAGCAGATCGGTGCGGACGTTGCAGCCGATCTTTCCCTTGTCGTGTACGACGGGTCAGAACGGATCGAGTCGCTGGTATCCCGCATGGTAAGCACGATCGATATACTCGGTATTGTAGGCGGGGACGGCACGCTCAACGGCGCCATCAACGGAGTCATGCGTTCGGAAAATCCAGAAGTGCCGGTCTTTTTTCTTCCCGCTGGCCGTGGCGGCGACACTGCCAGAACCCTCCCCGCGCTCCCGCCAAATTACGCGAACGTCCGGTCGTTCTCCTACCGAACTTGCAAAATCGATCTCGGGCTCCTCTCCACGCAGGGAGGAGAATCAAGGTACTTTATCAACGAGAGCAGTATTGGCTTGGGAGCGTTTGCGGCAAGGTCAGCGAGCAGACTACCGCGCAAGATTGGCAGTACCGCATATCTCATTGGAACGATCGCTGGCCTCTTCCGATCCCCGACAACCGATCTTCGTCTGGTCATCGACGGCACAGGCACTGTCGAACTTCCAGGCTGTCATCACCTGACCGTTGCCAATGGACGATACTTTGGGGCAGGACTTCAAATCGCTCCTAGCGCCAGCGCTGTAGACGGACTCCTCGATATTATCGCTGTAGCGGACGCTGGAGCGTTTGGTATCGCGCGTGCCCTGCCGCGGCTCCTGAGATCCACCCATCTCAGTCACCCGATCGTGCGGCATTGGAAGAGCACCGGTGT
>DASYWM010000208.1:0-3401 GCA_035936075.1 Thermomicrobiales bacterium
GCGGTCCCCTGGTCACGCGAGAGGACATCTCTTGCGAGCCAGACTGCAAAGCCGATCGCCACCAGTCCGAAGACCACGACCGGCAAGGCATAAAGAAACAACTCGTTCATGCGTCCCTCCCTGGAACCCCACATGAGTGAAATCCGGTTACGTCCCACCCGCAGCGTCGCCGCGCAGGACATTCCTCGAATCATCCCATAAAACCACCAATGACGGCTCGCCCTGTGGTCAGTTGTTATGAGAGCTCAATTGCCATCTCCGGAATATGTCCAGAGCGCTGCGGGGTCGTCGTCAATTCGGACGCGAGTCCGAGGCGCTGGAACGTTATTCGCGGTTCTATTGCAAGGAGTTCGGCGTTCAGGATCCCGAGACAGCGATCCTCGAGGAGCGTCTGGGCGGGTACATCCGTCCATGGATGATGGATGCGCTATGTACCGGCATCCAAATAGAGCCGTCGGTCTCGAATGTACCGCTGGACCTCGTCAGGCACCAAATAGCGGATGGCGGCGCCTTTCCTGACACGATCTCGTATCCCAGATGAGGAGACCTCAATCAACGGGGATTCGAAGAGCGTTGACCGATTTCGTAGATCGGGCACAGCGGCCAGCATCGCGTCGGTAACAACGGTGCCGGGCCGCGAGGCGATCGCAAGGTGAGCGTGTTTGAGAATCACCTGAGGTTCGTTCCAGGTCGGGAAGTCCCTGAGGGAGTCGGCCCCGGCGATAAAGAAGAGTTCCTCACTCGGATGTTCCCGGTGCACACGCGCGAGGAGGTCACTGGTGAATGACGGGCCGTCTGAGCGAAGATCGAAATCGCTGAGTTCGAGCCGATCGTCTCCTGCAATTGCCAGATTCACCATCGCCACACGATGTTCTGCCGGGCTGATGTCCCCCCTGCTTTTATGTGGTGGAGTCTGAGCGGGCATAAAAAGCACGCGCCCCAAACCAATTGCTTCCGAGGCATAGCTGGCAATGATGAGATGACCGATATGGATGGGGTCAAAGGTACCCCCCAATATCCCAAGCCGGTTCGGCATCGTCACTCCTTGATCTCGATTTTCGAATCTCCCAGCTGGGCAATGAGCAATCGCATGACACTTTGCTCTACCTCCGGCTTGGCATCGATAAGCAAGGATATGTCCATGCGGGTGCCCTCGGTCGATGAGTTCCTGATTTGCGGTGCCGGCATCGGCTTGCGCACTCCCTCAACGTCAGAAAGGGCGTCGGCGATGCGTCGCTCAATCTGGTCGACAGGCATCGACACGGACGTGATCGCAAGGTCGAGGCGTCGGGTCCGGAAGTGCGAGCGATTGGTAAGGATTTCGGTAAACATGAGGGAGTTTGGAACCAGCACCAGCGCCCCGTCCTTATTCCGGATCAACGTAGTACGGATGTCGATTCCCTGGATTTCGCCCTCGACATCCTTGACCTTCACGCGGTCGCCTACAAGGAAGGGTCGCTCCACCAGGAGCAGGATCCCGGCAAAGAAATTCTTCATCACATCCTGAAGTGAAAGGCCGATTGCGACGGTGAAGGCCGAAAGAACCGCGAGGAGACCGGTCCAGCTTGCCCCCAAGGCTCCCAGAATAGCGAGGAATGCGCCGACAAATGCCGCAATGGAGAGGATGCGTCCTATCAACAGGGCTCCGTTTCGCCCGAAGGAGCGGCGGGTGAGCATAGGCTCGATCTGACGCCTCGCCACCCATGACACGGACCAAGCCACGGCGACGATAAGAGCAATTCGCAGGAGCGTCTTCCCCCATACGAGGGCTTCTCGCGCAATTTCCCCAAGAATTGCCAGAATCGCATCGTTCATGTTCGGAATCGGCTCCCGCGTGTACGTCTATCCGTCCGTACGCACACTCTTATCATATGGCATGCTACGTGCACCACACCGACCCCCGCAGGATCGCCAAAAGAGCCGATATCGGCGCTGGAAATTGGCGGAGCCCGCGCCTACACTGAGCCCCGGAGGGGGTAATGGCGATCGGAGACCGGCTTGCTGCAATGCGGCCGCGGTCAATGATGCATCATCTGAGGGAGCATCCGAACCAGCCCTTCCAACGTCAACGCGCAGCAACAGGTGGTGTCGACAACAGGTCTTCCTGCCCTGTAGCCTCGGATCTGTGAGATCGTGTTCGCCGTCGGTGCGAAAACCGATCGGCCCGGACGAAGCATCGTCTTACCGAACGTATCAGCGTGGACAACCCCCGATTGGCCGCTGATGAGCAATACAAGGAGCCAGTGCTCAATGTCATCTCGCCACCCCGCGGCAGAGGAGTTCCCAAGTTCCGGTATGCCGGATTTGCCAGCGGATCTCTACGGTGATGATGACGCTCAATATGCTCCTCCACGACGACCCCTTTCCCGCAAGCAGCGGCAAGGTCCCGCTGAATCACCCGACAGTCGTTCACCGCGCCGCCAACGCCCGCTACGTACGCAACCAGATGTGGTCTTTGAAGAAATTCCACGGGGCGATCAAAGGCGTGGTTATCGTCCCAAAGACACACCCGACGTTACTGATGGGCGGACGCAGTCGCGTGAGCGACAGGCGCAACGTGCTACGCGGGCATCACAAATCTCGGCAGAGGGGAGTATCGAGCGTGACGAAGTGGCACGCAACTATGTGCCGAGCCAGGAGCGCAGGCGACAGCGGAGGCAACCTCTCCCTGCAGATAACAGGCCCCAGCGCCGATCGCACAGCACGGGCACCCCGCCTCGTTACGACAGGGTGATCGAGCAGCCCAGGATGCAGGCCCAGGGTGCAGCGGCAGATGTCATCACCAGCATTCGACCGGTTCACGGTGAGCGATCCGTGCCGCGTCGACGCCACCGGAATCCCGCCTGGACGTGGAAACCGATCGTCATGCCACAACCCCGCCAGATACTGGCTCAGGCGCTCCCTAACCTGCTTATGGCCACTACGGCGGTCGTCATTCTCGCACTCTTGCCGTATATGCCCTTTGGGCTACCGCTCTGGGCGCCTCTGTTGATGATGCCGATGCTCGCGCTCATTTACTTCGCCGACGAGACCCTGCATCCGACGTGGGCGCGGGCCGCAGTCGTCAACCTGGCAACGGTGGGAGCTTTCTTTCCAGCGGTGATCGTGCGTCAGAGCGTGCTGAGAGTGCCGTTTGTGGAGTGGGGCAACGGGACCTTGGCAATGCCGATTTTGGCAACCATCGGCGCGGTTGTTCTCCTGGCGGCCCTCGCGGCGGGAAGCGCAGTCCTGAGCGAAGAGGATCCCGAGTACGCCGGGATTATCTTCCTTCCTGCCGCGCTCATGGTGCCATTCTTCGCGGGCGCGACGGAGATTACCAATCTCGTGACCGCGTTTATGGTCATGGCCGCCGTCTATGCTTTTAGTGCGGTCCTGACAGTCGTCGCATCGATGCTGCCTGG
>DASYWM010000209.1:0-3065 GCA_035936075.1 Thermomicrobiales bacterium
TCTATGCGGTGGTCTCGGTCCCTCTCAAGCTCGCGGTGGCGCTGGGGCTGGCCCTGATCCTGAATCTCGGCGTACGGGGAATATCCGTTTATCGCCTTCTCTATTACCTGCCCGCGCTCGTTCCTCCCGTCGCCGCCACGATCATCTTTACACTTATGTTTACGCCAAACGCGGGGCCAATCAACGTCTTCCTCGAGGGGATAGGTATCCAGGCGCCTCTCTGGTTACGCGATCCACCCTGGGCAAAACCCGTCCTGATCATGCTAAGCCTGTGGCCCCTGGGGATCGAAACGCTCGTCTTCCTGGCCGGACTGAAAGAGATTCCGCAGGACTATCTCGACGCAGCGGCGCTGGACGGTGCGGGACCGTGGCAACGGTTTCGAAGCATCACCTTGCCCCTCCTCTCACCGGTCATGCTCTTCAACCTCGTCATCGGCGTGATCTACTCGTTTCAGGTCTTCACCCAGGCGCTGGTTATCGGCGGCACAACGGGCGAACCTTTGGAATCCACGCTCATGTTTATGGTGCTCATCTATCGCAGTGCATTCCGGTACTTCTCGATGGGCTATGCAGCGGCGCTTTCGGTCATCCTGTTCCTCGCGGTAATGGGTTTGACTCTCCTAATTTTCCGTACGACCCGTTATTGGGTGCATTACGAAGGGGGCCATCAATGAGCGAGATCGCTCAGCAACCTGTCACCCGGACAGACCAACCGGCTCTCACGCACGAGGTCACAAACGTTCGTCCTGCCCATGGCGCCCGCTTTCGCCGGCGGATGGCGCCATTCGCCAAACACGCATTGCTCATCACAGCGTCCCTGATCTTCCTCCTGCCTTTCTACTGGATGCTGGTTTCCGCGCTGAAAACCAACTCCCAGATCTTCGCCCGGCCAATGCAGTGGTGGCCCGACCCTGTCCAGTGGAGCAACTTGCCAGACACCATTAATTACCCGGCATTTCCCTACTTCCGGTTGCTCTGGAACAGCATCTATTACTCCGGGGCCGTGACCATCGGCACCGTATTGTCATGTACCGCCGTCGGGTACGGGTTCGCGCGGCTGCGGTTTCCAGGCCGCAATTTGCTGTTTGCGATTACCCTGGGCACGCTGATGATTCCGCCGATCGTGACCTTCATTCCGACGTACGTTTTATTCGCGAAGGCCGGGCTCACAGGTACCTACGCGCCGCTCATCCTGCCCTACTTCCTTGGAAATGCCTTTTACATCTTTATGATGCGCCAGTTCTTTATGGGTGTTCCCTGGGAACTCTCCGACGCAGCCCGCCTGGATGGCGCCGGCGAGTTTCGCATCTTCTGGCAGATCATGCTGCCGCTGGTTAAACCGGCGGTAATGGTCGTCGCCGTATTTTCCATCCTGTATACGTGGCACGATTTTTTCGGCCCACTGATTTACCTGCAGGACCGCAGCACCTTTCCATTGAGCCTTGGACTTTTCGCCTTCAAGGCGCAGCGCACCTCCGAATGGGGGCTCATCATGATGGGATCAATCTTGACTACCTTGCCGCTGATCATCATCTTCCTCTTCACTCAGCGATATTTCCTGCAAGGTGTCAGGATGACCGGCATTAAGGGATAGAACTGCATAATCGGACGCTCGGCTCTCGTCTCAAGAGAAGGACAGGCTCCATGTCGGATCGGATACGTATCGGGCTTATCGGGTGCGGAAGCCTCTCACAAATCGGCATTCTGCCCCAGTTGGCCGAGCCGGACGCGCGTGAGCAGATCGAGTTCGTCGCTGTGTGCGACACGGTGGCGGCACGGGCAGAAGAAACGGCGCGAGCCTACGATGTCCCTCACGCCTTCACCGATCCTGACGATGTGATCAACCACAACGATATCGACCTCATACTGGTCATTACCCCGATAGGTCTCCATTTCCCCCTTGCGATGCAGGCACTGCGTGCTGGAAAGCATGTCTACGTCCAGAAAACAATGACGACGACGTACGAGGAAGCCAAACAACTAGTTGCCACTGCGCGCGTACGAAACCTCACCCTGGTCTCCGCGCCCGGCCAGATGCTTGCTCCGGCCATGCAGGCCATGCGGACGCTGGTGACCTCGGGGGCTCTTGGCGATGTCTACTGGGCATGGGGCAGCACGGGCGGATGGCAACACCACCTTGAAGCCAACCGACAAGGAGATGACCCGCGAAGCTCGGCCGATCCCTCCTGGTATTACTCCAAGTCAGGCGGGCCGCTCCGGGATGTCACAGTGTACGTGCTTCATAGCCTGACCGGCATCTTGGGACCCGCGAAACGGGTAACCGCCATGTCGGGCATCCGCACGACCCAACACACGTGGCGGGACAAGGTCATTCCGGTGGAGATTGATGACAATACCCTGCTCATGCTGGATTTTGGTGACGTGACCTTCGCCGTGCTGGGAGGACACAGCGCAAAGACCGGTCGCCTGATCCAGTGGGGAGGTATGGGTATCTACGGATCCCATGGCTCGGTCGAGGCGCTCGAGGTCGAGCCACTCTCCGGGCATCCTGTTCGCCTCTCGATCAACGGAGACGCTGACCTGCCAGGGTGGGAACGTACCAGCGAGGACACCTACACGCTGTTGACACATATGCCCCATGTCAACGACCGCCACGCGGCCATCCCGGAACCCCACGTCTATGCCGACATCATGCACTGCGTCGACTGCATTCGAACGGGTGAGCAGCCTATCGCATCCGGCGAGCACGCGGCCCACGTGATCGAGATCATCGAAAAGGCCTACCTCGCTGCCGAGACGGGCCAGGCACAAGATCTGGAGAGCACCTTCTCGTTGCATTGAGCGGCCCTATGCTAACGCGACATGTGACATCACCGAAATGAGTTCCATCTGGAAAGGGAGTGCGTGTGGCCGGACGACTAAGACTTGCCCTGCTCGGCTGTGGCGATGTAGCCCAACGAGATTACCTGCCGGAACTTCATCGCCTGGCCGACCGGGTGGAACTCGTTGCCGTCTGCGGCCGCACCGAAGCTCGCGCCCGCCAGGTGGCGAACCAGTATGGAGTTCCCGGCTGGTATACCGACTATGCGCGGATGCTGGCCGAG
>DASYWM010000210.1:0-3062 GCA_035936075.1 Thermomicrobiales bacterium
CTTTCCGCGTGCGTGGAGACGTTGCGCACGTCTAGCTGGCCACGACCTGTCACCAAGGTGGCTGTCGGCGTTTTTGACGCCGTTCACGACATGGTTCTCCGTGCGGGTGCGTGGAAATGATCGCCCCGCGTCCGGTCCCCGCGCCTACACGATGACGATCAATGAGGAGAATGCGCGTTCCTTGTATAGGGAGGCATACCAGGGGTAGTTGTCTCACTTCCCGCCTACCGATGCACCTAGTGAGACAGAGATTCTGAGACGGGTTCTGCACCCTGAATAGGACGGTATATCGGCTCCCAGTCAGCCCCGTACAAGGTGTCGCAGAAACGACCGTTTCTGCGACTGTCAACCATCCTGTCGTTAATCCCTGAGGCAACGGCGAGGGCCATAATCACTGGACTTGCACCAAGCAGTCGTGTCCCTTGCGTGTGCTTGAAGCTTCCTCGAAGGACAAAGCCATGTGATGAACCTTTGACGAGAAACCGTTGCGTCGACGAGAAGGGGCTGGTCGCCTTAACCCGGTGGGGTTACGGGGCGGTGACATTAATCACTGGCCTGACGGACTGCGGCGGCGGCATGAATTCCTGCCCGAATCGCCCCCTCCATATGGCCGGCAAACGCGTCGGCCGTCTCGGTCGAGGCCCAGAGAATTTGTACGTTTCGTCCCTCTTCGCGGAAGGCCGGGTGACCATATGTTGCCGTCGTCTTGGATGTGCGCCATTGGCGGGGTGACGTGTAGCGCTCAGCCGCCCAGTTCGTGACAATGACATCCAGCGGGTCGGCCGCTTCGCCGCCAAATATGCTGACCAGCTGACGAACGAATGCTTCCCGGATCGTTGAGCTGTCACCAGGCACCAACGATTCAGCTGGGGAGAACCCAAAGATTGCTGCCGCGCGGTCGCCGACCGTACTGTGATCATGGAGCTCCCGGAACGGACCAGACTGGCTGAAGACAAATCCGGACAACCCCTGTTCACGCCAGTACGGTCTGTTATAGATCGCCACGGCTTTGACCATGTCTCCCATCCACACCGCCGTCTGCCGGGCGATGCTGTCGAGCGCGTCTGGTAATGGAGGGACGAAGGCAATCGCCTCGAGTGCCAGAGCGGGTGGTATCGCAACGATGACGTTTCGAGTCGTGACTGTCCCGGACGCCGACTCGACGGTGAGGCTATCGGCGTCGGTCATAATCCGATGCACGGGGCTGTTGAGCCGGAGACATCCGTCCGGGAGTTCCGATGCCATCGCCATGGGGAGCGCCTGTGCGCCGGCTGTAAAGCGATAAGACGTGCTCCCACCGACGTCTCGGGGCAGGCGGTAGGTACGCCCGCTGTCCTGGATATAGAGCGTGTCCCCTGCGGCTTCTTGTGGAAACGCCTGGAGCTCGTATTCGTTCAGAAGCAACTGCACGAGCGGTTCATTTGGCCAGAACCACGTCGCTCCCAGGTCGATTGCGCCTCTGCTGAGGTTGAGACTGTGCATTCGCCCACCCACACGGTCACGTGCCTCGAGGACAATAACCTGCACTCCGACACGAGTCAGCGCTCGCGCGGCACTCAATCCTGCGATGCCGGCGCCGACGATGACCACGTCGCTCGAAGATGGAGTGTCAGTCACCAGCGGCCCCCGGGACAAGAACAAAATCGGAACTGGGCATCCCCGTCACGAAGTCGCGCAATAGCCTCATTCACTTGTGCGAGCGGGAGGCGCTCGACCCATGGGCGAATTCTGGCGGCTGTACGACCTGTTCTACCACCATTACGGCATGCGACAACTACGCAGCTGCATTGACCATCGCGGTCGCACATGTCTCAGTCGGGAGGCCTATGCACGACGCTCGTGAACAACAACAGCAGCACTGGGAGCAAACCTACACGGACATGCCCCAGATGTATGGCGATGCTCCCAGCGCCCCTGCGCTGATCGCCGCCGAACGATTCCGGGAAGAAGAGGTGGTGACCATCCTCGAACTCGGTGGTGGCCACGGTCGGGACTCCCTGTATTTTGCCCGCCAAGGGTTTCGTGTCACCATGCTGGACTACGCCCAGCCCGGTGTCGATGCCCTGGTTGATCAAGCTCGTGAACTCGACCTTTCCGCGAACGTAACGGCACGTCAGCACGACGTTCGACGCCACCTTCCCTTTCCTGATGCATCATTTGACGCCTGCTATTCCCACATGCTCTTCAGTATGGCGATCAGCACCGCCGAACAAACAGCCCTTGCCCAGGAAGTGTGGAGGGTCCTTCGACCCGGGGCGCTCCATATTTATACTGTCCGGCACAAGGGCGATCCACACTTCCAAGTGGGCACCCATCATGGAGAAGATCGTTACGAAACGGGCGGCTTTGAAGTTCACTTCTTCGATCGAGCAAAGGTGCTGTCCTTAGCCACTGGGTTCGACCTCCTGGACATTGATACGTTTGAGGAGGGGAGCCTTCCACGTCGTCTCTTCCGCGTGACGCTGCGAAAGCTGGATGACCAGTGCGGCAGCGGGGCCGGCCGGTGAGGCCGAAGACGATGCAGGAGTAGGTGTACGGCAAGTTCAAGCGTTTCGAGGGATGAGTGGTGTGCGGATAATTTACCTTCGCCGCAGCGCACCCCAACCAGATGAAGAGTTGCGACCCTGGCTATCGCTTACCGAGTATTCATCCTTGGCCGCGACACGAACTGCCCCTCCCGGGCATCGAGCTTGGCGTCGAGGACGCGAAGGGCTCGCACCAGCTGGGGACGACGCTTGATGATCGTCCAGGCGTCGGGCGGCAAGTGCCCGCCGGCGACATATAGCCGGTCAGCACTGATGCCCAACACCGCGGCGGCTCGCTCCACGGTCGCTGGCTTGGTAAGCCGGCGTTTGCCGGTCCGCACCGCATGGATAAAGGACGACCTGACTCCAAGCGCCCGGGCAAAGTGGGACACGCTCATCCCGATCTCAGCTAGCCGCGCACTGATCATCTCTCCCTGGGATGCCATGGCGGGAGATGTCGGCTCAGGTGTGGTCATTGGTGGCCTCCTCATCAAGCAACGTGCGTCGTCCATATTCGTCAATGGCGTACCGGCTCAC
>DASYWM010000211.1:0-28761 GCA_035936075.1 Thermomicrobiales bacterium
GGCAAGATCGTGCAGCTCGGGACGCCAATGGAGGTGTACGAACGACCTGCAACCGAGTTCGTTGGCGGATTCCTGGGCAGTCCACCGATGAACTTCCTCAAAGTCCAGCTTGAGAACAGCGATGGTCAACCCCGGGCCGCCCTGGGGGGTCATAGCCTTCCTGTTCCACGCGCCCTCGCCGAGCGTGGAGAGCGGGATCTCCTGATGGGGATTCGCGCCGAGAATATCGAGGCGACACCCGTGAACGGCCAGACCGAAGCCGATGCGCTGGTTTCCCGAACCCTTGTCGTGGAGCTGCTGGGGTCACAGCTTCTGGTGACAGGTCAGGTAGGAGATCAGCCAATCAAGGTGCTTGTGCGCGCCGACGCACCGATCAAACCCGGTGATGATCTGCAGCTGCGCCCGGAAGAAGACAAGGTGCGTTGGTTCGACACGACGACCCGCCAGGAGATCGTCCTCTCATAGAGGTTCCGGAGTGTTGTGAATGAGGATCAAAGAAGGCGAGCCTCGGGGCCGCTTGCCTCTCTGTGCAGAGGGAACGACGTAGAATGATCGGCACTGTGCATAGTTTGGGTCGAGCCGTGCTCGGCCTCCTATCTCTGGAAGGTTTGTGTGACCTCATCCCTGTTCAACGGCAATGTCCGGGGTAACCCATACCGGATTCGTGATCCCCACAACTCAATCCTCACAGAGATCTGGCTTGTCTCGGCGATCGTTTCCGTACTCCTGATTCGCCTCTATCTCTATCTCACCGGATATCCACAAGTAGGAGGTGAGACGCTGCACATCGCCCACATGCTCTGGGGTGGGCTGGGCATGGTGGTCAGCTTCGCTCTGGTGATCCTGTTCGCGCATCCCGTATGGAAGCCAATCGCTGCGCTTGTTGGTGGAGTCGGCTTTGGTGCGTTCATTGATGAACTTGGCAAGTTCATCACAAAGGATAATGACTACTTCTACGAACCGACAGTCGCACTGATGTACGGCATTTTCATCATCCTTTTCTTTCTGGCGCGGTACTTTGATCGGAAGCGAGAGCCGACGGAAGCCGATCACCTCTATCTAGCGGTTCAGGGGATTCAATGGCAAGCGATCGGCAAGTTGGACAGACACCGCCAGGAAGCAGCGCTCGGTCATCTGGAGGCAAGCGGGAATAGGTCGGCGCTTGCCGGACATCTCCGCCAGATACTTCAGAATGCCGAAATCGCAGAGGACGCAGGGCGATCCCGGATTGTGGCCCTGCGCGAGAAGGGCGCTGAACTTTACTGGAGTGTCGTCGGTCATAAGTGGATGCGGCGCGTGATTGTAGGACTCTTTATCATCCGCGCATTGCAGATCCTCGGCGCCGTGATCATCGGTATGGTGAGCGATACCTTCATCTTTACAGATGGTTTGTCTATCTCTGAATGGTTGGCCATGGCAGCGGGCGGGGTGAGTGGCGGGCTCGCACTCTATGGCGTTGTCCGGATCTTCCAGCGTCGCAGAGTTGATGCGATCCAGGCGCTTGCTGGTTCAGCACTGGTCTCCCTGCTGTTCGGGCAGTTCTTTGCGTTTGCCTCCGTGCAGTTCGTCGCGCTTGGAGGGCTGGTGCTAGATCTTGGCGCGCTTGGTGCGCTCCGGTTGGCCCTCGCCGCCGAAAGCGAGCGTCATGAGCGAGAAGATGGAGAAGCTGAGGATGATCCCCGGCAGGGTCTGGGGCAGTTCCTGTAGGGCTTGTTGGACGACGAGCGGGAATGCGCAGTGAACCAATCAGCGATGCCCCCGGTCGATGTAATGGATCTCTTTCCTGAGGTCAGGGAAGGCGGTGTCAGGATCCTGCAGAGCCTCTCGGAGCAGGAATGGAGGCTGCCGACTGCGTGTGCCGGCTGGAGCGTGCATGACGTCGCACTTCACATCGGGGGCGGATTGCTGGCGAACGTCTCCCGACGACGGGACCAGCATGTGGGGAACTTCCGGGAGTTCGAGCCCCCTAACAACGCGACGCTGGATGAGCATGAGCGACTCATCCACACGCTCAACGGCTGGAATGAGATGTGGGTACTGGCCGGTCGCCGGATCAGCCCGGCCTTGCTCATCGAGATCATCGATTCGGCAGGATGCCAGCTGGAAGAGTATTTCAGGAGGCTGGATTTCAGGGTGCTTGGCGATCCTGTGGGTTGGGCGGGCCTGCAACCGGCACCGGTGTGGCTCGATGTCGCGCGCGAGTACACCGAGCTGTGGACGCATCTCGCACAGATCCGGGAGGCCACAGGACGCGCCGTCGTGGATGCGCCACATCTCCTTGCACCGGTCCTGGCGACTTTTGCCCATGGCATCCCTCACGCCTTGAGGTCGATCGACAGACCGATGGGAGCGACACTCACTGTGGTCGTTCATGGAGAGGCTGGTGGGCAGTGGTGGGTGAAGCGCGCGGCATCAGGCTGGGAACTGCATGGAGAGGTGACGGGATCGGCCGATGCAGTTATTGACCTCGACCAAGTCACGGCGTGGCGCCTGGCGACGAAGGGGATGAGCCGCGACGACGCCAGACGCGAAGTCAACATCAAGGGCGATATCGAGCTGGGTGAGGGCTTCCTCAATCTTGTGGCGATCCTGGCGTAGTTTGCCCAGATACTTCTACACTTTCGGATCGTGCACACCGACCAGGTAGTCCCAGATCCAGCGCGAGGCACGAGCCATCCGATCAACCGCCTCCGCGGTGTCGTCCTGACCCTTGCTCATGAAGGCGACGGCGTAGTTCACCTTCGGGGAGTAGGCAATACCGACATCGTTCCTGATGCCGCGCAAGCTTCCGGTCTTGTGGGCGGTCTCGATGTGCTCGTCCTGAGGCAGGCGTGCCGGGATGATGGTGTTGAAATTCTGGTCCTTCAGGATTCGGATCACACCTTCCTGGCTCTCGCGCGTGAGCCCGTGTCCCTCGTGGATCTGCACCAGCAACCGAACCATATCCGCGGGGGAGCTGACATCGTTCCGCTCATCGGCCGCGTATCCTACGTTGTTAACCGCGGGTGTGTAGTCCTTGAGATACTCCTTAAGGAAGTGGTAATCGACCTTGGGATCGTCCCATTCGACACCCGCGAGTGTGCAGAAGAGCTGATTGATATTCATTGGAATGTGTGTCTGGTGAAGCCCGAGGTTGGTGAGCGTCCGGGCCATGTTCTCCTTGCCGATACGCGCGTAGATCATGTCGGTCGCCCAATTGTCGGAGACGATGATCATGAGCTCGGCGAGGTCGCGGATAGTCGGCTGCAGGCCCTCGTCGAGATCCTGCAGGACGCCGGAGCCCGGTACGCGATCGCTGTGACGGAGGGTGACGCGCTCGGTCAGGTCGATCACGCCTTCATCGGCCTGCCGGTAAAGCTCGTAGAGAAGCGGAACCTTCAGTGTCGACGCGGTAGGGAAGATCTCCGTATGGTTGTAGGTCAGCTCCCGGCCGCTCACAAATTCATGGACCATGACACCGACTGTCCCACCCAACCGGGAGAAATGGCTGTTCATCACTTCAGTGAAAGTCGCCTGGGCCTCATGTCGCGGAGTGCTTGCGGTCACGTCTGCGGTTACCCTTCTGTTACCCTCGTTGTTCCAAAATCCATCCGCGCGATGCTAGCAATGCCATATCATGGCGTCAACGGGGCGAGGTGACCCGACGACGCAGTCTGAAGCGGCATCTGTATTGCATCGGTAGTGGACAGCGATGATGCAAGCGATCCGAAGGGAGGGCGGTCATGGGCAACGAATCGACGCTGTACAAATGGCTGAAGATCGGTGGAGGCATCGGTGCCGCGCTAGGGGTTAGGGAGGCGATCGGACGGGCGCGGGAGGTCGATCTCTCCGGGCAGGTGGCGCTGGTCACCGGATCGTCCAGTGGGCTCGGTCTGCTTATGGCGCGGGAATTGGCCGGGGAGGGCTGCCGGCTTGTGATCTGCGCCCGCAGTGAGCCCGAGCTGGAGCAGGCCGGACGGGATCTGGAGTCGCGCGGTGCCGAGGTGCTGGCGGTGCGTTGCGATGTCGCCGACAAGGACGATGTCCAGCGCATGATCGACGCGGCGGTCGACGCCTTCGGCGGGATCGATCTACTGATCTGCAACGCCGGTGTGATCCAGGTCGGGCAGTTCCAGAGCATGGAACTGAAGGATTTCCATGAGGCGATGGACATCATGTACTTCGGTACGCTTTATCCCATCCTGGCCGCGTTGCCGCGCATGCGAGCAAAGGGGAGGGGACGCATTGCCCTCGTCACCTCTATTGGCGGCAAGATCAGCGTGCCTTATCTGCTGCCATACAATGCCGCGAAGTTCGCCGCGGTTGGGCTGGGCGAGGGGCTCCGGGCAGAGCTCGGCGACGAGGGCATTATCGTCACGACGATCATCCCGGGACTCATGCGCACCGGCTCCTACCTGAACGCGAAGTTCAGTGGCGAGGTCTCCGGCCGGGAATCCGCCTACCGGCTCTTCTCCGCGCTGTCGAGCGTGCCGCTGCTGACCGGGAACGCCGAAAGTGCGGCCCGTGCCTATATCCGGGCGATCAAGCGGGGCGATGCCTACGTCATGTACCCGCCCCAGTACAACTTGATCGCCCGCATCCATGGTGTCGCCCCGGCCACGACGATGGCTGCGATGGGGCTGGCCGACCGGCTGATGCCCAAGACGGGGGGCGACACCGGAACGGTGCCAGGGGCGTCGATCGATTCCCGGCTTGGATCGGGGGGCATCTGGCGGACGCTGACCACACTCGGCCGCAAGGCAGCGAGCAGGATGCAACCGGAGCCCGGCCCTCCGGACTCCGGCTCGTAGGCCGAGCGAGCGCTACTCCCCTTGCTGCTTCAGAGCCTCACGCACGAGCGGTACAACCTTCGTCCCGAGCAGTTCGATCGATCTCAGCACCTTATTGTGCGGCATCGTGCCGACGCTGATCTGGAGCAGGAAGCGCTGGTGGTTGAAGAGCCGATGCTGGTAGAGGATTTTTTCGGCGATATCCTCCGGGCTGCCGGCCACCAGGGCGCCGCCAAGAAAGGCACCTGCGGCGAACTGCTCCCGGCTGAGCTCGCCCCAGCCTCGCTCGCGGCCGATCCGATCCATCATGACCTTGTGGGCGGGGAAACTGTCGGCGATCGCCTGCTGCATAGACTCCGCGACGTAGCCATGGGAGTTGATCGAGACTGGTACGGTGAGCGGGTCATGACCGCCGCGTCGCAGCGCCTCGCGGTAGAGGTTGACGAGCGGCACGAACTTCCGGGTCTCGCCGCCGATGATCGCAACCGCCATTGGCACACCGAGCGTTCCGGCCCGGACCGCCGACTGCGGAGTGCCGCCGACGGCGATCCAGACGGGGAGTGGGTCCTGCACCGGGCGCGGATAGACACCCTGCCCGGTCAATGCCTCCCGTGTGCGGCCCGACCAAACGACATGCTCCTCCTCTCGGATCCTGAGCAGCAGGTCCAGCTTCTCCGAGAAGAGCTCGTTGTAGTCGTTGAGGTCATAGCCGAAGAGGGGGAAGGACTCGATGAACGATCCGCGCCCGACCATGATCTCGGCGCGGCCGCCGGAGAGAAGATCCAGCGTGCTGAACTGTTGGAAGACACGCACAGGATCGTCAGAGCTCAACACACTGACGGCGCTGGTCAGCCGGATCCTCTTCGTGCGTGTCGCCGCCGCGGCGAGGACCACCGCCGGCGCCGAGGATGCGTAGTCGGGGCGATGATGCTCGCCGAGCCCGTAGACATCGAGACCAACCTGGTCGGCGAGCTCAATCTCTTCGATGAGGTTCCGCAGTCGCTCCTGCGGAGTGATCATAGTGCCGGTGGACGAGTCTTCCGTCACATCGGCGAAACTGTAGATTCCGATCTCCATGCGCGTCGTCTGTCCTTGTCTGAACCAGTATCGTATCGCCCCAAGCTTCATGCTTACATATGGTAAGTAGTATAGACTATCGGGCATCATTGGGTGCGACGTGGCAGGATCGGTGCAACACTGTGCAACTCGAGAGTCGCACGTACTGGGCCCACCGCGAATCCGCCACCAACAGGAACACGACATGAGCCCCAAGAATCCAGAACGCTCCACTTTGCGCCAGATACGAAATGCTCTCCAGGTCCTCCACAAGGCACTGCTGGAAGCCGAGCGGCTTGAGTACGAGCGCTCGTTTGGTCGTATCCAGAGCGATTTCTACCTGTTGACGCTGGCAGCGGAGGATCCCCAGTTCGCCTGGCTGCGGGCGCTGACAAACCTGATGCTTGAGGTCGATATGCACCTGTCAGGCGAAACGCAGGTGTCACCGGAAGACCTGAGGCTCACGGGCGACCGGGTGCGAGCGTTGCTGATCCCCGACGACGCGCCGACCCCGTTCCAGGCGCGATACCAGCACGCGATGCAGCAGCACCCGGCCGTCATCATGGCCCATAGCAGGGCGATCCGGTCGCTTCCACCGGCCTCCCGGACCCCCCTGCTCAAGGGAGGCGCGCCGACGGACACCCAGCACTTTGGCGACCTGCGGGTGCAGCTGCATCATCCGGGGGAGCTGGTTCCGGGTCATGGCGACCACGGGTATGGGCCGTTGGCGGTCGTGGCGGAATCCTCCATGGCACCTGGCTGGGTGGTGCCGATGCACCTGCACCGGAACGACGAGATCGTGTCCTGGGTGCCGGAGGGTGTGATGCGCCACGACGACCTGGCGCACGGGAAGCTGGTGACGGATGGCGATCACCTGCTCGTGATGAATGCCGGCAGGCGATTCTCCCATGCGGAGCGGACGCTGGAGACCGACTCGTCGCTGCGGATGCTGCAGATCTTCGTCCGGCCCCGTGCGGTCGATCTGGAGCCGAGGCTCCAGCATGGGGCACTGCCCGTCGCCGAGGAGAACGCCTGGAGGCTCATCGTCGGGCCGGAGGGGGAGGATGCGCTGTTCAGCGTGCGCAACGAGGTCCAGATCCTTGATGCTCGAATGGTTCAGGGTGTTTACATTTCCCTGCCGCAGCGGGAGGGCTGGCTCACCTGGCTCTTCGTCTATCGCGGGGCGGTGGAGATTGACGGCGTGCGGTTAGGGCAGTCGGAGAGCGTGCTGGTGGGGTCGGCTGGGCCAGTCGAGATCGGGGCAGTTGAGGAGACGCTGCTCATCGTCTTCGTCATCAATCTTACGGCCAAGATCACCCGGTCGGGAACGGTCCGTAGATAGAGGATGTCCACCGGTTGCCGCCCGATTTCGTGGAGCGTCCCTTCAATTATTCCGTCACCTCGGCTTAGGATGCGCCGCGAGGCGTGGAGTGGGGCTCCAGGTAGATGTTCCTGACCGCCGGGGCGGCTTCGTGAATCCGGGCACTTATGCGGCGGAGTAGGCGCTCAATCTCGTCCGTTGTGAGGCGATCCTCGATGGTGATCTCGCCGGTGACGAGGATGCTGTCCAGGCCAAGCTGCATCGTCAACAGATTCACAACGTGGGTGACTTCGGGGAACTCCTCAATGGCGCCCCGGATCGCTTTCCTCGCACGCGGCGATGCCGATGAGCCCAGGAGCAAGTTCCGCGTTTCCTTGCCGAGCATGATGGCAACCGCCACCAGAATGATACCGATCAGGATTGAGGCAATGCCGTCGTAGATGGCGTTGCCTGTGATCTGATGCAGGAACAGGCCTCCTGCTGCGATGACCACACCGGTGGTCGCCGCGAAGTCTTCATAAAGGGCGGTCTTGAGGGTGACATCCGTCGTCTCGCGCAGGTAGTCACGCGTTCCCATCCCGACGGCTTCGGCCTCGGACTGGGCAGTCCGGAGGGCGAGGATCAGCACGATGAGATCGAAGACAAAGGCGATCCCCAGCACCAGGTAGCTCGGCCAGTAGGCTCCGTGATGCTCGCCACCGGCCATGAGCTTCTCGATACCGTGATAGATGGAGAAAAACGCGCCGGCGACGAAGATGAAGATGGCTGCGAGAAACGCCCAGAAAAACCGCTCCTTGCCATGGCCGTAGGGGTGCTCCTCGTCTGCGGGGTTGTCGCTGAGGGTGATACTGACGAGCAGGAAGACCTGATTCACCGTGTCGGCGGCAGAGTGAGCCGCCTCGGCCAGCATGGCGGCGCTGCCCGTGAGCAGCCCGACCGCCAATTTCCCGCTAGCGATCGCAGCGTTGGCCCCAAGGGCTGCCAGCACGACCTTCTTGCTACCCTTTGCCACGGAGCCCCGCTTTCTCTATTTCGGAATTTCTCGTGCATGTCGCCGGCATAGAGCGCGGCAGTGCACATTTCGCCTGCACCGATGCCCGACTGGTCCTGCATCTTCAAGGGACGCTCGTTGCGGCTCGCACCGCAAGCCGGGGTCCACGCCCTCTTCAAGACAAGTCAGTAAGATATGTTTGTTGACCCCTCCAGCGCAGTGCGAGCCGGAAATGATGAGCGGTCATTCTACACGGGGTATTCTCAGGGCGAAATGGGAAGGCACATATGGTACATCTCTTGCATGGCATTGGGCATACATCATGCTGACGGCTCTCATCCCCTGCGCAGGGTGTGGAGGACCGTCGGGGACACGGCTGCATTCGCGGGCCGGAATCAAGAATTGAGGCAGCAATGAAAGAGAAGTCGTTCTTCGAACGCGTAGTTATGCTCCTGGGAGTCCTCCTGTCACTCCTTGTGGGCGTGGCAAAATTGTTGTTCTCCCTGTTCAACGGCTTGCGCAAGGTCTTCACGAGCGAGCAAGGGCCCGGCGCCGGAACCGACATCTCGAGGGTGGGCGACCAGGCGAAGCAGTTTGTGAGTGGTGCGGCCGAAAAGGGTCAGGGGCTCGTCGAAGATGTGAAGCAGCGCGCCGGCGACCTGCTGAGCCGTGAAAGTGAGAGTGAGAGCGAAGGCCAGGATGGGCCGGTGACGGAGCCGGATGTCACCTCCGGTGAGGACACGGTCGTCGCCGGGTTCGGCGAGCCGAACGAGGAACTGAGCGAGCATCAGCACGAGGATATCGGTGGCGTCACTAACGGCGTGGATGTCAACACCTCCGCCCAGTCGGGCGGGTTTGTCACCTCCCGCGGGTCGGACGTCAGCGACCAGACCGTTTCCGCCGCCGAACCATCGGACTATGGCTCCGGCATCAACGAAGGCGTGCCGGGCGGCCTTTATGAGGAAGACCTCAATCGTCAGGACGAGCCGCGTCTCAATGAGGGGATCCCGAACCTGGGCGAGCCCGTCGGCGTCGAGGGGGAGGACTTCGGGACCTACGAGGAGGAAATGGTCGAGGAGGTCGTGGCAGAGGGCGACGAGGACGATGATACCGACAACCTTTTCGCCAGTAACCAGCCCTTCATTGTCAGCGACGTTGCCGGTCAGGCCGATATCCCGGCCGCCAGCCGGGGCTTGCGCGAGCCCGGTGAAGAGATCGGCGATGAGCTTGATATCGAGGATATCTCCGATACCGACAATATCGATCCCTATGAGGACTTCGCCCCCTCCGGCGCGGGAGGAGAGGTGGATCTCGAAAACGACGAGTCACCTTCATGGGATGAGTCAGAGATGACGATCGTTGAATCTCCGGACGATCCCGTGTCGGCCGACGAAATTGGCGCGGAGGACGACGATACACCGACCCTCGGACTGCGCGATTCGGAGTCCCTCACTATCGCCGGAACGAACGACGATGTATCCGGTGCACCGATGCCGGAGTTCCGCGGGGTGGAGACGCGCGACGACGATCATCTTGGCGTGACCGGCGATTTTGATCAGGCGGATGCGACCGAGACGATCGTGGCTGCCCCCGGCGATACCGACACCGTGCACTCGACGCATGCTGATCCCCGGGAGGACTTCGTCACCGGTGACGCAGCAGACCTGGCGATCAGTGATGTCGCGGGTGACGAAGACTTTGACAGCGCTCCAACGGGTGGTGAGTACGGCGAAACGGATGCCTTCGGCATGCCTGAGACGACCGATGTCTCTACCGGTGACGTAGGAAGTGATGATGTTGTCGCCAGCGACGCCTTTGACCGTTTCATTACCGGCCATGCGGCGGAAGTGCCGGACGAGTTGTCGACCGATGACGACCATCTCGGAATCTCGGGCAACTTCGGTGAGGCCGACCGGACAGAGACGATTCCCGCTGCTCCTGCGGACCCGGAGACTGCGGCTGAGGAGGAAGAGCCGCAGCAGGAGACATTCGTCACAGGCGAGGATGGTGACGCCGATACCGGTAGCTCGGGCGAGGGAGGCGCGGATCCGTTACCTTCTGGAGCCACGGGCCAGGGATCCGGTCCATCTGCCGCCTGGAGCACGTCGGCCGGCTTCCTGAGCACGGAACTCACCCAGCCATCAGACGTCAACATACCGGGCGGCGATGAGGGTGGCAGCGGAGGGTCGGAGGAACTTCCGACTGGTGAGGCTGGTGGCGGTGGCGCAGGCCAGGGCGATGGAGCCATGGATGTGGATGTTGCCTCCAGCGGTGCTGCCGGCGAGTCTCCTGCCGCGGCGATCAACCAGCATCTCGACGTAGTGCAGGATAACCTTGAGGAGTCGCTTGCGGACGATGCAGCCGACGTGGCCTCAGCGTCGACCGGCGATCTCGGCACTACCACGGGCCCGGATGTTTCGGCCACTGCGGGCACGGCGCGCCAGGGTGGCGATACAACGCCGGATTCTGGTTCCTCGAGGAAGAGCCGGAAGCAGCGGGCCCAGGATAGTGACTGGGTTCCGAATGGGGCAGTGAAGGGCGACGGTAGCCATACCTGCCCGGCGGAGTACCCCATCAAGGGCAATGCCAACTCACGAATCTACCATCGCCCGGAGGATTCATCGTACGACTCGACGATCGCGGAGTATTGCTTTGCCAGTGAACAGGATGCTACGGCAGCAGGCTTCCGCGCACGGAAGGGATAGCTTCCCTAAAGTACGGAACATCGCGAAACCCCTTCTGGCGAGAGCCAGAAGGGGTTTTAGCTTGTCAGGATAGACGTGGGTAAGGTTAGCCGTTGCTGAGCCGCTCGTCCCGTTCTTCCTCAGCCACCCCGTCGGACGCGGGCTTGGAGCGCCCGGTCACGTTGGACTCCATATCGCTGCCATTGGGATCGAGCTCAGGGCCCAGCTCGTCCTCGGGCTCGCCGTCCGTCGCGATCGTGGGAGGGAACTGCTCGACGGGCTGAAACTCGCCTTCAAGCGGCTCAGTGGTTCTGTCGACATCATTCGACGTGTTGCGGTCGCTCATGATTCCTGGTCCTTTCGCATCTTCGCATGAATTCATGTGGAGCTCGCTGGTCTTCTTGTGTCATGGGGTATGCAAGAGACGTTCCAGCTTCGGTCCAGGCTCATTGGACATGGAGTTTGGAGGCGGATCCTGCAGGGAGCGCCCGGATACCTCACATCGTATTGCCGAAGTGCGCCAGCTCCCAATGCCATTTATTCGGCCGGTTGGCGGTCGGATTTCCACTGGACAAAGCCTGTGGCGTCAACGACATGGTCGACGATCTGACTCACGAGAGCAAGGTATTCCACCGTTGAACCCGTGCAAACCGCATTGCGTACCTGGAGGCCAAGGGGTGGATCGAGCACGTCGAGCTCGGCGAAAAGGTCCTTCGTTCCTGGTAGCCAGCGGCCCTCCTGAAGGAATGCAAGGCGCGCGGCACTGATGACCACGTCGACGAGCATGGCCCTCGCGGGCTCGGGATCTCGCTCTATGATGTCGATGGCATCCTCGAACGACGTGGCAATAGCGTAGCGTTGCCAGACGAGGTCCTGCGGGATTACCTACGGACCGCCCGCCAGGTTCTCCCGGGACTTCGGCTCGGAGCGTCTCCATGATCCCTCAGGTGTCTTGGATGACGGTGCCGGTCGCCATCATGTGCGCCATGACGGCACGTCCGGACGCTGCTTCCTGTTGATACGAGCGCCGGATTCCCTTGGGCGGATTGACGAAGATTTCGGCCGGCACGCCGTCGAGGAACCTCTGCAAACGCTGACGCCATGGGGGTAGTGGACGACGTCAATGTCCCGATCGTTGGCAGGATCCGGGTTGCCGCTCACAACGATTCCATCCGGGTTGAACTGCATCTCCATGAACCGGAGTGCAGCATCGGAGGCGTGGCGATACCGTCCCGCAAGCGCCTCTCGAAACGGCTCCTCGCTGCACTCCATCAGGCATCGAGAAGTGCTGGTGCAATCGCCTCGAGTGTTGCCTCATCCACGTGAGAGATCACGGCGATCCGGTCACCGCCAGCTCGACCCCACATCACACTCAGCGCGTTGCCGACAGCATCGCTGCCGAAGATCTCGTAGTGAGCGAAGGGAATCGCGTTGCCGGGAAGAAGGTTCCACCCATGGAGGGTGAAGGGTGGGGCCGTCTCGTATGTCTCGATCTCGCCCCGGATAGCCTCGGGAATGTTCGTCTCCGGTTTTAGCGAGAGAAGTTGCACATAGCCGACCGGGTAATGCTCGGAAGATTCGTATCGCAGGGACACTTCGCCGCCGGCCCAATCCGGAAGCCGGGTTTCATGGGGCTCAAGGTGCGCGAGTGTTCCCTTCATGGGGCCGTCCCCTAGGGATTTCGGCAGTCGGTTGAGCAGATCGTCGCTGAGGACGGCGTTCTCGAGCCCGTAGGGCACTGTGCCTTCCTGTGGGACATTGAGTGTCTGGGTGAAGCACTGGATCTGCTGATCAACCCAGGCGCGGTCCCGTCCGAAGAACCACTTCCGGGTATTGTCGTGGTGGACAAGACGGACGACATCCTGCTCGACACTGCCATCTCCGTATTCCTGCCGGAAGGAGACTTCCGCCGTGCCAGGATAGGTGACGCCGTTCACGCCCCAGGTCCAGTTCTTGTAGGTGACGCCGGTGGCAACCGCCGGTTTGGGGTCCCGGTCCTGGAACACCTCGCGGAAATAGCGGATGACGACGTGGTGCGGCACAATCGCCTGGGCATCGGGATGCATCAGCGCGTAGAACTCGTAGAGGGCGGGGATGTGCGAGATGACCTCCAATTTTGAGATCTCTTCTGCCGCAACCATCGGATCCCCGTGGACATCCCGTTCCTGCCCCGAGAGCATGTGGGGAAGGGGGGAACCACACACGATCACCGCTGTGGCTGCCACGAAAGCTCGTCGCGAGAGTGGAGCCGATGCCATGAGTATTCTCCCTGCACGCCGGGTTGGCTCCGTATCCCCTGGGACTTCAGGTCGCGGTGGCGTCCACGTTACCTGATCGTCGCGTTGTCCTCCACAGTGTTGGGCCGATAAGAGCAAGCAGGGCGATCGCGAAGATCGTAGCGGCAATGGGCCTGGTGACGAAGACGGAGTAATCGCCCTGGCTGATCTGCAATGCCCGACGGAACTGCGTCTCAGCCTCCGGACCGAGAATGACCGCGACGACCGCGGGGCCGACCGGGATGTCAAAGCGCCGCATGACGTAGCCGACGACACCAATGATGTAGAGCACGATGAGGCCGGTGACCGACTGGTTCTGCGCCCAGGTGCCGAGTCCGGCGAAGACGAGGATGCCGCTATAGAGCCAGGGGCGAGGAATCGAGAGCAGCTTGACCCATAATCCGACCAGTGGCAGATTGAGCACCAGCAACATGAGGTTGCCGATATAGAGGCTGGCGATGAGACCCCAGACGAGCTCCGGGTTGCGGTCAAAGAGCTGTGGTCCAGGGTTCAGGTTGTATCGCTGGAAGGCTGCAAGCATGATCGCCGCGGTGGCCGATGTCGGGAGCCCAAGCGTGAGCAGTGGCACGAGTACCCCCGCGGCGGAGGCGTTGTTCGCAGCCTCGGGGCCAGCAACCCCTTCGATGGCTCCCTTTCCAAACTCCTCCGGGTGCTTCGACAAGCGCTTTTCAATGGAGTAGGAGAGGAATGTCGGAATCTCGGCTCCGCCCGCCGGCAGGGCACCGATGGGGAAGCCCAACCCTGCTCCTCGAAGCCACGGCCTCCACGACCGCTTCCAGTCCTCCTTTGTCATCCATTTGGACCCGGATATCTCCTGGGTTTTCTGCTTCTCGCGTCTCATGTGCGATGCCACCCAGAGCGTCTCTCCGACGGCAAAGAGACCCACTGCGACGGTGACCACATCGACGCCGTTCAGGAGGTGGGGATTGCCGAAGGTGAATCGTGGTTGGCCCGTCAGGGCGTCGATCCCGATGAGGCCGATGGCGAGCCCCAGGAAGAGGCTGACCAGGCCGCGCACCATCGACGAGCCGAGCAGGGTAGCAACGGTGGTGAATGCAAGGACCATCAGGGCCAGGTATTCGGCGGGGCCGAACCGGAGGGCGATCCGCGCCATGGCCGGCGCGACAAGGGTGAGGCCAATCGTCGCCAGGGTGCCCGCCACGAAGGAGCCGATGGCGGCCGTCGCAAGAGCAGCGGCACCACGCCCCTTCGCCGCCATCCTGTTGCCTTCAAGGGCGGTGATGATGGATGCGCTTTCACCGGGAGTATTCAGCAGGATCGATGTTGTCGATCCGCCATACATCCCGCCGTAGTAGATGCCGGCGAACATGATAAATGCGGGGATGGGATCGAGGGCATAGGTCACGGGAAGCAGGAGCGCCACCGTGAGCGCGGGGCCGATGCCCGGCAGCACACCGACGAATGTGCCAAGAAAAACGCCGACCAGCGCCCAGAGCAGGTTCTGGGGCGTGAGGGCGATGCTGAAGCCGTCCATTAGAGAAGCTATCGAGTCCATAAGCTGTCCTTCAGCATCTCGTGAGTGCATCACTTGGATGGTGTGACGCGTTCTCCGACGACAACGGCGCGTATATCAGCTTTGGTAGTACTGCTGCAAGATCAGCTCGTGAGGACTCCGGGCTGCTACCTGATTGACTCTAAGATATGAATCGTCCATGGGAGCTGTTCCTCCCATCGGGAAGCAATGACAAGCAACTCTCCCCGTGCTGTCATTCGAGTACGAATTCCAGAATGCCAGCTGGAAGGCGGACGCCAAGCCAGGTGTCAAAGAGGAGAAAGACCGCCGACGCCAGGATCAGGCCGATCAGTACGTTTGCAATAATCCTGCGGCTGCCCATGGCGGTTGATGCGATGGCGAAGAGGATGGCACTGGCGAGGATAAACCCGGCGGGGCGGATCAGGAGCGCGAAGATCGCCAATCCAATGCCGATGATCGCCAGTACGCCCCAATCCGTCGGCGCATCGATGTCGACGTCTTCGGCGTCTTCACCGGCCGTCAGCACGTGGGGCTTACGGATGATATCGATCGCATACCAAACACCGACCACAATCAGTCCGCCACCAACAAGATTTGGGATGGCACGAGGGCTGACCTGGGACATCGAGCGAATGACGCGGATGTCTTGAGTCTGCACCAGTATGATGATGCCGGCGATGACGAGCACCACGGGGATGAGGATCTCGCTCCACCGCGCCAGGCCAGTGGGAACGTCGACGTTGTCATCTGCAGGCGATGGGCCCGGGCCTGTATCGGGTTCGATCACCATGGGTGGGGCTCCAGGCCGATGCCGGGTTTCCTTGTTGAGAAACCCGGCATCGGCACGATTGATCAGAGAGGCTATTCGCCGCCGATCAGCTGGAGATCGGTCAGGATCGTGTTGACCCGCTCGATCTCGCTCTGGATGAAGGCGACGTATTCCTCGCCACCCAGATAGAAACCGGTCCAGCCCATGCTCCGGAGCGTGTTCTGCCACGTCTCGGAATTGACCGCCGCCTCGATCGCCTGGTTCAGGCAGGCCTGATCCTCTTCGGAGATTTCGGGCGGAGCCACGATACCGCGCCAGTTGGCGAGCTCGATGTCGATGCCGGATTCCTGGAGGGTCGGGATGTCAGCGCCGAATGCTTCCGGCGTTGCGCCGCCGGCAACGGGGGTGGCATCGCCGCTGTCAGCGCGGCCGGAGAGGGCCAGGGCCCGGAGGTCACCGCTCTCGATCTGGGCCTGCCACTCGCCGAGTCCGGAAACACCTGCCGTCGTCTGCCCACCGAGAAGGGCGGAGAGGGCCTCGCCGCCGCCAGAGAACGGGACGTAGTTGATGAGGGTCGGGTCAATGCCTTGCGATTGCGCAAGCAGGCCGACCAGCAGGTGATCGGTGCCACCGGCGGAACCACCCGCCCAACTGACGGCACCCGGATCCTCCTGGAAGGCCGCCATCAGGTCGTCGATCGTCTCGTACGGAGAATCCGCCGGAACGACGATGACTTCGAATTCCGTGGTCAGTCGTGCGAGGGGGGTGACCTGCTCGAGTGTTACCGGAGATTCGTTGAGCCCGATGCCGCCGATCATCACGAGCCCCATGACCATCGCCATGTGACCATCTCCCGCATGAGTGTTCACCAACTCGGCCAGGCCAATCGTGCCGCCCGCGCCCTCGACGTTGAAGACCTCGACGTTCTCAACGATGCCTTCCTCTTGGAGGGCCCGCGCAAGCTCGCGTGCCGTGGAGTCCCATCCACCGCCTGGAGCAGCGGGCGCCATGATCTGGAGCGTCTCGGAACTCCACTCGGTGCAATCGACTGCATCGCCCTGGGCGAATGCCATGCCCGGCACCATCGCGCCAAGGGCCAGAACCGCGGCAATGACCAGGAGCCCCAGGGCTCGAAGTGGATGCCACGACGTTTGGGATGTGGACACAGACGTTCTCCTTTTCCCGCCGGAGGCGGGCATTACGACGTCCGGTACGGGACCGGTCCGATCGACGCTCACCCAACTCCCCCGACGGTCACGATGACGGTGTGGGCGGCTCGGCCCATGAGGTCCGGGTGCCTGGAGTTGTCTCGTGTGCGTTGCGCGAAGCGTAACAAATTTCAGAAAACCGCGCGGGGCTCCTGGTAATGGTTTTAGGCATGTACGACAAAGCCACCTCTCTGGAGAAGAGGCGGCTTAGGCAATACAGCGCAACGGTGAAATGGATCAATCGTCCTCGCTGGGGCCCTCGACCCAATCACCCTCATCGTTTTTGTGATATTTCTTCTTGACCGCACCCCAGGCGACCCGATGGGCTCGCGCCTCGTCGTGACCGTATTCATCCCAGGCGCTATTGAACGCTTCCTTGTAGATTTCCTCAGCATGCTTTGGGAGGTTGTCTTTCACCGATTCGGGCAGGTCGCCCCGGTTCTTGTATGGCATGGGTCGCTCCTTTCTCTTGAACAAGGCGTGCAGGCTCCATGCCGTCACTGCACCGAATTAGGCAAGCAGGATTCTTGCGCCGTTGAAGAGGGCAGGATCGACGAAGTCACCTTCGCCCGGGCCAATGGCGCCGTCATGGGTGCGAAGCGTAAGCCGGTAGGGTCCCTGGCCGTGCCTGTTCAGGTGCTCGGCAGCCTCATGGGCCTTGGGCTCAACCAGCATGATCCACTGGTCCCGCTCTCTGCCTACCGGGAAGACCACTCCCAGGCGGTCATCGGAGAAGGGGGCTGTAAGCTCGTGCCCCGCTGTGCCGAGGATGGCCGTGTAGTCGCGCACGGATGCATCGAGATCATGCACCAGGATGGTGACGCCCGCGGCGCCGAGGACCCCATTCGGGTGGCGCACCTCGTCCGGCGCGCGTGGCACGCGCAGCTCACGCGGTGTAACGTCCTCGATCAGGAAGGGCCAGCCGGTTTGGCCGACCGGACCTGGAGGGACGCTCAGGAGCCAATCGATGCGCTTGCCGTCAGGTCGATTCCGTCCCATCGAAAATGGCTGCGGGTATTCGACACCCTGATCCCGGATAGCCGCGATTTCATCCTCCAGTTGATCGCCGAGGAGACAGAAATCGACGAGCCCTCCGGCGGCAAAGAGGCGTGGAAACCAGCGGTGCTCTCCCTCAGGAGTTGCGCTGGTGGGAGTGATTAGCTCGATATAGGCACCATCGGCGAACGCGATCAGCGCGTTATGCGTGCGGCCATCGCCATGGGTGCCGCCGGGCACGACCGTGAATCCGGCCCTTTGCGCATTATCCATAGCGGTCTTGAGATCGGCGGAGATGATGACGAAATGGTCGAATTGGCGCGGCATGCGGGTCTCCTTGCACGGTACGGGCGCGAGCGGTACTCCGGCTTTCACTATAGGGGCATTGTGCGAACTTGCAGATACCCTCTACCATTACCAGGGGAGTGGGAGGGACAGGATCGCCGTCAATCTATCACCATGCCGGAAGCGGGATACCGCCTCCAAGCTACCAGGAATGCTCCATGACTCCTCACAATCGCCACTTGCATTCGACTTCGAATCTTTCCCGCCGTCATTTCCTCACCGGCGCCGCGCTGGGCGTGGCCAGCCTCGCGCTGCCGCAGTCGCCACACGCTGTTTCGGCGCAGAGCATGGATCCTTTTACCTTCATCACTGCCATGAAGACGACCACCGATGTCGGTCAGGTCGTCGGCCAGGCGGCCTCCGAGATCGAACGTGTGAGTGCCGATGGATGGTACTGGGACGCCTACATCCAGGTTCCGGTGAAGGAGGGGCAGGACTTTCACTTCACCTGCGAGTTCGATTCTGCCTGGATCATCCTGAAGGCTTACGGCTTCGACCTCACACTTGAGGAGCAGATGGCGATCGTGGGCGTCGATAACGCGATCGAGCCCTGGTACGAGGAGACACCCACAGGGATCATCGTCTGGGGCGGGGACATCGATGAGCACTACTGCGGCCATTACGACACGAATGTGCTCACCCGCGCCCGCTGCAACGCGATGCGCAAGGTCTTTGAATCAGTCGGGCTTGGGGTGACCTTCACGCCGGAGCGCAGGCTGATTGAGGAAGCCCTGCTGCGCGGTGAGCCGGTCTTCTTCAAATCGACTGTCGATTTTCTTCCATGGCGGGCAGCCACCTGGAAAACTCCGGACGGCGACGATTTTCCCGTTGTGCTGACGAACGACCACGCCTTAACGGTGATGGGCTTCAATGCCGATGAGGTCATCATCCGGGACCCGCTTGGCCCGACCACCACGAACTACAAGCGACCATGGCAATACCGGGTCTCTTGGGGACGCTTCCTTGAGGTAATCGCCGCGCAGGGGAACGATGCGATTGCGATCGCCCCGTCTCCTCCTCTGACCTGATTGTCCGAAGTACCGAACCGATTAGTACCGACTGGTGCCGATCTGCATCGCTGTTACGAGAAGAGTTGAGGTGAGCGTTGTCCCGGAGACCTGCGCGGCATTACGACCTGATCGTGATTGGTGGTGGGGCCAGTGGAAGCTTGGTTGCCTCCGGTGCGGTTGATGAGGGCCTGAGTGTCGCGCTGATCGAGGAATGGAAGCTCGGGGGCACCTGCCTGAATGCCGGATGTGACCCGACCAAGGCCATGGTACGCACCGCCGAGGTGCTTCACCTGGCAAGGACAGCGAGCCGATTCGGAATCTCTGTCCCCAAGGCCCGTCTTGAGTGGGAAGCACTCCGCACGCGGGTCGATGACCTGATCGACGAAATTCGTGGCGGCGACGGACCGGCCAATGTGCGAGCCCAGGGAATCGACCTGTACAAGATGCACGGCAAATTCCTCTCCGAGAACGAGGTGCTCGCCGGGGATAGCCTGCTCACGGGTGACCGGGTCCTCATCTCCACGGGGCAGACAGCCAGAGTGCCCCAAGTCACTGGGCTTGAGCAAACGGGCTACCTCACCAATGTCGATGCCGTTTCCCTCGACGAGCTACCAGAGTCGCTGTTGATCATCGGCGGTGGGGCTGTGGCAGTTGAGTTTGCACAGATGTTCTCGCGTTATGGTGCCGAGGTCACGATTGTTGGAACGCAGGAACACGTGCTCCCGAAGGAAGATGAGGAGCTCTCGGGTGAATTGACCAGAATCCTTAGGGATGAAGGTATCACCTTGCAGATGAGGTCCCGGGCAACGGGTATACGGCGATCGCCGGATGGCCGGGTGATCCTCACCTGCTCGCGCGATGATGGTCCGCCCGTCGAACTTGCTGCCGATGAGGTTCTGGTCGCGACGGGGCGAGTGCCGAACATCGCCGGATTGGACCTCGATGTGGCCGGTGTCCGGTTTGGAGAACGGGGCATCCTGGTTGACGCGCAGATGAGGACGAATGTTCCCCACATCTTCTCCGTCGGCGACGTCACGGGCATTTACCCCTTCACCCATGTGGCTGACTACCAGGCCCGGATCGCGTTGCACAATATTGTGAACGAGGACGGGGCAATGAAAGCGGATTACCGGGTCGTCCCGTGGGTGACGTTCAGCGATCCCGAGCTCGCCCGTGTAGGGCTCACCGAGGCAGAAGCACGGGCGGGAGGATATTCCGTCGTGACATCCACTGTTCCCTTCGCTGAAATGACCCGGGCTATGACCTCGGATCAGCGCGAGGGTCTCGTCAAGCTGGTTGTCGATCGTGCTACGCACCGGGTGCTGGGTGGTCACATTTTGGGAGCCGGAGCAGGAGAGCTGATCGGCGAGATCGCGATTGTCATGCAGTATCGACTGCCGGTTTCCGCCCTCAGTGACACGATTCATCCCTATCCAACAATGTCCGAGGCGATCTTCAAAGCGGCCCACGACCTGATGCAGGGCGCGCTTGCGGGAACCTCGCCGGTGAACGTCGGGTAGGAGCAGGCCGCGTTTTATCCCTGCTGCTGCGTCGTCTCCATCGCGATTCGCAACCCTATCGTCAGTTCATCGGTGCCCGGAAGATCCGTCCATCGATGCAGCATCCTTGCAGATTGCGCTCCCCCGGGTGCTGATGGCATTGGCACCCGAATGATCTCCGTGATGCCGGACGTGAAAACTCTTGCGGCCACCACGTGTTGCTGGCGGCCATCGTTCCACTGGAGTGTGATTGCTGAGCCCGCGGGGAATCGCTGCACGCTGGTTGTCACGCGGGAGGGCCAGCCACTGGCAACCCGGTCGACCGCCTCGTGGAGCGTTTGCTCAGCCGGACTGTACGCCTTGGGGTGGACCTTGCCCACCTGCACACCTCCCAACAAGCCCCTCTGGTATCCCGGTGGGATGTCGGTAAGCCGGGCAATGCGGGCCCTCATACCAGGATTTGTCAGGAGCCAGTAACCAGCGGCAAGGATGAGAATCTGAACCGCGACGATGATGCCGGATAGCCAAGGCACGCCGCTGTCATACATCTGACGCCAGTCGCCGTTGAGACCGGAGAGCATGTCCAGGACCGGATAGACGATGAAGGCGTTGAGGCCGGAGATCAGGACAAACTGGATCAGCAGCTCATTGAAGGCCGCACGCATCGGTGGCTTCTTGAGCAGTACGATAGCCAGCCCGATGACACAGAGCATCAGGTTCACGAGCGACCCGGCAGCGGCAATGATGGTTTGCTGGACATCGGAGAGGCCGAAGGGGATGTAAGCGACATATCCCGCAAAACCATAAAAACCGAACTCGACGACCTCCCTGCCGAAGCTCCAGACTGCAACCGCGTGACCCAGCTCGTGGAGCGCCACAGAGATCGGGATGAAGACGAAAAACGCTGCCTGGTCGACCAGATGGCGGTCGGTCGGGGTGAAGTGATGGTCCCAGGTAGCGCGCCAACTGCGGACCAGCTGGGCGACGACACGGACTCCGATGACCACGTAGATGAGGCTGATGATTGAAAAGGCGCCGAAGTCCATAGGGCTCCTGGATAGATGACGAACACGCGGGCGAGCAGACGCCCCGTGTCAGTGTGCGTGTGCGGGCGCCAGAGTGCAACGGAGAGGGCAGCCTGCGCGTCATAACGCCTGGCAAAAATCACCAAGACGTACGCCAGGTGTACTCCTATTGGCTCTCCAGTCACCGGTCTAAGAATAGCTCTAGGGGCGGAAACCGAATGCCATGCTTCCACTGGCACTATCGCTTGGGTACTGGCGACGTGGTCATTGTCTGAGGGGCTGCTGCTCGTGCTCTCGGGGAACGCTGTAGCCAGAAGAGGGTGATCGCGACGAGAGTCACGATTGTGCCGCCAAACGTCATTGAGGTGATGACACTGAACCGGTCCGAGACTATGCCGGCGATCAACGCACCGATTGGGACACTGCCCATGAAGACGGTGGAATAGACCGCCATCACGCGGCCACGAAGCTCATCGGGTGCCGTTGTTTGCACGATCGTATTCGCCATAGCCATGGCGTTGCTGGCGGCGAAGCCTGAGCTGGCGAGCAGCAACATGGCGACGCCCACGGGAAGCGGGATTGAGGCGGTGACGGCAAGCGCCAGGATCACGATGCCAAGCGCAATGGCAGCGACGATCATGCGGACGCGACTAGGTTTGTTCCCGGAAAATGCGATTGAGAGGGCACCGATCAGTGATCCGGCCCCCATGGAGGAAAAGAGCAGTCCGAAGATCCCTGCATCCGCCTTGAAACTGTCGGTCACGAGGAGCGGCAGCCAGACGTTATACGCCATGCCAAAGGTGCCCACGAAGGCAACGAGCGTGATTGGCCGCATGATATCCGCCGTGTTTCGAACGAATCGGATGCCCTCGCGCAGCTGTTCGCCAGCCGATCCGGTGGTTGCCTGAATGACCTTCGTGATCCTCATCATCAACAGGCCGGCGATGACCGCCAGGTAGGAGGTGGCATTCACGGCGAAGCAGACGGCGGGGCCAAAGGCCGCGAGGATCACCCCGGCAACAGCCGGGCCGAGGATTCGTCCCGTGTTGAACATCGCCGAGTTGAGCGCAATGGCGTTCATCAGCGCTTCCTTGTCAACCATCTCGGAGACGAAGGCCTGGCGGGCGGGCATATCAAAGGCGTTGGTGACCCCGAAGAAGCCGGCGAGAAGATAGACATGCCACAACTCAACCTGTCCGGTGAAGACGAGATAGGAGAGAGCCGTCGCCAGGATGCCGAAGATCACCTGAGTGACCACCATCAGGTTTCGCTTCGGGATCTTGTCGGCAACGACGCCGGCAGGAATACCAAGGAGCAGGACCGGCCCGAACTGGAAGACATTGACCAGACCGAGTTGGAAAGCGGATGCGTCCAGTCGGTCCACCACGAGCCAGGACTGGGCGAGGGATTGCATCCAGGTTCCAGTGACGGAGATCAACTGGCCCGTGAAGAAGAGCCGGTAGTTGCGGTATTTGAGTGCAGCAAATCCTCGCGAGAGCCCACCTGATCTGGCGTCGGGAGCAGTGACGTTCTCGTCTCTGCCACCAGTTCTGGAAGATTGACTGTTTTTGCTCGACATGTGGTCCCGGCGCTGTTTGCGCATTCTCTCAACGGCCCGCGATGTTTCACAGGCGAAGGCGAGTGAGAGTCGGATTCTGCGACCTCCCATCCCTGATGCCACCAGGGGTGAAAGGCATCATTGGGCCGATCGTGCTCGACGCCTTACTCTTCGCATACCCACCGCCATCCGTCAATAGATGTGTGAAGGATGCATTGGGGACAACCGGGACGCCTTTATCTCCTGAAGCAATTGAGTAGACGCACCCGGACACCGGCCGAGCTTCCTGGCCGCAGGTCCGCTGCACCCACACATGCCTGCTACTGATCGCCCTGCTTGCGTGCGGCGCTGGCGCGATGCAGGAGCACCGGGCAGGTGGCGCGGCGCATGACTTCCTCGGCGACGCTGCCCAGGAACCAGCGCTTGATGCCGGTTCGGCCATGAGACGACATGACGATCACATCTCCCTCATCGGCCGAATTGACGATCTGCTGCGCGATAGGTCCATGCAGAACCTCTCCGGTGACGGTCAGGCCCTCCTCCGAAAGCTTCCCGATCTGATCCTCAATATAGGAGCGAGCGTCCTCGAACTCCTCCTCCGCCAATTCCGCAAGCATCGAGTAGTCGAGTGCCATGCCCGTTGCCGGTACCGTCTGTGCCCGGTATGTATCGACGACCCGAACGATATGGAGGGGGATATTCATCGTCGTGGCAAGTTTCCATGCCTGGGACAACGCCTCCTCAGCGAGGGCGGAGCCATCGAGCGGGACAATAACGCGGTTATACATATCCCTTTCCTTCCAGGTGATTTCGACCGCCACTCTCGCGGCCAGTATCTGCCATTTTTATTATGCTCCGGTGCCTGTTGCAGACGGGTGGATAATCTACTTAGCCCGTTACAGATCCATGACACTGGAAATCCGGAGACATCACAGCGCACGAGGAATAACCATGTCCGACATCCATCGACAGAGTGACCAAATGCCACAGTCGCAACACTGGGAGGCAGCGGAACCGATCTTGCTCGCGAACCTGACATCACCACAGACAGGTCAACTCCTTCAATCCATAGAGATGGTGCTGATTCCGGTTGGCGCGCACGAGCAGCATGGCCCCGCATTGCCAGTGTCAACGGACGCGCTGACGGCGCAGGTGTTATGTGCATTGACAGGAGCGTTGCTCGCTCCTCGGGTCGCCGTATTGCCAGTGATCCCGTGGGGAGTGTCCTGGCATCACCAGGGGCGACCTGGCACGGTGACGCTCCGCGAAGAGACGCTTATCTCGCTCGTCCTGGATCAGATTGACTCTCTGCACCGGCAGGGCGTAAAACGGATCGTCCTCGTCAATACGCACGGAGGTAATAATCCGGCACTGGCCATCGCCGCTGAGCGAGCCAAGCGGGAGCTTGGTGTGCCGCTGGTTGTATCTGTGTACGCCTACACGCTGCTGGCCAATGCCGCCCGGGAGATTCTGGGCGACGACGCGATCGGTCACGGTGGAGGGGATGAAGCTGCGGCAGTCCTTGCCATCCGGCCGGATCTGGTCGATGGTGACCGTCTTGGTCCCCAGCAACTGAACTCCGCGATCCAGCGGCAAAAGACGATTGTCTCGGCGGTGGGAGGAACATTGCCGGTAATGATGCACAAACTGACGGAGAGCGGCGCGACCGGGAACTCCATCAACGCGACAACGGAAGCCGGACACGCGATTCTCGGGCAGGCAGCGAGTGGGCTTCGAGCGGTCTGCGAGGAATTGCTGGAGGCTGATCTTGCTCAACTGTGATCCTGGCAGATAGCGCGTATCGGGCGAACGAATATCTCGCCACGCAATGTTCCGGTTTGCTAGGCTTGGCAATACAGGGATGTCATTCGTGACCAGCTCCCTTCTGCGTGTGTGAGGAACTACCGGTGCCACCGAAATCCCAGGACGATCATCAGGACAATACCGTTTCGCGGAGGACCTATTCGGCGAAGCCCGGCGACTCGGGGGAGAACGCGAAACCTTCCCCCTCCGAGGGGGGTGGAGGCGATCGAACAGATTTTGGTGCTTTTGTCTCCCGCTCTGTGCGCTCCTCCGCTGACCGTTTCAAGGGAGTGGCCCAGGATGCAGATGCGGGCGGTCCCACGGAACAGCAAGGCACGACCCCGCTCCCTCGATCTTCACCCCGGCGCGAGCGACCCTCCCGCTACTGGCGCGACAGTCTTCGGGAAAATACAGGCGAGGACGTCACTGCTGCAGGTCCATCGAACCGGAGGTTTGTTGGACGGCCGGGTGATGAAGGCGGGCGAGTACCCTCTGCTGGTGACGGCGGCGATGATGGTGGCAATGGTGCCTGGTGGCAGGGGCTGACGGGCTCCGGCGCGGGCAATGGGCCCGGCAGGTCGCTGCTGGCCCTGGTTATCGTCGGTGTGCTGGTCTTGTTGCTCCTGATCTTCCTGCTTACCCGCCTGCTCGGGGGTGATGACCAACAGCAGGTCGACGAGCCAGTCAATACTCCGGTTCCCACGCAGGAAATTGTGCCCGGTGTGGACATCGGTGGCACTCCGGCGGGGCCGACACCAACTGAGGGATCCGTTGAAGAGCCGACAGAGACGTCGGAGATTCGTCGCGGCGGTGACAACCAGCTCGGCGGCGAGGATCAGGAAGGCACACCGGGTGCGCAGGTGGAAGAGGACGGTGATGTGGCGGAGAGTCCTCTCGCCCGGGAGTGTTCGGGCCAATGCCTGATACGGGTCCAGGCTGACAATCTGTCAAGGCTCATGGAAGAGACGGGCAATCGCCCGTCTTTTGCTGGAGACGAGATCGCCTGGGTGGTTGCGACTCCAGAGCAGGTGTCGTTGCTGGATGCAGATGCGGAAATCGAGCTCGTACAGGACGAGCGCGAGACGCTCGATCTCTACGTGGTGACAGTGCCGGAGGGTGAGGACCCTGCACTGGTGAATGGGTATGGCGACATCATTGATGAGTCTGGTCCGTACCGTCTGATCGAGTTCGATGAGATCCCCGCCCGGGTCGCGACGCTGGCAAACAGTGGTTACAACGTCACTAAGGTAGCGCCGGCGCCCCCCACGGAGGAAGACGGGAACGACGAACTCCCGCCCCTGTCTGACGCGAGTGCTGATTCACTGATGGGGCAGGTGTCGAGTTCCAATATCACGGAGATCATCGCCGACCTCCAACGATCCGGTGCACCGGACGGATCGAATCTCGGCACGCGCTACTACACCTATCCGGGCAACCAGATTGCCGCCGACTATCTCTATCGACAGCTGGAATCCTATGGACTCAAGGTCTGGTACGAGGACTTCCTCACACCGGAAGGGATTCTTCTGGTTAATGTGGTGGCTGAAGTGCCTGGCGAGGATGACAGTTCCGTCTATGCAGTGATGTCGCACTTCGACTCCATCAATAATAGTGACCCTTCGATTGCCCCTGGAGCAGATGACAACTCAAGCGGTATGGCGGTGAACCTGGAGATCGCCAGGATTCTGGCCAATTATGAGCTGGAACATCCCGTCCGGTTCATTTTCGTCAATGCAGAAGAGGTTGGAATCCTGGGTGCCAACGTCTGGGCGCGGACCGCGAACACCGAAGGTGTTGAGGTCAAAGGGGTGTTCAACATCGACTCCGTTGGCGCTGAGCGACAAGGGCGATACATGATCATTAATTCGGATGCTGGTTCGCGATGGATGAAAAATCTCCTTATCGAGACCAATGACGCCTATGGGCTCGGGCAGATTATTCAATCGGAGGAGTCGACTGAGATCGTTGCGGACGACAACATGGTCCGCGATCAGGGAATCGACGCGGTGATGATCGCCCGGGAACTTTATGGATGGACGCCGATTCATCACAGTGTGGACGACGTCGCCGGGAAAGTCTCGATCGATAACGTTCAGTCCATGACTTACCTTGTGTTGTTATCGCTGGTGCAGTTGGTGCAGTAGGTCAGGTTGGATAGCGCCGGCGTGGGCATCTTGGATATCTGCCCAATGGGCTCCGTGCCAGCTCGATTTGCCACCACAGGCTCCGATAGCGACCCTTGTCACGTCAGCTTGGCATGCGTCGCTGCCTTCAGGAGATCCACGATCTTCCGAACCTCCTGCGATCGGCTGCGGTCGATGACCAGCAGGGCGTCCTCGGTATCCACCACGATGACGTTGTCCATACCGACGGTTGCCACCATCCTGTTGGATTCGGACCAGACAACACTGTTCGTCGTGTCGATCTGGACCAGGTCACCACGCACAGAGTTGCCGAGGTCGTCGTGATCGATCAGCTCACCGAGCCCATGCCAGTCCCCGACATCCGACCATCCCATCTCCGCGGGAACAACAGCGACCCGGGAGGCGTTTTCCATAACACCGTTGTCAATGGTGACGTTTGGCAGGGTTGCCCAGACGCGGGCGGTCACCTGTTCCTGGTCACGGGACTCCCAGGCGGCGGCAATCTTTCTTACCCCGGCATGGATTTCCGGTTGTAGTCGACGGAGCTCGGCCGTCAACGCGTCAACCCTCCATACGAACATGGCCGCGTTCCAGAGGAATTTGCCCGATTCGACGTATCGTTGGGCCAGTTCGAACGGAGGCTTCTCCACGAACCGCTCCGCGCGGTACGCGGTGCCAGTGACAGTCTCCAGGCGAACGTCGTCGGTTCGCTCAATGTAACCGTAGCCTGTTTCCGGTCGCGTCGGCTGAAGACCAACCGTCACGAGGTCGCCCGTCTCGGCTGCCGCAATGGAGGTGCGAACCGCCCGGCAGAATGCATCAACGTCAATGACCCCGTGATCCGCTGCAAAGCTGCCCATGACAGCGCGGGGATTTTGCCGCTGGATCAGGGCCGAAGCGAGGGCAAGGGCAGGGCCAGTGCCGTTGGGGGAGGGCTCCACGATGATGTTGGCGGTAGGAAGATCCGGAAGCTGTCGTGCAATCGCCGCCACGTGTGCGGGGCCGCAGACGACCATGATCCTGGACGGTGCAGTCAGGCGCTTCAGGCGCGCGAATGTCTGTTGCAACAGTGACTCGTCTCCGAGCAACGGCAGCAGGAATTTGGGCCGCGCGGACCGGCTCAGTGGCCACAAGCGCGTACCTGACCCCCCAGCGGGAATGACAGCCCAGAAGTTCTCAATCAATTCATCGTCACTATTATTCTGGTCAGGATTTTGATGCGGGAACAGCGTCATGACTGAGTCAGTCCTTGCAGTGGTCTGGCTGGGGCTGGCATGCTCGGAACCTCGTCCATGGTTCGATCTACGCTAGCATGTTTACAGGAACGATCATGACTGATGCTGGGTCCGGGAGCAAACAATTGAAATGACGCATCGCGCAAGAGTCTCGCAGGTGGTACCACATCTTGACCCCAAGCCCTGGGGCGGCAGGAAGCTGTCGAACTACGGACTCGAGCTGCCGCCGGACGAACGAATTGGTGAAGCACTGGTCACATCCGGCGAGGCGATTGTCTCGGCGGGTGATGGCAAGGGCTTGAACCTCCAGGAGATAGTCGACCGGGATCCGCCAGGTCGGCTCGGTGACCGGGCCCACGAAGCGGTTGGCGGTCGGAATATCTTTCCTTTGCTGGTGAAGTTGATCGACGCCGCCGAGAATCTTTCCATTCAGGTGCATCCTGATGATGACGGCGCTCGACCCTTGGACCGGCTGGGCAAGACAGAAGCCTGGTATGTGCTGGGCGCCACCCCGGGAGGGAAGCTCTACCTCGGTCTGGCGGACGATGTCGGTCTG
>DASYWM010000212.1:0-13375 GCA_035936075.1 Thermomicrobiales bacterium
TGAGAAAGCCGTTATTGTCTCTGTCCTCCGGAGCGTTTTCGGTCATCACCTGCACGTTGTCGATCGAGCCCACCCGGTCCAGCGGAATTCGGGCATATCCCTCGCTGAAAGCACCATAGAACCGCACGTTCTGCCGCTCGGTGACATGGAGGTTGCCATCCTCGCTGACGACGATGTGGACATCGTAGGACTGCCAGAGAATTCGCGTGCGGTCATCACCGCTCCCGGAATCGGAGGAAGTAGCGTTCAGGAACAAGACGACCAGGATTGGCAGCAGGAATATCAGGGTGTTCAGACACCCCTTGGCAATTTTTTCGTCTCGTGTTCCCTGATCCATCACCGTCTCCTGCCGCGCCTACAACCTGGGTGTCATGCCCGTCCACTGCATAGACAACTGACTCAGGAGTTCTTCGGTTCCCTTTCAACGTCCCGTAAGCCCAAAAACATCCTGGCCAGCGCTCCGTAAAGCGCCAACCAGGATGTCGTTAGCCATTTGCACTATGGTGAAGCGATTATCCGAAACCCCGGCCCCCGCCTCCGCCGAAGATCTCCGACGCGGTGCCCAGCATATCGAAGATACTATCGGACCCGCTCTGCAGGGAACCACCCGCCGAGTCACTCAGGTCCTGCATGCCGGGCATGTCGAACCCGCCACCGGATGCGTCCCCACCGCGACTCCCACCGCCAACCGAGCCACCTCCGAAGGATCCGCCTCCGGACGGAAACACCCACATTCCACCGCCGAATGGAGAACTGCGTCGACCGTACCCACCAGGCTGCCCAAGGACCACCGGACCACCGAAGCCACCTCCGAACCAACCCGGCATCGGTGTGCTGACTTGCGAGAACTTGCGGATCCAGGAATCCTCAAGACCGAATGCCGTCGCATAGGGGAGGTAGCGATCAAAGATCGCCTTCGACTCCTCGAGGTTCTCGTGCTGTTCAATCTCCTGCAAGTAGCGCTTGAAGGCGCGCCATTTCGCAGCGGCCTCGGCGCCCTTGAGGGATTTCCGGGGCATGTTGGTCGCAACCTTTCGACCGATAGCAAAGAGGACCACCGCAGCCAGAATTGGCAGTACGATGAAGCCGCTGCTGGCCCCGGTGAAGAAGATGACGAGGAAGATAACAACAGCCGCCAGGATCGGGCCGGCGCATCCCAGCATCCGCGCGTGCTGGCGAGTCTGCTCAGGTGACGCGTCGAAATACCCGTGTTCCACCAGCTCATCATAGAAGCCGTTGTGGATAGTATCGGCACGGGCCGCGAAGGTTTGCTGCACCTGTTCCATAGGAACGCTGCTGCCTACCTCAGCATTTGGACCGAAGATGGCGTCGAGCAGAACCTGCTCATACCCCATCAGCTCGTTGGAGTGCTCCTGGAGGGTGAGGATGTATCGCGTTTGCCGGCCGAACCCCATGAAGCCTTCAGTTTGCTTTTCATCGAGGTGAATAATGCCGCGTCTCGCGAGATCCAACATCGTGGCGATCACATCACGGGTATGCGTCTCCTCATCGATCAGCGTACCCGCCGCACCCGGGCGGAGATCATCAGGCGGCTCGGCGACAATGTCGGCCACCAGTCTGACGTCCGGATCTCGACCGCGGGTGTACCAGAGTCCTGCGAGCAGTAAGGATCCGCCAACAAGCAGCAACAGTCCAGCACCAAGAAAGAGCGTACCAGCCGCAGCCGACTGGCCCGCGGCAGTGATCTGCTGCTCTCGAATCTGGTCAAAGCGGTCCTGCCATGCCGGCTTGGCAGCGGCGGTTATCGGCGGAAACTGGAGATTGACCTCGAAGCGATCACCGTTATCGAGGTTACTCTGCCTCCAGGTAAACGTCTGGCCATCAGTTTCCACGCCTTTAGGCCGTGCTACTGTCTGTGCAGTGTCGACCGGCTCCGGGAGGGTGACGGTAACCGTCGAGCTCCGGATCGGAGCAATCTCGGTGACATCCGTCTCAATCGCCACCCAGCGTAACTGCTGGTTTGCCGGCTCGAGGTCCTCGTACACGCGAATGGCACCGATAAGTTCGTATTCGATGACGATTACGCGCGTGTTGTCCGCGGCGGACCCAAGAGGACTCGTCGGCTCATAGGCGTAATCGATCTCCAGGGTGCCGGCGTTTTCCTCAACTGCATACGTGCCGGGTTCCTCGTTGAAGAACCGCACCTGTTCCGCAATTTGCGGCTCCTCACTGGCACTGTCGGCGATGCTGACGGTGACATTGGTGATAGCTTCGGTTCCGGTCAATGGGATGTTTGCAAAACCTGTACTGAAACGGCCATCAAACTCGACCACCTGGGTCTCGATGACACGCACTGTGCCGTCGTCATTGACAACAAAGTCGACGTTGTACTCATCCCAGACAACGCGATTACCAGACTGCGCGGTCGTGAGGGGCACTCCCATATGCCCGAAGAAAAGCGTAATGAGCGCCAGCGTGGCGAACGCACGGAGCCAACACCGGTGTCGACTCCCGGGGAGCGTCATCGTCATCGTGGTCAAGTCCTGTCCTCGTCAAAGATTCAACGGATCTTATGCTTCAAGTATCGCATTTCGCCGGAGCGGCATCGGTGCCATATCCTACTCCACGAATGGTGCAATTGATCCCATTCGCACGATCATCGCCATGCTGGCGCTTGAAGTCCTTGTTCCCAGATGAGACAGAGTCCCATCTGGACGAGTATCATAGATGGCATGGAAACACACGAGCACCATATCCACCAGACCGAGTCCCTGGCACTCTCCCGACCAGAGGTCGAGCGTGTGCTGGGCGAGCATGGTTACCGCCTGACGGCACCGCGGTCCGCGATTGTCGATGCGGTTCTTGGCCACTCCCGGCCCTTTTCCGCCGAGCAGCTTGTCACTGAACTGAGCGAGACGCCGGGTGGACCCCGTATCGGGCGCGCGACAGTCTACCGGACCTTGGAGGTCCTTGCCGCTATCGACGTGCTGACCCGTATCGTTCAGCCAGACGGTCATCCGAGCTACATCTGGGGCACGCCCGGGCATCGGCATCACCTTCTCTGCGAGAGCTGTGGTACCACCGTGACGTTTACTGCATGCCCGCTCGACGATCTGGTGAAGGACCTCACGCGGAACACCGACTTCGAGATACGAAATCATGTGCTCGAAGTCTTTGGCATGTGCCCGGCGTGCAGACGCGGCGATCGGACTACCAGCCCAACGCTTACATCCGCTTATTGACACTTCGTATCAATAGAGGTATTCTCGGGAACAACGACACCTCGCCTCGCGACGTACCCCGGGGACATCCCTGTTCATGGCGCACCCTGTTTCCGGTCCGTAGCGGCACACAATACTTCCAGGTCAGGTAGATCTCCTCATGGTCATTCCAGGACCCCATCAACCAGACCGCGAAGCACTCCTGACAGCAAGGGAACTCTCGGTTCACTACGAGGAGAGGTCGGCGCTCCGTGATATCACCCTGGATATCTATCCCGGGCGCACGGTCAGCCTGCTGGGACCAAATGGTGCCGGAAAGAGCACGTTGCTCAAGGTCTTCGCTGGAATGATCCCGCCCTCTCACGGTTCCGTCGAGTTTGCAGGTACTCCATTGAGCGGCGCCCATGAGAGCGTCACCTACGTTCCTCAGCGCACGGGAGCAGACTGGACCTTCCCCATCTCCGTCCTTGAGGCGACGCTCCTTGGCCTCTCTCGCTCCCGCCCCCGCTGGCGCCCCTTCAGCCGGCGTGATCGCGACCAGGCGATGCAGGCATTGCAGGAAGTGAAAATGGACCACCTGTCGTCCGCGCAGATCGGCGCACTCTCAGGCGGGCAGCAGCAACGCGTTTTTCTTGCGCGGGCACTCCTTGCCTGCGGCCAAGTCTTGCTGCTCGACGAGCCCTTCACCGGTGTGGACATCCCCACGCAGGAGATGCTCGTCGAGCTTTTTGAGCGCCTCAGCAACGAAGGCACAGCCGTCGTTTACGCGACGCATGATCTCCAGCATGCGGCGAGCACCTCCGATGAGGTGGTCCTGCTTAACGGGCATATTGTCGCGCAGGGTTCACCCGCCAACGTGATGAGCGAGAAGATCCTCCAGACGACGTTCGGTGGGCAGGTGATCGTGATCCATACCGGTAACACCAGCGCCCCGATCCCTGACGAGGCACATATCTGATGATGGCGTGGCTCACGGATCCCTGGCAGCACACCTTCATGCAGCACGCCTTCATCGCCATTACGCTAGTGGGCATCATTTGCGGCGCGATGGGTGTCTTCGTTACCTTACGTGGTCTCGCCTTTCTCGGTGACGCTCTCGCCCATGCAATCTTTCCGGGGGTCGTGATTGCCTTCATCCTGGGCGGCAATTTCCTGATCGGTGCCATTATTGCCGCCATCATCGTCTCGCTCGGAATTGGAGCGATCAGCCAGAGCGGGCGCATCAACAACGACACGGCCGTAGGTGTGCTCTTCGTTGGCGCCTTTTCACTCGGGATCGCACTGATGTCGACCCAAAGCGGTTATGTCCGGGATCTCAACGCCTTCCTCTTTGGCTCGATCCTCGGTGTCACCCGGAGCGATCTCGCCCTCACGATTGCCGTCGGCATGATCGTGCTCGCCGCGTTGTTGCTCTTCCGGCGGGAGCTGACGATGATCTCGTTTGACCGCACCTTCAGCAAATCCAATGGCCTCAACCTCTGGCTCTACGATCAACTCTTCCTCGTCCTGCTCGCTATGGCCATCGTTATTTCCTTGCAGACGGTGGGGAATATCCTCGTGCTGGCGATGCTTGTGACGCCCGCCGCCACTGCCCGCCTGCTGACCAATGACCTGCGCACGATGGTCGTCCTCTCTTGCCTGACCGGCTCCTTTGCCGGTGTCACGGGCCTTTATGTCTCCTATCATCAGGGCGTCCCATCGGGCGCGGCCGTCGTGCTCGTCTCCACGACGATCTTCGCGATCGTCTTCCTGTTCGAGCCTCGAACCGGCGCGATCAGCAATCGGATCCGACGCCGACTCCATCATCCCCATCCTGAAAAAGACGATTTCCCGGCATCCCGACCGGCGGCGTAGTGTCGCAAGGAAGCAGACCCTGCCGGCTGCCGGCTACCAACGGGGCATCTCTGCTAGTCATGGATCTCGACGCGCATGCCGATGAAGGCGAAATCGAACATCTGCCGGGCTTCATCCTCGCCGAGCCGGACGCACCCGAGCGTGGTCGTGCCGCCAGTCTCGACGACGTTTCCGTCCGCGTCGCGCACCGGTGAGTGGAAGCCATTGCTCCGATCCGGATCGAACCCTACCCAGTCGGTCAGATAGACACCGGGTGCGAAAGGCGTTTGGGTCAGTTCCTGGTTCATGGAAAAGACGTGGAACGTCCCGACAGCGGTGGAGTAATAGCCATCCGTGGCGGGGTCCTTGCCGATCTTGCCCTGGAATACAGCCACGGTCCTGTAGCCTTCATGCAGGGTTACCGTCGCCGTTGACCGATCAACCTCAACCCAACGTTCCCCGGCAGGGACATTAGCCACCTCCGCTTCTGGTTCCTGCTGGGTTGCCTTATAGGTTTCTGCATCTGTTGATGCAGCAGCAATGTCCCCGCCTACAACGGCCGCATCCGGAACAACAGCTTCCGTGGGTGCCTCAGTCGGAATCTGGGCCGGGGCAGCAGTCGGCTCGATGCCCTCCGGCCCGTTGACCGTTGCGGCCAGGACTTCAGTCTCGGGTGCGATGAACTCCACGGAGATCCACGCTTCTTGTCCCCCGGATTGCACCAGAGCGAAACCGTCCCGTTCCACCCCGATGACATCGATCTGACTCTGCGGCGGCAATACGGAAAGCACGCTGTGTGATATGCCGGGCCCTGTCCGCAGGTTTACGTCCGCTGTCGTCACGAAGTTGCGCGTCTCTGATGTTCGGGCAGTTTCCTCCGGTACGCTCCCGCTTGAGGGACTGCTCCCCACCTGCCCCTGGATTTGCCACAGCACGGCAAAGGCGAGAGTGGTGACAAGCAGAGCCTCTGCCATGGTTCCCCAGGGGCCCTGTTGCTGCCTTCTCTCGCGCTTCACCGTACGTTCCTCGTCTTGGCCTTGGGAGCGGGAACCCCTCCTGATGTCTTCCATCCGAAAGGAGTCCCCACGCCGCTGCTAGTTATGGATCTCGACCCGCATGCCGGGGAAGGCAAAGTTGTACACCGCGTCAATATCGCCTGGCGCCAATGCAACGCAACCACCAGTCTTGCCCGCACCGTTGGGCACGATATCTCCGTTCGCGTCCTTGGTGTAGGAGTGAAAGCCGTTGGATCGTTCCCAGTCAAACCCGATCCAGTGCGTGATGTATGCATCCGCAAAGGGCGTGTACTGAAGTGAACTGTCCATCCAGTTGACGTAGTAGGTGCCGACAGCCGTGGAGTAGTATCCATAATCGGATGTGTCCCACCCCATCGACGCCCAATACGTCGCCTGAGGCGTGTCGCCGATATAGAGTGTGACCGATCCCTGGGTGCGATTGATATCGATCCAGTGCTCTTCATAGGCGACCTCGGCGGGCGCGTCGTAGGTGACCGACCCGCCACCAACGCCATCGACTGTCAGGTACTCGGCCCAGACCCATCCATCTACACCGTAGTAGCGAACCTCATACTTTCCGTCTTCCGGACCCCAGAGGACGTCAACCCGCTCACCCGCGTACATCCACTCGATGATCGATTGATCCGTGAAGCCAGCCATCAAGCCAACGCCATCGGTATTGATTGTCCCCGCCTGTCCGGCCGACGCATCCTTTGCTGATAATCCGGCCAAGGCCCCGAGCAACGTCATGGCGAGCATCAACGCCATGACCACGCGGATGACCAAACGTCCTCCCGTGGATAGACTGCCTATCTGTCCAACTGCACCAGCCTGCGCAAACGGTCCCATAGCTACTCCCCCTCCGGAGCTAATTGCGGGTAGGTTCGAATCAGAACGATCGCCTGCGGGAACGACGGTCCAGCCCTGTCCCTTTGCCAGCCGCAAAGAGTGTACGTACGACCTGTACGTATAGTAGCGATTACTTCCCCGCGGTGCAACCCCTTATTTGTGCTTCCTTGAGCGGCATCATTGCTCGTCAAAGTAGCCGCCTGACGAGGAACCCCTTATTGTGACTGATTGTCACAATAAGGGGTCGGACGAGAATGAGGCTCGATGAGATTTGATAAACACGAATACTGGGAGGTCAAGTGTTGGGCCTTGTACAAAGAATGCCTGAGCATAGGGATCTAAACTATATTGTGGGAATCGTTGGAGCGGCCCATCCCTTTACTGCTTGTGCCAACAGGCACACCTGGCAATACCTTGATCCACTTCGACGGGCTCGACACTATGGGGAACGGCCAGAACGTAGGTTCCCCATTGCGTTTGCTGGCAAAGCGCCTATACTTGAACGCAACTAGGGAAGGCCGGGGGCATGATCCTCCGGCTTTGTCCTATACGCCAAATACCAGCGTGAGTGTGGGTTCGTCGCCATCGATACAAATCAGGGGCGACCTCGAACGATCAGTTCGGGGTCTATGTACACATCCTGGCCAGTCGTCTTCGGAGTTGGTTGGGGTCCCCACTATCGTTCGAACGATCCCGCTCTCGACGGCATTCGGAATGCGATGTTCACCGCGAACGACCAGTCAACCACCATATGTAGTCGCCTGTCCGTGCATTGGTAAGGGGCGGGTGTAAGGAAAGGACCTTCTCATGGCATCAACACGGGGAGTGCAGCTGACCCGGCAGGGCAAGGAGCGTCTCGAAGAGGAGCTCCGACAACTCCTGAAGGAAAAGCTGCCCCAGCTTACCCAGGCGATGCAATACGCCAATGAGGAGGGCGATACGAACGAGCACAGTGAGTACGAGGATCTCAAGGAGGAGCGCGTCCACATTGATAACCGCATCCGCGAGATCGAGTACACGCTTGAGCACGCGATCCTGATCGAGGAAGGCTCCAAGGACGGCACCATTGCCCTTGGGTCTCACCTTTCGGTCGACACCGACGACGGCGAGCCGCTCGAGCACTGGGTCCTGGTCAGTGCTGAAGAGGCCGATCCACTCCACGGCCGCATCTCCGACGACTCCCCGGTCGGCCAGCAACTCCTCGGCAAGAAGGTCGGCGACACATTCAAGGTTGAAACGCCCGGCGGCGAGGTGACCTACACGGTGGTGGAAGTAAAATAACCATCGAGTGCACACTTCCGGCAGGCAACGCGGCGGGCACTTCCCGCCGCGTTTTCCATGCCTGCCAGCAAACATCGATCATGCCAAGCCCTTGTAACGGAGCACCTGATGGAGCTAAGTGACCTGCAGGAGATACGCCGTGCGAAGGCCGAAGCCCTTTGCGATCGTGGTGTCTCCCCCTACCCGACCCGCGCCGAACGCACCCACACGACAAAGGCGGCCCTCGAGCTCTTCACATCCGAAGAGGAAGCTGGGACGCTCCACGACGGACACACCGGTGAGACCGTCATCCTCACGGGCCGTGTCGTGAGCTTTCGTCATATGGGCAAGACGGTCTTCGCCCATATCCGCGACGGTTTCGGCGAGCTCCAGCTTTATATCCGCAAGGATGTGGTCGGGGAGGAGGCGTATGCCGACATCCTCAAGCTCTTTGACCTGGGCGATTTCGTGCAGGCGACTGGCGACCTCTTTCGAACGAAGATGGGGGAGATTTCCCTGCGAGCCCGCTCAGTCACCATGCTAACGAAAGCGCTGAACGCTCCGCCGGAGAAGTGGCACGGGCTTCAGGATGTCGAGCTGCGCTATCGGCAACGCTACGCGGATCTTCTCGCGAATGCGGAGACACGCAAGGTCTTCGCCACACGCTCCAGGATTGTCTCCGCAATCCGGCATTTCCTCGACGAGCGCGGCTATCTTGAGGTGGAAACACCGGTGCTGCAACCGCTCTATGGTGGAGCCGCGGCACGTCCCTTTACAACGCATCACAATACGCTTGATCAGACCTTCTACCTCCGGATCGCGGATGAGCTCTATCTCAAGCGGCTCCTCGTCGGCGGCTTCGAGCGCGTCTACGAAATATCCAAGGACTTCCGGAACGAGGGTATCGATCGCAATCACTCGCCCGAATTCACAATGCTCGAGTTCTACCAGGCCTACGGTGACTACGAGCAGATGATGGAGATGGTGGAGCAACTCCTCTCAGCGGTGGTGAAGGAGGTCTATGGCGGGTCGACCTTCGTGTATCAAGGAAACGAGATCGATGTCACTCCGCCCTGGCCACGCAGGACCCTGCGGGAGGCGATCATGGAGCGGACAGGGATCGACTACACGGAACACGCCGATGCAGACGATCTCCTCGCCGCGGCGCGGAAAGCCGGCGCGGACATCGAGACGGGGACCGTCTGGCCAAGGATTGTCGACGAATTGCTCAAGCAGTTTGTCCGTCCCCATCTTCTCCAGCCAATCTTCCTGATCGATTACCCGCTAGAACTCTCACCGCTTGCCAAGCGCAAGCCGGACGATCCGACCCACGTTGAGCGGTTCCAGCCATACATCGGTGGCGGTGAAGTCGGCAACGCCTTTACCGAGCTGAACGACCCGATGGATCAACTCCAACGCTTCATAGAGCAGCAAAAGGACCGCGAGGCGGGCGATGAGGAGGCCATGCCGGTCGACGAGGACTTCGTCAATGCACTGATGTATGGCATGCCCCCGACAGGAGGCGTCGGTATTGGCATCGACCGGCTGGTCATGCTCCTCACGGACCAGGCAACACTTCGCGACGTCATCCTTTTCCCTGCGATGCGCCGTTTGCCCGCATCGTCCACGGATGCAGGCGCCGGGGACGACGATCAGTAGCATGTCTGCCAGGCTCCATATATGCTGATATCGTCAGGATGTGCTCTATTGGGAGAACGCAACGATGCTGCGGCACTTCCCCGGAGGCAAGCAGAGGAGTCGAACATGGGTATCAAGGACACCATTCAGGACAAGACCGGAATCTACAAGCTGGGCTTCGACCCTGCGTCGTTTGCGGGTATCCTCCTGCCGCTGCTATTCGTCGTCATCGTGGGTGGCGCTCTCGCCGCTCTGGTGCTTTTGCGATAAACAACCTCCTCCATACAGAGGCCGGGAATCGTGCTGATCTCCCAATCAGCACGGTTTTCTTTGTTACTCGCTTCGTCTTGCTACGGGGGTCGCTCCCGCATCCTCGGTGTAGGGCATAGCTGAATCGGGGCGGACGGGACCGGCCGCCGATACCCATGCCCCACCGGCGGCGGCTCCCGCTCGCAATAACCCGGCGCATTGCACCCCTGCTGCGCCGGGGGCTGCAGTTGACATCTCGGCACCTGACAGGGATGATGGCAGTGTCGACCCAACTCACCCTCAGCACGAGGCGGTCACATGTCTGTGCCGGTACCACCCGACCGCTTGGGACGCGATCCCGTAGCGGTCCTTCCCTTCCAGGGCCGTCCCCCACCAGGGATAGGGACCGTTCCCCTCCCGCTGACCCCGCTCATCGGCCGGGAGGGAGAGCTTGCGGCCGTCGTCGCCTTGCTTCACCATCAGGACGTCCGCCTGGTGACCCTCCTCGGTCCCGGCGGGGTGGGCAAGACCTGCCTTGCCCTCTGGGCGACGGTGCATCTCGGTCCTGCCTTTCCCGACAGCATCGTCTTCATCGACCTGGCGCCGGTCTCCGCCCCGGCGCTGGTCGCCCCCGCGATTGCACAGGCCCTCAACGTCATCCAGAGCGGCAATGCACCACTCGTCGAGCGCCTGGCCTCGCACATCGGTGACCGGCGCCTGCTGCTCGTACTGGACAACTTCGAGCAGGTGGTCGAGGCAGCACCGACCATTGCCGCCCTGCTGGGCGCCTGCCCGGCCCTGACCGTCCTGGCAACCAGCCGGGTGCCCCTTCGCCTCACCGGTGAGCACGAGCATGTCGTCCCGCCACTCGCCCTGCCCGGCGAGCACGACGCGTCCTCCATCGAGCGCATCGCTGCGTCCGAGGCGGTGCGCCTCTTTGTGGCACGGGCGCAGGACGTGCGGGAGGCATTCGAGCTCACGGCCGAGAGTGCAGAAGCCGTGGCCGCCATCTGCCGTCGCCTGGACGGCTTGCCGCTGGCGATCGAGCTCGCGGCGGCCCGGGTCAAGGTGCTTCCGCCCGCGGCGCTGCTCTCCCGCCTGGAACGCCGGCTACCCCTGCTGACGGGGGGGCAGCGCAACCGGCCGGACCGGCAGCGCACCATGCGCGATACGATCGCCTGGAGCCACGATCTCTTGTCCCCGGCGGAACAAGGGCTCTTCCAGCGCCTGGCCGTCTTCGTCGGCGGGTTCTCGCTCGAGGCGGCGGAGGCGGTGGCGGGCAGGAGCGTGGAGGTGCTGGAGGGGGTGGCATCGCTTCTGGACAGCAGCCTGCTGGACCGGGTGGCGGGCGTGGGGGAAGACCCGCGCTTCACGATGCTGGAAACGATTCGCGAGTTCGCCCTCGAGCACCTGACCACGAGCGGCGAGGAAGGGGCAGTCCGCGACCGGCATGCCACCTATTTTGCGGAGCTGGGCGAGCAAACGGAGATCCACCTGCTCCGGGAGGTCGAATCTGTTTGGCTGGATCGGCTGGAAGCCGATCATGACAATCTACGAAGCGCATTGCACTGGACACTTGTGGCGGAAGCCAATCCAGCTTCGGCGGAGCTTGGGCTGCGACTCGCCGGCGCGCTGTGGCTCTTCTGGTACTACCATAGCCATCTGACCGAAGGTCGGTGGTGGCTCGAGCAGGGGCTGTCGGCTGCAGGGTCGGTGCCAGATGCCGTGCGAGCGAAGGCACTTGTGGGCCTGGGGACGCTCGCTCACGCCCAGGGCGACGAGTCCCGCTCGCTCGCGTGGCTTTCGGAAGGTCTCTTGCTCCTGCGTGCGATCGGGGATACATGGGGGTTGGCCTTCGCACTCACCGTGCGCGGTAACCTGGCTGAGGACGCGGGCCAGTTCGACGAGGCTGAAATCTATTTCACCGAGGCGAACGCACTGTTTGCCGATGCAGATGATGGAGTCAATGTCGCTGTCACGCTCTACCACCTCGGAGTCGTCGCCTTCGGGCAGAACCAACTGGAACTGGCCGAGAGTCGGTGCACCCGCGCGCTCCAACTTAGCCGGGCACTGCACGATCCATGGGGCACTGCTATCTCGCTCGCCTACCTCGGGCTTGTACAGAACCTCCGTGGCGACGTAGAGCAGGCGGCGACATCGCTGGGCGAAGCGCTCACACTCTTTGTCCAGATTGGAGGGGTTGAGCGTATCGCCGATATGCTGAGCCGCATCGCGGTACTGGCCGAGGCGCGCGGGAAGCATGTAGTGGCCGTCCGCCTTTTCGCCGCCGCTGAAGAACAGAGGGAGCACATCGGAGCCGTGCAAACGTTACCCGAGCGTGCCGTCTATGAGCAGGCGTTGACTACGTTGCAGGGGCAGATTCCCGCGGACGACTTCGCTGCCGCCTGGGTTGCAGGGAAGGCTTTGCCATTGGACCAAGCCGTCGCCGAAGCTAGGGCAGCGATCGGGAACCAGGCGACAGAGAGCGTTGCCAGCAAGGACATGCCAGTGTCGTTCGCAGCCCTTACGCCTAGGGAAGTTGAGGTGTTACACCTCCTGACCCAAGGACGCTCCAACCGCGAGATTGCCCAGGAACTCTTCATCAGCCCCCGCACTGCCGCCGGTCACGTCACCAGCATCCTCGAAAAACTGGATCTTCCGTCCCGTGCGGCCGCTGCTGCCTTCGCCGTCCGCCACGGGCTCACCTAGCCCAGCCACCTTTTGCAGGAACTACCTACACCCGAAGACGCATCTCCATCACCAAATACGTAGTTCTTACGATGCGATGCGGACCGCTGTGAAACACCATGGAACGTGTCACGGTGCCTAAAACCGGTTCCACCATCGTGTTGGTGTGACCCCGCGACCACGCAGGTGCCGTCAGGGGGCTCGTATCAGATGGCTTCGGTCACCTGCCACACGAGCAAGGAGACGAATCATGGTGCAAACGGAACTATCCCGCAGACGACTGTTGAAGCAGGGCGGGTCGGCGATTGCCGGCCTCAGCGTGCTACGACTGTCGGGACCAACATACGCGTTCCAGACCCCGGTGACGGGGGACGTCATCCCCTGGCTGGACCAACCGGAGCCCAACCCCGCGCCGGAGGCGATCGTTCGCCAGCTGGAATGGGAGCAGCTCGATTCCTGGATTACTCCAGTGGACCAGTTCTTCGTTATCAAGCACTATAACGAACCTGCACTGACGGAAGCCGACTATCGCCTGGAAGTCAGTGGCCTGGTCGAGAACCCACTGACGCTGACCCTGGCTGACCTGAAGGGACGTGAGCGCCAGGAAGTGACCTTCACGATGGAGTGTTCCGGCAACTCGGCGTTCCCCTTCAATAAAGG
>DASYWM010000213.1:0-11386 GCA_035936075.1 Thermomicrobiales bacterium
TCCATCGCATCGCAAACATGGCACACCACCGATATGGGCAACCAGCAGGAAATGCTTGAACTCGCATTGCCCTCCGGTGAGCACGTTGAGGTGACCTTCGCCGAGGCTTCTCCCGACGATTCGCTGGCCGGGGAGGGCCAGGACCGCACCGGCAAGATGGAAGAGCTAATGCAGCGGGCGCTGGAGTTCTCGGAGGGTAATCCGCCGCACCATCCAGGAACGCTACCGCGGTTCCCTGTGCCATCAGCCTCATATCGTGACACGATTGCGGTGCCAATGACTGTCCTGGCTGTGGATGATGCCGGAGCTCGCGGCCTATATGCACCACCGCGTCAGGTGGGGATCAGCATAAAGGACGGGAGTCTCGTTGGCGCGGGGGAGTTTCCTGGATTTGATCCAGAGCATTGGCCCCCGGCGCGGCTCGGTGACTGGCCGCCGCCACAGCTCGCCGGAATTCCCCATGTGCAATTGCAAGCGATGATCGCGCGTTTCAGTGCCTGCTGGAGTCGTGTGCTTGATGCGTGGTTCGCCAAGGTTGCCGAAGCTGACGATATTCTTCGCCAGGATGTGCGAGAAGGATTACATCGTCGATCGATTCTTGACCTGATGGAGATGCTCCAATATTACGACCGTCTCAATCCTGTGTTTGCGAAATGGCTGAACGACATGGTTGGTGAAGATCAACATGATGAAGAGACGCGGTAGCGATTCGGTTGGGTTTTCCTTGTTGACAATGTTGCTACGCGTTATACCCTGGCCGGCTGAGTTGCGTCTTCGCGGTGTGGAGTAACCGGTTCTGAAGCTTCGTGCGGCGGCCCGAAGTGGGTGGGGCTGATGATGTGATCCTGGCGACGTAGCCAGGCCCCCGTAACCGCCCAGCTATATGCGGTGACGACCCCGCCCACCGCGATATCGATCACATAGTGTTCGCCCATGTAGACAAGCGCTGCTCCCATCGAAAGCGCATAGAGCCAGGATCCCAGCTCCCATCCCCGACCTCGGCCTTTGGCGGCGAAGACCAGCAGGAACGTCACCGCGAAGTGGATCGAAGGCATCGCCGCGATCGGGTTCGACTCTCCAACGATTTTGTAGCCTGCCTGGTAAAGCCCTCCACCCAGCTCCCTGGCGATCGGCTCCATGATCCGGAGGACCACGGGCGCTCCGGGAGAGTCAATCGATTCTGGCGCCATCCAGGGTGGATTGGACGGGATAATGAAATAGATGAGCAGTCCCAGCATCAGGAGCATCGTCAGCGCGGATAGGTAGTGCTGGAAACGTCGCTGGTTCTTCCACCAGAGCCAGACAACGACAGCATGGGGAACGATGAAGTAGGACCAGTGGATGAAGGTGAAATAATAGTCATACCAATGGATGGAACCGGGATCATAGTACGCGGCCTGGAGGCGAATCGTCGGTAGCTCGCCCCCGAACAGCCACCTTTCGAATTCGACCGCCTTGGTATTCAACGTCTTCGCCAGGATGGTTTCATCTGCAAATGAACGGAGAAAGGTGAAGACGAACCAGACTGTCGCGTAAGGCACGATGCTGGCGACGAAGGAACGAGCCCTTCCAGTCGGAACAAAGATGACTGCGAGCAGGGCTATCAGGCCCCAGATCAGGAAGGATCGGTTGGTATACACGGAGACGACGACGAGGCCGACGCCTATGGCAAGGCGGATCCAGAGTTCCGGTGTCATACGGATCCGGAACCGTGATGTCTTCGAACTGTGCTCTATGTGGACAGGGACGGGGACGTCGTCCTGCTCTGTGGGTGGATCAGCCTGCCTGGTCACGCGCGGAAAACGGCTCCTTCGTTAGGGCTGTCCTGATGGTCAAAATCCGTTGGTTCTGCGCAGAGTATACGGGATGCACAGGAGCCGCTTAACCCGCCGGGAGTTGTTTAGCGGCTCTCCAGCCGGTACCGGTGGAGAGCTTTTGACGTCATCGAAAAGCGATTCTCGGCCGAATCAGGATCTGGTTTTTTCGCCATGAATCCCCGGCGGAGCTGCTCGGCAATCCATCGTTCATCCAGACTATGATCAGCCGCCAGTGCGTTGACATCATTCTCGGTCCAGGCGTTGTCGCGCTCCTTGAGGGCGGCATAGAAGCGCTGACGATTCTGCTCGGCAGGGGCGGTTGGACCGGTCACCAAACGCTCGACAACGGGTCCTCCTTCGAGGAAGCGGATGATGTCCGGGATGTCGTTCTCGGATACGTTGCTGTAGACGATGTTGTCGGGATAAATGACGAAGTTTGGGCCGATGTCGCAGAGATCAATTGTGCCGCACGTATTGAGGTGGATCCTGGTGTTCAGGCGCTTGCGCATGAGCTCGAACCGGAAGCGCGTCAGTACCTGGTTCGCCCCCTTCTGAATGCAGTGACTTCCCGTGCAGACGAGCACATGACGTTCGGTCCAGTACATGCGGGTGCGTCCTTCCTGAGGCAACAACAGTCTTCATGGCCGCAGTCTATCAAAGGAGCGATGCCCGTCTCGCGTCCTCGACTGACCATTGCGGCGGCTTCGAGAGGCAAGGCTGTGCACGGGGCAGCGGTAGACAGATAGCCGGAGCAGCGACGCTCTTGGCCTCTGGACGACATATCCCTTTAGCTCTTAACCAACAAAGATAACCGCGAACCTAAGCGATGGAGACTGTGAATGGGCCTCGGATTGAGCGATCGCGGTGCGGTAGGGTCTACGCTACTGAGAACTCTTAGGAACTTTCCTGAGTGGGACTATGGCAAGCGAATCGGCCACGCCCCTCCCCGACAGCATCAGGATGAGCGTTTTCTAACCGAGGAGCTTCGCTAGTCTGTCCGCGTTATCCCGTTGCTTCGGCGGGTGTGATTAGATACTGCAGGTAGGAGTCGATGAACGGATCAAGACCGCCGTTTAGCACAGCGCTAGCATCCCCAACTGATGTCTCAGTGCGATGATCGGTGACCTGCGTATATGGATGCAGCACGTAGGAGCGGATCCGGCTGCCAAACCCGGCGGCGATGTTGTCGCCCTTGAGCTCGGCGCGCTGGGCAGCCTCCTCCTTCAGCTTCATCTCGAGGAGTCTCGAACGCAGGATCTTATACGCCGATTCCCGGTTCTGGGTCTGGCTGCGCTCGTTTTGACAGGTCACCACGACGCCCGTCGGCAAGTGAGTCAACCGCACAGCCGAATCCGTCTTGTTCACATGCTGTCCACCGGCACCGGACGATCGGTAGGTGTCGACACGGACATCGTCCGGTTTGAGATCGATTTCATGGTCGTTCTCGATCTCAGGCAAGACCTCAACCAGCGCGAAGGCGGTATGGCGGCGATGGGCTGAATCGAACGGAGAGAGGCGGACGAGACGATGAGATCCGCCTTCGCCCTTGAGCAGGCCGTACGCGTTCGATCCGCGGACCTCGATCGTTGCGTTCTTGATGCCCGCCTCGTCACCTTCTGTTGTGTCGAGTAGGTCAGCCTTGAACCCCCGCTTGTCCGCCCAGCGCAGGTACATGCGAGAGAGCATGAAGGTCCAGTCTTGGGCGTCGACGCCGCCTTCTCCTGAGTGAATGATCAGGATCGCGTCGGACCGGTCGTGCGGTTCATTCAATGCCGACTGCAACTCCATACTGTCGACTTTTTGCAGGAGGCTGTCACGCTCCGCTGAGATTTCCTCGATCAGTTCGGGCTCATCTTCCGCCATCTCAAGAAGATCGAGCATGTCCGCCACTGATTGCTCCGCCTGGGTCCAGTTGTCGATGCGCGCCTTAATCTCACCGAGGCGACGCATCTCGTTTTGAGCCGTGGTGGGGTCGTTCCAGTACTCCGGATCGGAGCTCCGGCGTTCGAGATCTTCGATCTCTCGCTCATCGTTAGCGAGGTCAAAGACGCCCCCGGAGCGAATCGAGTCGTGTCGCGAGTTCGGAGAGGGATTTTACGAGGTCATCGCGCGAGGCCATGGATACCACCTTCTGTTGTTTACGTCATTTCAAGTGCCGGAGACACATGAGTTCCAGCCGAATCTATCCAATTATACGAGGGAGTTTAGGTGGACAATGCAATGACAGAGAAGGGAGCGAGGGGTGATGCAGGTCGGGCGACTCGACGGAGCGATGAGGGAAGGGAATGAACCCTTACGAGCGAGAACTTTGATAGATGTCGTCGCGCGTCCCCGAACATTGGTTCTCGGAAGGACCTTTTACCAGAAGTCCTCGCCGACCAGGCGGTCGTAGAGCGCCTGCAGTTGCTCATCTGAGTAGTATTGGATGGTTATTGTGCCACCACCTTTACCCGTTCCCCGTTTGACGGCGACCTTTGTCCCCAGCGCATCCCTCAGGCGCGATTCAAGCCGCATATCCTCTGGATGATGCTCCGCGCTTTTCTCCCGCTCCGCTGGCGTGCCCGAAAGCCATCGGCGAACGAGGTCCTCGGTCTGGCGCACGCTGAGCCCCTTCTCAAGTACGATGTCGAGCACCGCGAGTTGGTCCGCCGCCGAGCCAAGTCCGAGCAGGGCCCGCGAGTGACCTTCGGAGATTTGCTCGTTCGCCAACGCGGCCTGCACGCGGTCCGGTGCGTTCAACAAACGCAGCGTATTGGTGACACTCACACGTGAGCGCCCGACTCGCTCGGCCACATCCGCCTGGGTGAGGCCAAAATCCTCGATCAGCTGCCTGTACGCGCCCGCTTCCTCCAGAGGGCTGAGATCGGCACGGACGACGTTCTCCACGATCGCGAGCTCGAGCATCGCCTGTGGCGCGACGTCTTTGATAATGATTGGTACGGTCTTCAGCCCTGCAATGCCGGATGCCCGCCAGCGCCTCTCACCCGCGATCAACGTGTATCTGTCCGGTTCGTCCGACGATGTCACCACAAGTGGCTGCATAACGCCATGGGTGCGAATGGACTGTGCCAAATCCTCGAGTTTGTGCGGATCCATCTTGGCGCGGGGCTGCCAGGGATTGGGCGAAATTGCTTCGATCGGCACTTCGCGGGGCGTCCCGTCCGAAGCACCGGAACTCGCGGCGGCAGGCGTGCTCGGGTTGGCTGTGGGAATGAGTGACTCCAGGCCGCGGCCCAATCCGCCGCGACGCTGGCGGGTGCGTGCCGATGCCTTGTTTTCAGGCGTGCCGTTGCTCACTTGGATAGGGCTCCTCGCTGCGGCATGCCGCGGTCCTCGGGCAGGATTCTCACGCCTTGCAACCGTGCCGCATGTGCGGAAAGTCTAGCATTGCCGCCCGGTATACTTCCTGCCAGCACTGGACATCCCGGCCACGACGTGGCTGACGTCGTTTCCCAAAGCCCTATCTGAGGTCATATACGCATCTATGCTCAACGCAATTGTCGGAATCATTGTGCTCATCGTGGTACTGGCGGCCACGTTTGGACTGATCAACTGGGCGAAGCGGGCAGATGAGGGGGACAAGGCCGCCACCATGGGGCTCTACCTGCTCTTCGGTATCCCGGGGGCTTTGCTGACTGTTGCTGGTTCCGCGCTGCTCGTGAATGGAAAGGAAGGGGGTTGGCTGGCGCTTGGGCTTGGCCTTGGCCTTGGATTCCCCCTGATCCGGCCGTTCCGTAAGGGCCTCGCCCAAGTGACGCCAATGGATCCGACATCGCCCATCGACTTTTCCGGGCTGGCGATCATGCTTTCCGTATTCGCCTTCCTCGTCTATTCCCTCATCAATGCTGGTGGGGGCGAAGCCGCCGTACCGGAGCTGAGTACCGGTGCGACTATCTCTTCCCTGATCATCAATTTTCTGGCCTTCGTCGGACTTGCGTATATCGCCGTGGGATACCGGAATTACCGGAACGGTGCAGAGGCCACTGAACGGCTCGGCTTGCGGACACCGACACTAATGGAGGTGAGGATAGGGCTTGCCGCAGTTGTCCCTGCATTCATCTTCAGCATGATTGGTTCGCTGCTGACCTCGGTGTTCCAGCCCGATGCTGTAGACCGACTGACCGAGACCATCGATAATATGACCAAGGGGGTGCAGAACCCTTTCGGCGCCCTTCTGCTCGGGCTCTGCACCGGTATTGGCGAGGAGATACTTTTCCGTGGTGCTATCCAGCCGCGGTTTGGTATTTTGCTCACGACGCTGTTCTGGACCGCACTCCATATCCAGTACGAGGTCACATGGGTCATCGTCGGGTTGATCCTGATGGGGATCATGCTTGGACTCATAAGGAAATATTACGGGACAACTGCTGCCATCATTACGCATGCCGTGTATAACGCTCTTGTCGTGTTAATCCAGATGGCGTTCACCTGAATGCCTGATTCGCGGCCCCCGTGTTGCGTAGCAGACATACTCATGATCCGGCGTTCGTGATGCCCTGGAATGACCCGTACTCGCGGAGCAAGATGACCAGAGGAAGCCGATGAAGATATGCGAGATTCGCGACCTTGATGGACCGAACCTGTTCCTGTGGAAGCCCGCGATCAAACTGGAGCTTGAAGCGGAAGAAGGCGCAATTCAGGTAAGCCGTGCCGCGAGCGAGCTCGCCGCGGGGGAACCAGTGAGTGTCGCAGAGCTCGAACCGGCCGAGCCCGAGCGATTGATGGTGCTTGTTGTAGAGGTTGTGAACCGGCTCCACGATCTTTGCGACCAGCCCCGCCCTGACGTGGCATACCGCAGGATGGAAGAGGAGGGCCACTATGCAGTGGCCTATAGCTGGTGGCATCGCCGCTTTGCCATGGCCCTCGCTAAGCTGGCACTCCAGTTCATCCTCGGCGAGACCCGGGACATCGACAATGGGGTTGCCAGTTTGAAGCAGATTCTTGCCAGTCCTCCCGAGGACGATGACGCGCCTCAAATGGTGGCGAGCCGGGACCGGAAGACGCCGATCATTGCGATCACCGGAACGAACGGGAAGACCACCACCTCCCGGCTTATCAGCTTCATCTTGAGGCATGCCGGGAAGAAGGTGGGAATGACGTCGTCTGCCGGTGTCTATATCGATACCGAGCCAGTATTGCAGGGCGACTATTCCGGACTCGGAGGGGCGCGACGTGTGCTTGAGTCGGATGTCGATGTCGCGGTGCTGGAGACGGCCCGTGGTGGCATGTTGCTACGCGGCCTCGGATACGAGGAGTGCGACGTCAGCGTCGTGACAAATGTCAGCGCCGATCATCTGGGGCTCCACGGTGTACTGACTGTTGAAGGTCTTGCGGAGGTCAAGAGTCTCGTACCGCGAGCGACGCGGGAAGGCGGTTATGCGGTCCTCAACGCGGATGATCCGTTTGTGTTCGCCATGCGCGAGCAGATTCGGGCCCGACCGTTTTTTATCAGTCGGAGAGCAATCTCCCCGGAGGTGCGCCAGCACATCGAGAACGGTGGATGGGCCCTCACGCTTGATGACGGTCAGGTGCACTGGTGGCATGACGGGACGTCGGATGTAGTGACATCGTTGAACGGTATTCCGATCACCTTCGGCGGTCGTGCGCCGCATATGGTGGAGAACGCCCTTTGTGCGGCGGCGGGATGCCTCGGGCTCGGCCTGGGAATTGATCAGGTGCGCACCGGTCTCGCAGAGTTTCGCAGCAGTTCCCGGGATAATCACGGTCGCCTCAATGTCTACAAGCTGAATGGGGCAACAGTGGTGATTGACTTCGCCCACAACGAGGCAGGTCTCAGGCAGCTTCTTGAGTTCGCCGGGCACTTCCGTACCGGCGAGGGGAAGATGACCGCTATTGTCGGCACCGCGGGAGACCGCGACGAGGAAGCCTTCCGCGCCATCGGCCGCCATGCTGCACTGCAGGCGGATCACGTCATCAAAAAGGACACAACCAAGTATCTGCGGGGTCGTCAACCTGGTGACATGTTGAGGTTGCTGCAGAGGGGAATCGATGACGCCGGGACTGATGTACCGGTCGAGGATGCCCCCTCGGAAAGGGAAGCGTGTCTGCGCGCTTTCGAGCGGGTGCAATCCGGCGATGTGATCGCTGTGATGTGCGTCGAAGACTATGATTTCCTGCTCGGTTACCTGGACGAGCGGGGAACGCCCGTCAACTAGCAACTCCAGCATCCATGCGCCGAAGCACCGGCCTTGTTGACGTGTGCTTCGGTACTTGCTACCCTGCTTTATACCTAGTCAAAGGTCGAATAGCTACGCAACCGGCGTAGCGGGCACCTATGAGTTAAGGAAACAACCCGGATGGCGACTGTCAGCCCGCTTACACTCCACCCCAAGAAGACCGCGGTTTCCGGCCCACGCGACGCGTATGGCCGAACAATGAACTACTTGCGGATCTCCCTGACAGATCGCTGCAACTTTCGCTGCATGTACTGCATGCCAGCGGTCGGAATGCAGTTCCAGCCCCGGGAGGAATTGCTGACCGACGATGAATTGGTCCGTTTGGTCGGCCTGTTCGCCGAAACCGGCGTCACCAAGCTTCGCCTGACCGGTGGAGAGCCGACGATCCGTCCGCATCTGGTGGATCTCGTCAGGCAGTTCAAATCGTTCCCGAACATACGGGAACTTTCGATGACGACGAACGCCTTGCTCCTCGGCCGTATCGCCGGTGATCTCAAGGACGCGGGTTTGGACCGCATCAACGTCAGCATCGACACCCTGGACCCTGTACGGTTCAGGTTCATGACCAGAGGCGGTCGCTTCGATATGGTCTGGGCTGGAATCGAGGAGGCGGACCGCGTTGGGCTTGGGCCAATCAAGCTGAACAGCGTTGTCCTCAGGGGTCAGAACGATCACGAGGTCGCCGAGATGGCGAAGCTGACAATCGATCGCCCATGGCAGGTTCGGTTCCTTGAGATCATGCCAATGGAAGGCGTGGGCCTGGTGTACGACGAAGGACTCGTGACTTCCGAAGAGACACGCCTGGAGTTGGAGAAGCACTTCGGCCCGCTTGAGCAGCTGCCCGCGCACCCGTCAGATCCTGCGCGAATGTGGAAGATACCGGGGGCGCAGGGAACGATTGGTTTCATATCTCCAATGTCGGAGCCATTCTGCGACACGTGCAACCGGGTCCGCCTGACGGCGGATGGAAACCTGCGTCTTTGCTTGTTGCATCCGGACGAGCTGAACCTGCGAGATCGCCTCCGATCGGGCGCTACAGACGCCGAGATCGTCGCAACAATTCGGGGCGGAATCTGGCGGAAGCCATGGGGGCATCATGTGCATGAACGGCAAATGCACACAGTGCGGGGCATGTCCCAGATAGGCGGCTAGCGCTCAACATGCAATAACCCGAAAACCCCTTGTACGTTCGCGGCTTTACCATCACAATGAACTCGGGTGGGGCGCGCCGGGCCACCGGTGCGCTCTTCGTTTTCTCTGAACAGGGGAGGGGAACGTAGATGGCGGCGAATGCTGCTCCTGGCTTTCTGGAGAAGCAGTTCAAGCTCTCCAGGCTCGGGACGAATGTTCAGACAGAGATCCTGGCCGGCTTGACCACGTTCATGGTCATGTCATACATCATTGCCGTGAACCCGTTGACGCTCACCTTCAATGGCGAACTCACGGTGACACAGGTAGCGACGGTAACCTGTCTGGTTGCCGGCGTGATGTCGATCATCATGGGCCTCTATACGAACCGCGCGATTGCGATTGCGCCGGGACTCGGCATCAATGCGATCGTGGCGTTCACGCTTGTGGGAAGTATGGGGCTCTCCTTCCCCGAGGCCATGGGCGTAGTGGTCACGGAAGGAATCATCATCACCATCCTGGTGCTGACCGGCGTGCGTCAGTTCGTGCTTGAGGTCGTGCCACTGATCTTGAAGAAGGCGATCAGCGTTGGGATCGGCTTCTTCATTCTCCTGCTGGGACTCCGCGGCGCGGGCGTCCTTGCCTTCCACAGCGGGGACTTCGAGTCGGAAGTCGGCACCTACACCGGACGTCTGGACCTTGCCCCGCTCAACAGTTGGCCGATCTTGGTTTCAATGATTGGCCTCCTTGTTATCATCGTCCTGATGGCGCGGAACGTTAGGGCCGCTATCTTCTGGGGCATTATCGTCTCGACTGTGACTGCTTTCCTTGTACCCGGGGATATCACATCGTTGCCCAGCGATCCCTTGAGCGGTCCCGACTTCAGCCTGGTCGGACAGTTCAGCTTCGGTTATTGGGGCGAGCTCGGGATCCTGACCTCAATCCTCGTCGTTCTCAGTCTGATGCTCACCGACTTCTTCGATACGATGGGCACCCTTATCGGCGTTGGTGCCCAGGCCAACTATCTGGATGAAAATGGCGAGCTGCCGGATGCAGAGAAGCCGCTCCTGGTTGACTCCGTCGCCGCGGTTGCTGGAGGTTTTGTGAGCTCGTCCTCGGCCACCTCGTATATTGAATCGGCAGCCGGCGTGAGTGTCGGTGGTCGAAGCGGTCTTGTGGTTGTCGTCACTGGTCTTCTCTTCCTGCTGGCGCTTCCCTTTGTGTCGCTCGTTGAGGCGATACCTGGTGCTGCCACGGCACCGGCGCTCATTGTCGTTGGTCTCCTGATGATGAGCGTGCTCTCCGAAGATGAGGGCGGGGTGGACAGAACCGGTACTCGCCGCGGGATCGATTTCGGGAATATGGAGGATAGCTTCCCGGTAGCGCTGACGATGCTGGTAATGCCGTTCACCTTCAACATCACCTATGGCATAGGTGCCGGCTTCGTGAGCTTCGTGCTGATCAAGGTGGCACGTGGCAAGGCATCACAGGTGCATCCGGCGATGTACGCAATCGCATTGCTCTTCCTGCTCTACTTCCTCCGCTGGTCACTTTTCGGTGCAGAATTCTAGGATCCGCCGGAAACTGGCGACCAAACCGACAAGAGATGAGGCACGATTGGTCCGCCTCCGCGCCCGGGGGCGAGCGCCATCCACGCTGACGTCCACCCAGTTCGCTTACGCCATCTGCCGCTGGAGGACTATAGATTCATGATTGATCGACCGGAACTGAGGAAGATCGTCTTCTCCCACCAGCCGAAGAAGGGTTTGCTTGAGGCAGTGCGGTCGGCCGTTCCGAATGCGTCAGTGGTCGTTGCGAAGGGGGAAGAACTGCGATCAGCAATCCCGGGCGCGCAGCTCGTGATCGGTGGCAAGATCCCGGAGGACGGGCTCCGGGACGCTGCTGAGCTTCATTGGCAGCATGTGCCATTTGCGGGCGTTGAGAGCGTGATTACACCGGCCCTGATCGAGCGGGGGATCTTGCTCACGAACAGCAGGGGAGTAAGTGCGCCGAACATGGCCGAGCATCTCATCGCGATGATGCTCGCGTTTGCGCGGGCACTGCCGTTCTTTGTCAAGGCACAGCAGGAACGCCGGTGGAAACCCTTCGACCCTGAGCCGACATTCTTCGAGCTCACAGGCCAGACAGTCCTGTTGCTCGGCACGGGCGCCATCGGGAAGGCGACGGCGGAGCGCTTGCGTCCCTTCGGATGCACGATCATTGGTGCGCGACGAACTCCTCAAG
>DASYWM010000214.1:0-2523 GCA_035936075.1 Thermomicrobiales bacterium
GCATAGACGCGTGTACCGCGGGGGTTGGCCATGGACGGTCCCAGGCCCATGCACCGAACGAGAACATCTTCGTCGAGGATTTTGTCCTCGGTATCAAGCACATCGCCGCGATCATGGACCGCTTTGCGAGAAGATAGATCTGACAGGTTGAACCGACCCGGATCTTTCAGGGTCCAGAGTCGATGATGACCAAATCAAGTGGAAGGGTCGAGGAAGTTGGAAGATAGGGAAGCAATCAAGAGCGCGCTCAAGTATGCTCCGCGGTTTCTGGAGTTCCAACAGCCTTATATGCCCTTCGTGGGCGCGCAGGTGGCAGTGCGGCATGACGGAGAGCTTCTCCTCAACCATGCAGCCGGTTTCGCGGATCTGGAAACCAAGACGCCCCTGACGGTGGATCACCTGTTCCGGATCGCATCTCACTCCAAGACCTTCACCGGTGTGGCCTGCATGCAGCTGGTGGAACAGGGGAAGCTGCGGCTGGACGACGAGGCCAAGGCGCATGTGCCTGAGCTCGCAGAGTCGCCGATGGGCGGGGTGACAGTGAGGGAGTTGCTGGGGCATGGCTCCGGGATGACGAGAGACGGAGAGGACAGCACCTTCTGGTCGCTCGATCGAACGTTCCCTGACAAGGAGGAGTTGCTCGACACGATCCGGCAGCATGGGAAGGTGTTGGGCCCGAATGAACATTTCAAATACTCGAATATCGGGTATTCGCTTCTCGGTCTCATCATCGAGAGCGCATCCGGGCAGTCGTACCGTGAGTACGTCACTCGCAACATCGTTGACAAGCTTGGTTTGAAGGACACCGGTCCTGATCTGAACCTGGACAGGGCCGAAGAGTATGCAAAGGGCTATTCAAGCCGCGCACACGGAGCCGAGCGCATCGAGATCGAGCATATCGACACCTATGCCGAGAGTTCCGCGACCGGGTTTTTCTCAACGGCCATGGAGCTGACAGACTACTTTCAGGCCCATCTGGATGGCGACGATCGGTTGCTTACAGATGGATCAAAGCGGCGCATGCGCCAGGTCCAGTGGACGATCTCGGACGACACGAAGTACGGACTCGGGCTAAGCATCTCCGTGGTCAATGGCCGGACCTACTACGGTCACGGTGGCGGTTATCCAGGCCATATCACCATGTCGAAGCTGGACCTCGACCGAAAGCTCTCGATATCGGTTTTCACCAACAGCAACGACGGTCCCGCTTTGACGCTCTGCACGGGAATCCTGCGCCTTATCGACCTTGCCCTGGAGGAGAAGGCGAAGACCGAGCCGAAAGAGGAGCAGACACTCGAAACTTTCGAGGGACGCTTCGCGACGCTGTGGGGAATCACGGATGTTGTGAACCTTGGTGGGCGCCTGTATGCCCTGAATCCCGCGCTTGATAATCCGGCTTCGGAAGCGAATGAACTGGAAGTGGTGTCCGATACCGAGCTGAAAGTGGTAGGGGATGGAGGTTTTGGAGCGTATGGGGAAACCATGCGCTATACATTCAATGAGGATGGCAGCGTCGACTACATCAGGGGTGGAGGCGGCGCCAAGTTGGTTCCTGCCGAACGATTCCAGCTCCCGGAGAAGGTTAAGCGGCCTACACCCGCATAACCAAGTAACGTCTATGCCGGCGTAATGTCCATCTCACCTGGCGAGATGATATGAAAGAGCCGATCCCGCAATGGGACCGGCTCTTTCTTACGATGTGCTGCTGCATTGTAGAGAAAGAACGGCCCAAGGCTATTTGGTTATATTCGCCGGGCGCGCTCCCTAGCAGCCATCCAAAAGGTATGCGACACGCAAGTCTGCGTTATAGATGATGCCCTTGGCGAGCGCGATCTGTGCTTCAGCCGCGCCACTGCCGGAAAGTGCATTCGCGCCCGCGGAGAAGCCTTCAACCAGATCACCGTTCAGGTTGAACGCCTCATCCGGTGGATTGCTGTTTGCCTGCTCTTGGGCAATGTCGAAGAGAGCCTGGGCATCACCCTGGAGCGACCCTGTCGACTCCTCCTGGCGCTCCCGCGGGTAAAGAAGCTGCCTGCCAATCTCGATCCGATCGAGGGTGTCATTACCCCAATCATCGCAATTCTGGGCGGCACTTGAGCTACCCGGCAACGCATATGCAAACACAGCAGCAATGAGGACCAAAACGAGCGCTGCCGGAACCGACCACTTCTTCATCAACGTACCCTTGTGCTAAATCGAGCGTTTACGTCGGTTCCTATTGTCGTCATCGTCCCCGCCACCCATCATTTCCTTCATGGCGTAGGCCGCGATACCGCCAAGGGCCACCTTGCCGAGCCCCCCACCCGGGAAGCTCCCGCCACCGCCGCCACCAAGCAGACCGCCCAGCGCATCACCGATGCCGCCTCCGCCTCCGCCGCCCCCAAAGAGCGAGGCCAACCCGCCCGGGTTCTGGCGCTGGATCTGCGACACCATGCCCGCCATCTCCCGTGGGTCATGGCTCATCCGGCCGCCGACCTGGCCGCCCGCCTGCTGCTGCAGGTACTGGGCGAACTGGGCCCGCTG
>DASYWM010000215.1:0-4187 GCA_035936075.1 Thermomicrobiales bacterium
CGGCGGCACCGTGACGCTCTATGATGCTGGCGACAGGACCATCGTCGAGTTCGCTGTCGAGGGCGCCGGCGAAGAACATCCCACGCATATTCATGAGGGCGCGTGCGGTGACCTGGAGCCGGAGCCGGCCTTCCTTCTGGATAACATCAACGAGGACGGCGAAAGCACCACGGTGGTCGATATCTCGCTGGGTGACTTGCTGGCGGAGGATTACGCCATCGATATGCACCTGGCATCGAATCAGTTGGGAACGCTGATCGCCTGTGTAGATATCGATGGTGAGCCAGAGCTACCCGCGGGTGCCACACCTTCCGCATCGCCTGAGGCATCGCCAGCTGCCACACCGGAGGCAACGCCTTCAGATGGCACCGGCGGTATCATCGCCGGCCAGGCACCAACGCCGACCGAGGATGCCACTGACGGTACCGGGGGGGCGACGGAAACCCAACCTGTCACCCAAATCCCTGCCGCGACAGAGGTTCCCGTCAAGACTGAGACGCCGGTACCCACACCTGCAAAGACGCCGGTGCCCACCCCGACGACGGCACCCGCCGTCGCTACCGCGCCGGCCGACGATAGCGACGGCACTGGTGGCGCGACGACGACCGTTCCGCAACAGGCCCCTGCGGCAGTGGGCGATGGCACCGCCGGCGTCTCTGGTAAGGGGACGCCGGTGGAGACCACCACGCTGCCGCAGCAGGCCGGTGTCGGCGCGGCACTTGATTGGCCAGACAGCCCGGCGACGGCGGCCATGTGGGCCAGCGCAGTCGGCTCTGTCATCCTCGCTGGCAGCGCATGGGTTATCCGGCGCGGCGAGCGACAATCTATCGACACCCCTTCCCGCTGGACACGCGTGGGCATCTAACTGGCCAGCCCGCCAGACCCTTCCGTGAACAGTGATTGATACAGAAAACGGGCCCGGTGGCAAGCCGGGCCCGTTTTCTGCAGTATTGGTATGAATACTGTCTGCGTACACACTGGAGATCCTTATGCGTTTGCTGCTTATTCGTCATGGTCAATCCCAGGGGAACGTCGATGCCATTATCCAGGGCGCTGATGATCCACTAACTGATTTTGGTCGCTCCCAGGCGCATGCTGTTGGCCGATTTCTCCACCAACGTCACGAGGTGACACGCCTGTACGCCAGCCCACTCGCGCGGGCGCGGGAAACCGCGGAGATCATCGGCAGCTATATCGATCTTGCTCCGGCCCTGGAGCCAGGTCTGGCGGAGATCAACACCGGGGAGGCTGCCGGCCTAACGTGGACTGAGTGGACCCTCGCAAACCCGGAATTGGCGGAGCGCCTTTCGGCCAGGGATCCTTCATTTGAAGAGAGCTGGGTGGGTGGTGAAAGTGGGCGGGAGTTCGTCGACCGTATCTTCGTGGCCTACGACCGGATCGTTACCCAGCATCTCGGTACGGATGACATTGTTGCGGTTGTCTCGCATGGCGGTCCGCTTGCCTGGATCTCGGCACATGTCCACGGCGATCCAAAGGAACAGTGGCCACACGATCGTGCTGTGTTCGTCAACTGCTCAATCAGTGAGCTGGTGATCGATGAGAAGGGGGTCCACACGATCGGTGCCTGGAACCAGACGTCGCATCTGGAGATGATCCGGGAAGCCTGAGGCATCAGCTGCCGTATCATATTGGTCAATGACGAGTGGCGTGACGAACGGATAGCTCCAGCATGAGGCTCCAGGTACTCGCGGTTTCCGACGAGGTCGATCAACGCATTTACAGCTCGTCGATCCGTGAGCGGATGGGCGATATCGATATGATCATCGGATGCGGGGACCTCCCTGCGTCCTACCTTGAATTCCTGACGGACGCGCTGCATCGTCCGGTCTATTACGTGCTCGGCAACCACGCCGAGGAGATTACCCGCACCGGTGTTCGCGGTGAGACACGTCATCCCGAGGGATGCACAGATGTGGGCTTTAAGGTGGAGCGCGACCCTTTGAGTGGTCTTATTATTGCCGGACTTCCAGGGTCTCCCCGGTATTCGGATCAGGATCCAGTGCAGTTCACCGAGTTCCAGATGAAGATGCACATGTTCAGGATGGCCCCCCGCCTCATCTGGAACAAGTTGAAGTACGGACGGGCACTCGATATCCTCGTCACGCATTCGCCGCCGCGCAATGTCGGTGACCGTGAGGATGTCGCGCACCAGGGGTTCCAGAGCATGCACCGGTTCGTCGAGCTCACCAAACCCCGCTACCAGTTACATGGGCATATCCATCTCTACGATCGAACCGAGAGCAATACCCATCAGCTTTACGACACCGAGGTCATCAACGTCTTTCCCTACCAACGTCTCGACCTCGAGTTCGATGCCCTTGGTGAGCCCATGAAAACGGTCACCATGTCCTCCGATGCGCTGCGCGTCGAGGTGGACGACGAGAGGGCGGAGGTGAACATGCGCCATGATCACTGACCAGATCAATTCCGATTTCGATCGCGCCCGCAACAAGGCGTTGGTCAACGATCTTGTTTCCGTCCTCAGTGGCCGGGAAAATCGCCTCCTGCCATTCCATGAGATTCGCAGGCGCCTGAACCCGGAAGGGGAGAGCTATCGAGGGATCCAGACGGTTCCAATCTCCCAGATCGTGGGAAGTATGGACCGGTACCAGGATTTCGATCGCGCCTTCCTGCCCCGCAAGAAGATCACCCAGGGGCGGTGGAAGAATGTCGACCGTGCCTACTACGAGGATGTGGACCTGCCACCGGTTCAGCTCTACAAGGTGGGCGATGTCTACTTCGTGAAGGACGGGAACCATCGCGTTTCCGTGGCCCGGGAGCGAGGTGTCGAATTCATTGATGCCGAGGTGATCGAGGGGCATGTCCGGGTGCCGCTCTCCTCCCAGATGTCGACCATGGAGCTGTTGCTCCAGGCAGAGTATGCGGAGTTCTTGCGGCACACCGATCTCGACAAGCTGCAGCCGGATCACGATATCCGGCCGACCCAACTGGGGCGCTACGACGAGATCTGGCATCATATTGAGTTGCACCGGCAATGGCTCTCGGCGATCTGGCATCGTGAAGCCACGGTGCATGAGGCCGTCAACGATTGGTACACCTACATCTATATGCCGATCGTGCAGGTCGTGCGCGACCGGGGAGTGCTACGGGAGTTCCCGCATCTCACCGAGGCCGATATCTATCTCTGGGTCATGAAGCACCGGCATGTGCTGGAGGATGAGAAGGGCCAGGATGTCGGCCCGGTTGCCTCGGCCCAGGACTACGCCGACATGATGACGCGGCCCCTGAGTGTCGGCGACCGCATGCGGTCGCTCATCGCCGGCAGTGACACCCGGCGGTCACCGGACGCCGAAGAAGAGCGGGAACGCCGACGTCGCCGGCTGCGTCGCTGGGCCAAGCCACGGGCACGATAAGAGAATCGCGGGAGATGCCGGATGCGACCATACATCCCCTGGTTCCCCACCGCTCGCCCGAATAGCGTCATCAGCCTGAGCATCGTGCCAGCGTCAATGAATGCTGCAGTGTCCTCTGTATAGGACTCAGGTGATTGATCACGAATCGGAGCGTCACGGTTCAGTGGCAGTCCCTAGCAAGGTTCCGAGAACGCCGGATAAGACAACCAGAGTCAGGGCCGAGGAGGGATTCATGAGCAGTATTTCGGCCTCCGCCGAGAGGGAGATCGCCGCACCCGACGAGCGTGTCTACCGTACCCTCGCCGACTATCAGCAGCACCATCCTCGCATCCTGCCGGACGCCTTTTCCGGTTTCAGGGTTGAGCAGGGAGGGATCGGTACGGGCACGGTCATCCATTTCGAGGTCACAGTCGGCGGACGGACGGAGTCCTATCACCAGCGGATCGAGGAGACGGTACCAGGCCGGGTGCTGCGCGAAGTCGATTTCGACGGGAGCAGGGCCACGACCTTTACTGTGACGCCTGCCGGAGACCGGTGCCACGTGCGGATCGAAACGAACAGGCACACCGGTGGTATCCGGGGACTGGTGGAGCGGCTTGTGGCGCCGCGGCTGCGCCGACCGCTCTATGAGGATGAGCTTGACCGACTCGACCGGTATGCTCGTGAGCATAGCGATGAGGCGTGACCCGGACCAGGATACGTGTGGTCAGAATTGATATCGATTAGAGGGAGGGCCCGAGGGCCAAATTCCGTCCGCAAAATGGAGCAAACCGTCCCCGGTTTTTCGGGGAC